>NZ_FNSO01000003.1:342847-685694 GCF_900105945.1 Amycolatopsis tolypomycina | reverse complement strand
TGGGCCGCCGGGTACCTGCGCGCCCACCCGGACGCGATCGTGCTGCACCTCGGCTGCGGCATGGACACGCGGTTCCAGCGCCTCGCCCCGCCGGAGACGGTCCACTGGTACGACATCGACTACCCCGAGGTCGTCGAGCTGCGCGAAAAGCTCTACGCCCCGGCGCCGAACCACACGCACATCGGCTCGTCGGTCACCGACTTCGGGTGGCTCGACCAGGTGCCGTCGGACCGGCCGGCGCTGATCGTCGCCGAAGGCCTCACGATGTACCTGAAGCCCGAGACCGGCATCGAGCTGTTCCGCCGGCTGGCCGCGAAGTTCCCCTCCGGCGAGGTGATCTGCGACCTGTTCAACCGGACGGCCATCAGGATCCAGAAGCTCAACGCGCCGGTGCGCAAGGCGGGCGCGACGCTGTACTGGGGCGTCGACGACCCGCGCGAGCTGGAACGCTGCGGCCTCACCCTCGAGTCCGCATTGGACGCCGGCCACTGGGCGACCCCGGACGTGCTGGCCAAGATGGGCCCGATCACCCGGTTCCAGCTGCGGATGCTCAAGGTCTTCCCGGCGCTGGCCCGCACGGCGCACATCGTCCGGTACCGCTTCTAACGCGACTCCAGCACCCGCGCCACGAACTTGTGCAGCTTCTCCTCCAGCCGCGCGATGCGCTCCTCGAGCGTGAGGGTCTCGAACGGCTGGGGCACGTCGGACTTGAGCTGACCGCGGACGTACTGGCTGCACGCCAGGTTGCCGCAGGCGTAGATGCCCAGCGTGTTGCCGTCGCGCCCGGCCTTCCCGGCGCGCTTGCCGGAGAACAGCGTGATGTCGGCGAGGCCGTGCGTGGTGGTGCAGAAGCCGCAGATGTTGCTGCGCAGGCGCGTCTTCGGGGGCGGCGCCGCGCGCAGGGCCAGCCCGACGACCTCCCCGCCGTACGGCAGCACCAGGTAGGCGCGAGCGGGTGCCTTCGGGTCGCGCCAGCCGAGGAACTCCCGCTGCGCCCAGGGGATCTCCTCGGGCCGGGCGGGCAGCGTCACGCCCTTGGCTTCGCCGCGGGTGCAGTTGACGAACGAGGCCCGGACCTCGTCCTGGCCGAGTGGCTCCATGCCCGGACGGTAACCAGCTGCCACCGGCGGTGGCCACGCATTTTCGGCCGTACGATCGACGCCGTGCGCAAGATCGCCGTGAAGAACGTCCGCGTGGTGTTGCGCACCAGCCTGGGCTTCGCCGCGCTGGGCCTGGGCTCGAGCGTCGCCGGGTCCGGCGTGGTCGCGCTGCTGCTGGTGCTGCAGGGCCTGCCGGGCGACGTCGGCGACCGCGGCTGGGTGCTCGGCCTGACCGCGGCCGGGATCGTCGCCGCGGCCCTGCTCGCCGGGACGCTGTGGACGGCGTGGCTGCAGCGCCGCACCGCCGTCTGGTTCGTGCTCGGCCGCCCGCCGTCGGAGAGCGAGGCGCGCCGGGCGCTGCGGCTGCCGGTCGACATGGCCGTGGTCAGCGGCACGCTCTGGCTGATCGGCACCGTCGTCCTCACCGTGCTCGCCGGGGTGCTCGGCTCGGCCGACGACGCCGTCGGCATGGCCACGGTGATCGGGCTCGGCGGGCTCACCACCGTCGGCCTCACCTACCTGGCGGCCGAGTGGGTGGCGCGGCCGGTGATGACGATCGCGCTGGACGTCCTGCCGCCGCGCGGCTCGCTGCCGGTCACCGTGCTGACCCGGCTGGTCGTCACCTGGGCGCTGGCCGGCGGCGTCCCGCTGGTGGGGGTGCTGCTCATCGCCACCCCGCCGGAGCTGGGCTCGGGCGACCACACGGCGAGCCTGATCATGCTGTCCGTGATCGGCCTCGGCGTCGGCGCGATCAGCACGGCACTGCTGGCCAGGGCGGTCGCGGCACCGCTGCACCGGCTGCGCGTGGCGCTCGACGAGATCGCGCGCGGCAACAACGACGTGGCCGTGGACGTCGACGACTCCAGCGAGATCGGCAGGCTCCAGACGTCGGTCAACCAGCTCGCCGCCGGCCTGCGCGAGCAGGCGCGGATGCGGGACCTGTTCGGCAGGCACGTCGGCGCCGACGTCGCCCGCCACGCCCTGGAGTACGGCGCCTCCCTCTCGGGTGACGTCCGCGAGGTCACGGCGCTGTTCGTCGACGTCGTCGACTCGACCGCGCTGGCCTACCGCACCCCGCCGGAGGAACTGGTCGGGAAGCTGAACCGGCTGTTCGCCGCGGTCGTCTCCGCGGTCAACGCGCGCGGCGGGCTGGTCAACAAGTTCCAGGGCGACGCCGCCCTGTGCATCTTCGGCGCGCCGACGCGGCTCTCGGACGCCCCGACGGCCGCCTTGGCCGCCGCCCGGGCGATCCGCGACGCGGTGCGCGAGACCGGCGAGCTCGACCTCGGCATCGGCGTCTCCAGCGGCCCGGTGTTCGCCGGGCAGCTGGGGTCCAGCAGCCGGCTCGAGTACACCGTGATCGGTGACGCGGTCAACGAGGCCGCACGGCTCACCGAGCTCGCCAAGGGCGTGCCGTCACGGGTGCTGGCCAGCGACGCCGTCGTCTCCGCGGCGCTGCCGGGCGAGGCCGCGCACTGGGAGAAGCACGGCGAACTGGAGCTCCGCGGCCGCCAGGAGGCGACGCCGACCTGGACGGCGGCCGCTCAGAGCTGACCCAGGTCCGGCCAGCGCAGCACGGTCGAACCCCAGGTCAGGCCCGCGCCGAACGCGCTGAGCAGGACGCGGTGGCCCGGGGCGAGGGTGCCGTCGGCGCGGGCGTCGGCCAGCGCGAGCGGGATGGACGCGGCGCTGGTGTTGCCGACCCGGTCGATGTTGGCGACCACGGCGTCGGCGGGCATGCCGAGCTGCTTCGCCGTCGCCTGGAGGATCCGGATGTTCGCCTGGTGCCCGACGAAGCGGTCGACGTCGCCGACCATCCAGCCCGCGCGGTCCAGGACCGTGCGCGACGACTCCGCCATCCGCGCGCAGGCGTGCCGGAACACGGCCGTGCCCTGCATGGCGAGGAAGCGGTCGGCCGGGGTCTCCGAGAGCCGCCGCCGGGCGCCGCCGGCCTCGACCCACAGCAGCTCGGCGTGCTCGCCCTCGCTGTGCAGGTCGAACGGGCCGAACGCGCCGGGCTCATCGGCGTCACCGGCGCGGAGGAGGACGGCTCCGGCGCCGTCGCCGAAGATCGGGACGGTGGTGCGGTCGCCGGGGTCGACGAGCGTGGTGAAGGTGTCGGCGCCGATCACGAGCACGCGCTCGGCCAGCCCGCCCGCGATGAAGCCGGCCGCCGTGGCGAGGGCGTAGACGAAGCCGCTGCAGACGGCGTTGACGTCGAACGCCGCGGCCGTGCCGAGCCCGAGCCGGGCGGCGACCTGCGGCGCGCTGGCCGGGCAGGGCTGGTCGGGGGTGGAGGTGGCGAGGACGACGGCGTCGGCCGTGCCGCCCGCGAGCGCTTCGCGGCCCGCCCCGACGGCGAGGTCCACAGTGGACTCGTCCGGCCCGGCGACGCGGCGTTCGCGGATCCCGGTGCGGGTCCGGATCCACTCGTCCGAGGTGTCGAGCCGGGCGGCGATCTCGTGGTTGTCCAGGACTTTCGTCGGCAACCACGAGCCGAGACCGGTCAGCACGGCGGCAGGTGCGGGCACGGGATAGCCTCCCCACGCCGGCGGGTTGGCGGAGCGACCGGCTGGTCTTCCACTTCTATGGGCTACCCCCTGGTAGACCGGTCAGTTGTGTTCCACCTCACTCAGAAAGTTGTTTCATCTTCGCCTCGGACGGAGTAGTGAGCGACGTCACGGAGGAGTGAAAGGCGGCGAACTGTCGGGGGTGCCGGATAGCCTGCTGGGGTGCGGACACCCGACCTCGACCAGCTGGACATCGCCATCCTCGCCTGCCTCCAGGCGGACGCCCGCACGATCGCCGAAACGATCGGCGCCAAGGTCGGGCTTTCGGCCGCGGCGGTCCAGCGGCGGATCAAGCGGCTGCGCGAGGCGGGGGTGATCGAGCGCGAGGTGGCGGTGCTGTCGCCGGAGGCGCTCGGGCTGAGCATGACGTTCGTGGTGACGGTCGAGATGGAGCGGGAGAACCTCGCGGTCCTCGACGGCTTCCGCCGTCAGGTGCTCGCCGAGGACGCCGTCCAGCAGTGCTACTACGTCACCGGCGCGGCGGACTTCGTGCTGATCGTCACGTGCCCGGACATGGCGGGCTTCGAGGCGTTCACCCGGCGCATGTTCTTCGACAACCCGAACGTCCGGCACTTCACGACGAGCGTGGCGATGGACCGCGTGAAAGTGGGGCTCGGCCTGCCGCTCGACCAGTGAGCACGCGCCGGATCTTCCTGGCCGCGACGCTGATCGACGCGCTGGGCAGCGGGCTGTGGGTCCCCTTCGCCCTGTTGTTCCTGGTGCACGGGCAGGGCATGGACCTGGTCGACGCGGGGACGTCGTTGACGATCGGCGCCCTGCTGGCCCTCGTGACGGGCCCGGCGACCGGGGTGGCGATGGACCGCTTCGGCCCCCGGGCGCTGCTCATAGCGGGCAACCTGGTGCGCCTCGCGGCCTTCGCGGCCTACCCGCTGGCGCACACGAGCTGGCAGGTGATCGCGGTCTCGGCGGTGGCGGGTTTCGGCGACCGCCTGTTCTGGACGTGCAACGCGCCGATGGTGGCCCGGCTCACAGCCGGGGCGGACACGGACCGGGTGCTGGCGACGCAGACGGTGGGCCGGTTCGCGGGAGCGGGCCTCGGCGCGGCGGCGACGGCGGTGCTGCCGACGATCACGAGCCCATGGGCCTTCCACCTGCTGGCGTACGTGAACGCGGCGAGCTTCGCGGCGGCAGCGCTCCTGATCCGCCTCCTCCCCAGGGCACTTTCACGTGAAAGTGCCGCCACCCCCAGCCGGAAGGGGCACTTTCACGTGAAAGTGCCTGCGGGGAGCTGGCGGGCCGTCCTCGGCGACCGGGCCTTCACCGGGTTCTGCGTCACCCACATGGCGTTCACCCTCGCCAGCGCGAGCAAGTTCTCCGTACTCCCGCTCGTCGTCCGGGATCTCCTTCACGGTCCACAGTGGATCGCCGGGACCGCCATCACGCTCGGGACCGTGGTCGTCGTCACCGCGCAGCGGCCGATCGTCGCCCTGCTCGCCGGGCGGAGCCGGACCGCCGGGCTCGTCGGGTCCGCCGTTCTCTTCTCCCTCTGCTTCGCGCTGCTGATCCCGCTGGAAGCCGTGCCGCTGTCCGTGGCCACCGCGCTGATCCTGCTCACCAGCCTCGGCTTCTCGATCGCCGAAGCGCTCTTCGGGCCGACCGCCACCGCCGCGGCCGCCGCGGCCGCGCCGCCCGGGGCCGAAGGGCGGGCCAGCTCGATCTTCCAGCTCTCGTGGGGCCTGCCCATCGCGCTCGCGCCCGGCCTGCTGGCCGCGCTGCTCAGCGCGAGCAACGCCCTCACCTGGTCGATTCTGGCCCTGACCTGCGCATCCGCGGTCCCCGCGCTGCTCGCGCTGCGCCGGAAACTGCCCCACGCGCTGCGCGAACCGTCACCACCCGTGGCCGCGTGAGCGCAAGGGGTATGTGCCCGGTGTTACACCACAATGGACGGATGCAACCGATCAAGTGAACGTGAGACTTTCTCCGTCATGACCGTCCGCCCTGGTCATCTCCTTGCCGAACAGTTCGCGCCGCGCGAACCGACCGCGAGACTCCAGGAGGGGCCGTGCACACCGACGCCGTACACCAGAGCCAGTTCGTGCTGCTGAACGAGAGCACCACGCCCGTCCTGTCGCGCCTGTCCTACCACTCCCACGAACCCTTCGCGGTGACCGTGGCCTTCCGGACCGAACGCGGCCGGTGGATCGAGTGGACCTTCGCGCGTGACCTCCTGGTCGCCGGCCTCGACGAGCCGGCCGGCCTCGGTGACGTCCGGATCCGCCCGGACCTCTCCGAAGACGAAGACTTCCTCACCCTGGAAATCGAGTCACCGGACGGCTATGCGTCGTTCGAGCTCGAAGTCGAAGACGTCCGGACCTTCCTGGACGCCTCCATCGAACTGGTGCCGCTCGGCGAAGAGAGCGCGCACTTCGACGTCGACGGGCTGATCGAGGAGATCAGCAACGTCTGACCCGCAGACCTCCCATTCCCGCGGCGAGGAACGAAGGGCGGGTTTCGGGCGCGCTGGAGGCGCCCGAAACCCGCCCTTTCGCGGTTCTCGCGAAGACTCAGCTGGTCTTCAGCGTGGCGCCGGTGGCCGAAAGGGCCGCGCCGATCGGGTAGAAGTACGTCACGGACGTGTTGCCGCCGGACAGGATGCCCTGCGCCGAGTTGCCGGCGATGAAGCCGCCGCCCGAGTCACCCGCGGCCGAGCGGACGTTGGTCGCGGTCATGCCGTTGACCGTGCCCTCGGCGTAGCGGACGCTCTGGTTCTTGGCGCCGATGGTGCCGCAGGTCCAGCCGGTGGTCGAGCCGGCCTTGCAGACCGACGTGCCGGTCGCGGCGTTCGACTGGCCGCGCACCGCGGTCCCGTTGTTCATCGAAGCGAGCGGAGTCCAGCCGCTGCTGGTGTTGACCCGCGCGTAGTCGCCGCCCGGGAACCGGTACGTGCCCCACGAGCCGAGCGCGGCGCCGTTGGAGCCGGTCAGCCTGCCGCCACCGGTGAGCGCGGCGCAGTGCCCGGCGGTCACGAAGCCGGTGGTCGTCGAGAAGCCGACCGAGCAGCGCGACGAACCACCGATGTAGTAGGCGTCGCCACCGCGGATGTTGGCGTAGGTCGTCGGCTTCGACGCCGTCTCGCGGATCGTCACGACAGCTTTGTCCACACCGGACTTGACGAGGAACGCCTCCGCGGCGGCGCGCTGGCCCTGCAGCACGTCGAGGGTGACGCGGTTGGTGACGTCGTCGACGCCCCAGCCGGTGACCGCGGCGGGGGCCGCCTTGTCCGCGGCGTTGAGCGTGTCCACAGTGGAGTTGAGCTGGCGGGCGCTGAACCGCACGACTTCCGCTTCCGCGCCGGCTTCGCGGATCTTGCCGGCCAGGGCGGCGTTCGTCGTGGTGACGTGCGCCTTGCCCGTGACGGCGTTGTAGGTCGCGCCGCCGAACGCGTCGCCCAGCGCCGCGGTGAGCGATGCGGTGACCTTGTTCGCGACGTCCTCGCTCTTGAGCCGCGCGAGCGCCTGGTCGTGGGTCAGGCCAAGGTCCCGCTGCATGGCGGGCACGATGTCCGGGTTCAGCAGGTCCTGGCCCGACGCGGGGACGGCGGTCGCGGCCAGCGCGCCCGTCGCCATCACCGCGGTGGCAGCGGCACCGAGAAGTCTCGCGATCTTCATGCTTCTCCCTAGGTGTGGTTACGCGCGGCTCCGCACCGGCCACGCAGTGGTACTCCCCCGGGTGAGCGTCCCCGCAGGGGGCATTACGGTGCAATCCGGGCGGGCGGCGAATGGGTATACGCATTCACCGCGGACGAATCCCCTGCTCCAGCCGGGCTCAAGCGGCCGACGTCACCCGGTCGGACAGGTCCGTAAGTAGGGTTTCCGTGAACTACTTTGAGTAGCCACAGGCAGCACTCGAACGCGTGAAGCGACGTTCGAACGTGCGATCGGCCCGCGTTTCGCACGCAGGGTGACCCGATCCCGCCGCTTCCCGCAGCAAACCGGTGACGGTCGGTAGGCGGACGTGTGACAACAGCACCGGCTACGTATTCGGTGAAAGGTTTACGGACGGATCAGCGCTGCTTAGGCTCCCGCGCACAGTGCCCGGTGCGCGTCGAGGAGGTCATATGTGGCTGACCACCCCCCGCCCCACCTCGGTATCCGTCCGGTCCGGACCCGCCCGGCTGACCGGCCGCGACGCCGAGCTCGACGCCATCGTCGCCGTGCTGAGAAAGCGCCCGGCCGCGGTCCTCATCGAGGGCGAGCCGGGCATGGGCCGCACCCGGCTGCTCGCGGAGATCGGCAGGCGCCGGGAGTTCGACGGCGGCCGCGTCCTCACCGGCGCGTGCCAGCCACTGCGGGAGCCCTTCCCCTACGGGCCCGTTCTGGAAGCGCTTCGCGCGGTGGGCGACACCCCGCTCGGGCCGCTCAGCCCGGTCGCCGGCGTCCTGCGGCCGTTGCTGCCGGAACTCGCGGAAGCGCTTCCCCCGCGGCCCGAACCCCTCGCCGACCCGGTCGCCGAACGCCACCGCGTCTTCCGCGCGGTGCGGGAGCTCCTCCAGGCCTGCGGCCCGACGCTCGTGCTCATCGACGACCTCCAGTGGGCCGACGAGGACACCCGCGACCTCATGCGGTTCCTCGCCGGCGCGATGCCGCCGGAGCTGGCCGTGGTCGCCACCTACCGGTCGGCCACCGACGTCCGGCCCGGCCCGCTCGGCAGCCCCTTTCGCGCCGATCCGGCCGTGCACTCCGCCCGCGTCGCGCTCGGCGCGCTCGACGTCGCGGCCGTGCGCAGGCTGGCCGCCGACATCCTCGAGCTGCCCCGGGTCACCGACGAGTTCGCGGCGAAGCTGCACGAGTGCACCGCCGGGATCCCGTTCGTCGCCGAGGAAACGCTGCGTGCGCTGAAGGAAGCGGCCGAACGGCTCCCGGTCGGCGAAGTCCTGTCCGACCGCCTGCTCGAAAACCTCGAAGTCCCGGTGCTGCTGCGCGAAGCCGTCACCGAACGGCTCGCCGCGCTGCCCGAGCACGCGGTCCGGCTCGCCGGCGCGGCCGCGGTGCTCGGCGTCGGCGCCGAAGCCGCCGTGCTCGGCGAGCTGGCCGGGCTCGCCGACGACACCCTCCGCTCGGCGCTGCTCGCCGCTCTCACCGGCGGGGTGCTCGGCGAAGCCGGCGACGGCAAGTACGGCTTCCGGCACCCGCTGGCACGCAAAGCGGTCTACGACACGGTGAGCGGGCCCGAACGCGCGTTGCTGCACGCGCAGGCGATCCGGGTGCTCGCCGCGCAGCCGTCGCCCCCGCTCACCCTGCTGGCCCGGCACAGCCGCGCGGCCGGCCGCGTCGACCAGTGGCGCCACTACGCCGAAGCGGCCGCGGACGAGGCGATCACCCGCGGCGAGACGTCCCGCGCCATCGACCTCCTGCAGTCGGTGCTCGCCGAGCCCGGTCCCGCGCAGTCCGACGTCGGGCGCGTGGCGGGCAAGCTGAGCCAGGTCGCGCTGCGGGGATTCCGCCCCGATGTCATCGGCACGCTGGAGCGCGTCCTCGAAGAGGTGACGCTGCCGCCGTCGGTCCGCGGGTCGATCCGGCTGAGCCTCGGCATGCTGCTGGTCCGGACCATCGGCGGGCTCGGCCGCGGCCGGCTCGAGGTCGAGCGGGCGATCGGCGAGCTGACCGACCGGCCGGACCTCGCCGCCCGCGGGATCACCCTGCTCGCCCAGCCGATCGACGGGCTGACGCCGTTGTCGTGGCACGAATCCTGGCGCGCCCGCGCGGGCGAGGTGTACGAGCGGCTCGACGACCCCGAACTGCGGCTCGCGCTGACCGCCGACCGGATCGCGGCCGCCTCGCACGTCGGCGACGGCTCGGCGTGGACCGAGTTCGAAGCGCTGTCGGACACCGTCGGCACGGTCGCCGAGCGCGTCCAGCTGGCCCGGCTGTGGTGCAACCTGGCCGACGGCCAGTCGTGGGCCGGGCACCTCGACCGCGCCGAACGGCTGGTGACCGAGGGCGTCCGGCGCGCGACCGACGCGGGCGCGTTGTACGCGATCGGCCTGATCCAGGGCACCCGCGTCCGGCTGGACTGGGTGCGCGGGCGGTGGACCGGCCTGGCCGAGGCCGCCGAGCAGCTGCGGGACAGCTACCCGGAGCTCGGCCCCATCGTCATGGAGTCCTCCCTGGTGCTCGGCGGGCTCGCGGCCGTGCGCGGCGAGTTCGCCGCCGCCCAGCGTCACCTGGCGGCCGCGAGCGTCCACGCGCCGGACCGCGGGCCGATCCCGGTGGTGCTCTCGGCCGCCGGGGTGCTGATCTCCGTGCTGCTGGCGACCGACGACGTCGACGGCGCCTGCGCGGCGGCCGACACGGCGGTGGCCGCGGCCGGGCGCAAGGGCGTCTGGATCTGGGCGGCCGCGCTGGTTCCGGCGGCGGCGCAGGCGTACGCGCGCGCCGGGCGCTGGCCGGAGGCCGACAACGTGGTCGAGGCGTTCGCGCGCGGCATCGAGGGCCGCGACGCGCCGGTGGCCGCGGCCGCGCTGGTGGCCGGCCGCGCGGTGCTGCTCGAGGCGCGGGGAAAGCACCTGGCCGCGGCGACGTTGTTCGACGAAGCGGCGTCCGGCTACACCGCCCTGCCGATGCCCTACCCCGCGACGGCCATGCGCGAACGCGCGTCGATGTGCCGCCTGGCCGCGGGCAACCGGTCGGCGGTCGACGAGCTGACTTCGGCAGCCGAGGCGTACGAACAGCTGGGGGCGACCCGGGATGCGGGACGCTGCCGTCACCAGCTGCGCGAGCACGGCGCCTGGGCACCCTCGCAACGCGGACGGCGGGGGTACGGCAGCGAACTTTCGCCACGGGAGCGCGAGGTGGCGCGGATGCTCGCGGAGGGCCGGACGAACCGCGAGATCGCCGACGGGCTGTTCCTCTCGCCCCGCACGGTGGAACAGCACGTGGCGAAGGTGCTGCGAAAACTCGGGGCCCGCTCCCGGACGGACGTGGCCCGCAAGCTCCCCGGCGAGGTGACGACGGCACCGGCCGGCTGACCCCGCCCGAAACGTCATGAAAGAGTCGTTCATGACGTCTGGCGTAATGAAAGAGTCGTTCAGGACGCTCGCTGGCGGCCCGCGTTACCTTGGGCCGGTGACTGAAGAGGCACTTCCCGCGTGGCGGCGGCGGACTTCCGGCGAGACCCGGTGGCCCGCGATGGGCGTCGTCGTCGCGACGCTCGTCCTGCAGGTCGCCCTGCCCGATGACATGGCGCTGCGGCCGTGGTGGCTGCTGCCCGGCGTCTCCGTGCTGCTCGTCGTGGCGCTGCTGCTGGTCAACCCGGGGCGGATGACGCAGTTCAGCGCCGTCGAGCGGACCATCTCGCTGCTCATCGTCGGCCTCGTCACCGCGGTCAACGCCTGGTCCGCGGTGTCGCTCGTCTACGGCATCGCGACCGGCTCGGCCGGGGACCGGGCCGGCGCCGTGCTGGTGACCGGCGGGATCGTCTACTGGACGAACATCGTCGCCTTCTCCCTCTGGTACTGGGAGTTCGACCGCGGCGGCCCGGGCCGGCGGGCCGCGGGCCGGGCCGAGTACCCCGACCTGCAGTTCCCGCAGATGGCCGACCCGGGCCTGGCGCACCAGGACTGGGAACCGTCCTATCTGGACTACCTGTACTTCTCGTTCACGAACGCGGCGGCCTTCAGCCCCACCGACGTCATGCCCCTGCGGATCTGGGCGAAGCTGACGATGATGCTGCAGGCCGCCGTGTCGCTGGTGCTGGCGGTGATGGTCGTCGCCTGGGCGATCAACAACCTGAAGTGACTCAGTGGCGGGTCATCGTGAAGCTCTGGCCGTCGGAGCCGATCGCGCTCGGGCTCCAGGTGTAGCTGCCCTTGTCGTCGGCGTCCAGGCCGGACGGGCTCGTCGAGGCCAGGTTCGTGCCGTTGAACTTGACGCCGGTGAACTTGATGCCGCCGGAGATCGACGGGTACGAGTCCGTCGGCGACTCGATGATCGCCTCCGCCGACGCGTGGCTCGAGGTCAGCGACTTGGTGATCGACTTCGACCAGCCCTTGGTCGTGTCGCTGATGTCGAGGCGGTAGGTGTTCGTCGCCGTCCGGGTCACCGTGGCGGTGATGTGGTCGCCGGCGCTGACCGTGTTCGAGTAGTACACCGGTGCGGCCGGGTACATTTCGTACCAGGCCTGGTAAACCGGGCGGCCGCTCGAGCAGTCGGTGGCCACGCCGGTCTGTTCCACAGTGGACGATCCGTCGCCGTCGATGCCGACCCACGGCGCGAAGAGGTCGTTGGTGGACGTGCAGCTCACCGACGGCTCGGTCCAGCTCGCCGTCGCCGTGGTGAAGCTGCCGAAGCTGACGTACCCGCCCCAGTTGCCGCCCGAGAACTGGTGACCGTGGAAGTGTGCACCGAAGACGGCAGCGTGCGCGGTGCCCGAGACGGCCAGCGAAGCCGCCGCGGCGGCGACCACCGTGAGGACGCGAAGGGTTTTGGACATGCGGGACTCCATTCACCGATGGGGACCGGAAAAGCGTGTGTCCAAGTGTTGGTTTCCCACCGACAAGAAGGTAGCTACTTTCGCATGGTCTTCCATTGTCCGAAAAGACCCGTAAAGGCCTCCGCGGGGGAAAGAGGCCTTTACGGGTCCATATCGCTCACCAACCGCCCGGTCAGGTGAGCGGGGCTACTGCTGTGCCTGCGCGTGCGCGGCGTCCACGAACTGGGTCGTGTACGTCTTCGACAGGTCGATTTTGTCCTTCTTCGGCTTCACGTTGCTGGACGACTCGCCGAGCACCTTGAGCACGTTCTGCGCGCCCGCCGGGTCCATCCGGCCGTCCTTGGTGAACATCGGGAGGCTGTCCTCGAGCGACTTCACGTACAGCGCCTTGTCCCCGCCGGCGAACGACGGCGGCATCATCGCGGCGACCTGTTCCGGTGTGTGCGTCGAAATCCATTTCAGGGTCTCGACGTACGCATTGGCCAGTTTCTGCACGATGTCCGGATAGCGTTTCACGATTTCGCAGCCCATGTACAACGAGCTCGCCGGGTACAAACCACCCAAAGCGGCTTTCGTGCCTTCGACCGTGCGCATGTCGTAAAGCACCTTCGCCTGACCCGTGTTCGTCAGCTGCGCGATCGTCGGGTCGGTCGTCATGCCGGCGTCGATCGAACCCTGGTTCATCGCCGAGATGAACGTCTGCCCGGCGCCGACCTTCACCGGCGTGTACTCCTTCGACGTGACGCCGCCGCGCAGGGCCAGCGCCTTCGTGAGGAAGTCCGTCGACGAACCCAGCGACGTCACGCCGAGGTTGCGGCCCTTGAAGTCCGCACCCGACTTGACCTCGCCCGCCTTGGCCGTCGCGACCATCTCGGCCTCGCCCGGCACGTTCGCGAACTGCACCACGCTCTCGATGCACTGTTCCTTGGCCTGCAGGTCGATCGTGTGGTCGTAGAACCCGACGACCGCCTGCACCTCGCCGGCCAGCAGCGACGTCTCGGCGTTCGCGCCGGACGGCTGGTCGAAGAGCTCGACGTCCAGGCCCTGCCGCTGGTACGCGCCGATCTGCTGGGCGAGCTGCCCGGGCAGGTAGATCACCTTCGACAGGCCGCCGACCATGATCTTGATGTGCGGCTTGCCGGTGGTGCCCAGGGCGATCTCCCGCGAGTCGCGGCACGCGGTGACCCCGGCCAGGGTGACCGCGAGCGCGGCCACCACCCCGACTGTCCTTTTGAGACGCATGTCAGACCGCCTTGATCGCGGCTTCGGAGGCGGACGGCGGGCGCCACCGCAGCAGCCTGCCTTCCAGCGTGCTGATCCCCCACTCCGCCAGCAGCGCGACGACGGTGATGATCAGCATCCCGGCGTACACGCCGGCGGTGTCGAACGTGCCCTGTGCGTTGGCGATCAGGAAGCCCATGCCGGCCTTGGCGCCGGTGTACTCGCCGACGACCGCGCCGATCAGCGCGAAGCCGAACGCCACGTGCAGCGACGACAGGATCCACGACGTCGCGCTGGGCAGCACGATCGACTTGAGCACCTGGCCGCGGGTCGCGCCGAGGATGCGGGCGTTGTCGATCAGGTTGCGGTCGACCTCGCGGGCGCCGGTGAAGGCGTTGAAGAACACCGCGAAGAACACGAGCACGACGACGGTCGCGACCTTCGACGACAGCCCGAGCCCGAACCAGATGACGAACAATGCGGCGAGCACGATGCGCGGCAGGGCGTTGGCGGCCTTGATGAACGGCGCCAGCACCTGCGCGAGGTACGCGCTGCGGCCGAGGATCACGCCGAGGACGACACCGGCGATGGCGCCGATGACGAAGCCGATCGCGGCCTCCTCGACGGTCACCAGGATCTGGTACCAGATCGAACCGAAGTCGGTGCCGGTGCTGAACCACTCGACCAGCCGCTCCCAGATCTTCGACGGCTTCGAGTAGAAGAACGGGTCGATCCAGTAGGTGGCGGTCAGCTCCCAGCTGCCCAGCCAGACGACGACGATCGCCAGGCGCAGCAGCCAGATGTTGCGCTTGCGGCGCGCGGTGGCCTGCTTCGCGCGGGCCAGGATGTCCTGCTCGGTCTCCAGTACCGGCAGTATTTTCTCCTGCCCACCCGCCCCACCTGGCGCGGCCGGGGCCGCGGGGGTCTCAAGCGACATTGCTCGCTCCCTTCTCACGGGCCTTGTCGACCTCGCTGCGCAGTGATTCCCAGATGTCGGCGTACAGCTTGCGGAACTCCTCGGTCAGCCGCAGCTCCTCCACCTTCCGCGGCCGCTCCAGCGGAATCTCGAAGACGTCCTTCACGGTGGCCGGCGAAGTCGTCAGCACGACGACCTTGTCCGCCAGCGCGATCGCCTCGTCGAGGTCGTGCGTCACGAAGATCACCGCGGCACCGGACCCGGACCACAGCCGCAGCAGCTCGTCCTGCATCAGCGCCCGCGTCTGGACGTCGAGCGCCGAGAACGGCTCGTCCATCAGCAGGATCTTCGGCCGGGTGACGAGTGTCTGGGCCAGCGCGACGCGCTTGCGCATGCCGCCGGAGAGCTGGTGCGGGTAGTACTTCTCGAACCCGGCGAGCCCGACGCGGGCGATCCAGTCGACGGCCTGCGCGCGGGCCTCGGCCTTGGGCACCCCGCGGAACCGCGGGCCGGAGGCGACGTTCTCCAGCACCGAGCGCCACGGCATCACGGCGTCGGTCTGGAACATGTAGCCGACCCCGTCCGGAATGGACTTCACGTCCTCGCCGTTCACCCGCACCCGGCCGGCCGACGGCGGCTGCAGGCCGGAGACCAGCGAAAGCGTCGTCGACTTGCCGCAGCCGGTGGGGCCGACGACGGCGACGAACTCGCCGGGCTGGACGGTCATGGTCAGATCGCGGACGGCCGTGTGCACGGAACCGGACCCGCTCGGGAACCGCTTGGTGGCTCCGGTGAGTTCGATCAGTGGGGGAACCATGGTGGAGGTGACTCCTTCGTCACGTGGTGGGGCTCACGTTGGGAAGGGACGTTAAGTACGTGTGGCGCCGAGGTGAAGCTTGTCGACGTTCTCCGCGCGAGCTGTGCGTTCTGAATGTTTTGCTCATTTAGCGCACTGCCGTGACCTGGGGGTATGGTCCCCGCCATGCCAAAGTGGGCGCTCTTCCCGCGGATGCGGTTCAGCAGGCAGGTCCTGCTGCTGCAGATCGGCGTGGTCGCCTTGGTCGTCGGGCTCGGCGTCGCACTGGTCAGCGTTCTCCTGCGGAGCACCCTGACCGACCAGTACGGCCGCCGCGCGCTGGCCATCGCGAAGTCCGTCGCCGCGGACCCGGTCGTCGTCGCGAACGCGGCCGCGAAGATCCCCGGCGGCCCCCTGGAAGAACGCGTCCTCGCCGTCACGGAAGCCAACGACGCGCTCTTCGTCGTGATCACCGACGACAAGGGCATCCGGCTCGCCCACCCGACGCTGTCCGAGATCGGCAAGCCGGTCAGCACGTCCCCGGAGCGGGCGCTCGCCGGGTTCGACGAGATCAGCGCGGTGCAGAGCGGCACGCTCGGGTTGTCCGTGCGCAGCAAGACCCCGATCCGGCAGGGCCCGCGCGTGGTCGGCGAGGTGAGCGTCGGGTTCGAGGTGGCCCAGCCGATCAGTGCGTTCAACCAGCTGCTGGTGTACACGCTGCTGTTCGCCGGCGGCGCGCTGCTGCTCGGCGCGGGGGCGTCGGCGCTGCTGAACCGGCGGCTCCGGCGCGTCACCCACGGCCTCGAACCGCACGAACTCACCGAGCTGCTCTACGAACGTGAAGCCGTCCTGCACGGGATCGGCGAAGGCGTGCTCGCGGTCGACGAGGCGAACCGCGTCTCGGTCCGCAACGACGAGGCCGAACGCCTCCTCGGCACCGAGCTCCCGCTCGGCGCCGCGATGTCCGAACTGCCGCTTTCCCCCCGGGTCCACAAGGCCGTCGAAGAGGGGCGCCCGGTCGACAACCTCCTCGCGGTGGCCGGGAACCGGGTGCTGGTGATCAACAGCCGGGCCGTGCGCCTGGACGACCGGCCGATCGGCACCGTGCTCACCTTCCGCGACCGCACCGACCTCGACACGCTCACCCGCGAGCTCGACGGCATCCGTGCGTTGTCCGACGGCCTGCGCGCGCAGCGGCACGAGTTCGCGAACCGGCTGCACACGCTCTACGGGCTGCTCCAGCTCGGCCACCACACCGAGGCCGTCGAGTACCTGCAGACGCTGACGGACTCGTCGTCGGCACGGCCGAGCGAGCTGGGCGACGCCGTCGCCGACCCCTACCTGCAGGCGCTGCTCGTCGCGAAAACCGAGCAGGCGCAGGAAAAGGGGCTCGCGCTCAAGCTCGCCGAAGACACCTGGGTGCCGACGACGGTGACCGACCCGATCGCCGCGAACACCGTGATCGGCAACCTCGTCGACAACGCCCTGCACGCCGCCCGGATGGGCCCGCGGCGGCCGGCGACCGTGGAGGTCAGCCTGCTCGCCGAGAGCACCACGCTGCACGTGTCCGTTGTGGACAGTGGGCCGGGCGTGCCCGAAGACCTGCGGCGGACGTTGTTCGACGAAGGCGTCTCGACGAAGATCGCGCCCGGGCACGGCCTCGGCCTCGCGCTCGCCCGGCAGGCCGCCCGCGCCCGCGGCGGCGACGTATGGCTGGCCGACCCCGGCGAAGGCGAGACGGGTGCCCTGTTCGTCGCCAAACTGCCCGGAATGCTGACGGAGGACGGATGATCCGCACGCTGATCGTCGACGACGACTTCCGGGTCGCCGGGGTGCACGCCGGGTTCGTCGAGGAGGTCGCGGGGTTCGCGGTGGTCGGCACCGCGCACACCGCCGCCGAGGCGCGCGCCCGCGTCCGGGAGCTCTCGCCGGACCTGGTCCTGCTCGACGTCTACCTGCCCGACGAGTCCGGCCTCGCTGTGCTCCCCGAGCTGCAGACGGACACGATCGTGCTGTCCGCGGCGACCGACAGCGCGTCGGTGGCCGCGGCGATCCGGGCCGGCGCGCTGAACTACCTGATCAAGCCGTTCACCACCCGCCAGCTCGCGGAACGGCTGACGTCGTACGCGCGCTTCCGCGGCCTGCTCGCCGAAGACCGGCCGATGGCCCAGGACGACGTCGACCGCGCGTACCGCGTGCTGCACGACCAGGACCGCACGACCGCGCCGAAGGGCCAGTCGACGGCGACGTCCCGGCTGGTCTCGGAACAGCTGCGGCGGGCCGGGCGGCCGCTGTCGGCCGCGGAGGTCGCGGGCGAGCTGGGCATGGCACGGGCCACGGCGCAGCGGTACCTCACCGCGCTGGCGGAGTCGGGGACGGTCCAGATGCGGCTGCGCTACGGCGCGACCGGCCGCCCCGAGCACGAATACCGCTGGTCGGGGGCCTGATTCAGCGGCCGCCGTAGCGCTGCGCCATGCTCTCGGCGACGTCGAACCACGCCTGGATCGGGTTGGTGGTCGACGGTGCGGCCGACGGCGGCAGGTCGGCCCGCGCCTCGGCTTCCTCGACCGGCACCGGCGGCTTCTTCGGCTGCGGTTTCGCCTGCGCCTGCACCTGCTTCGGAGCCGGCTTCGCGGGCACCGGCACGTACACGGTCTTCGGCGCGGGCGTGACGACGACCGGCGCCTGCGGAGCCACCGGCAGTGGTTCCGGCGCGGGAGCCGCGGCGACGGCGGGGCGCGCGTCGAGCTGGGCGACGTCACGTTCCGGCGCCGGGGCGAACAGGCCGCCGGTGAACAGCCCGCCGCCCAGCCAGCCGGCCCCGACGAGCAGTACCGCTGCGCCGCCGCCGAGCCACGCGCGGGCGCGGCGCCGGATCACCACCGACTTCGGGCGCAGGTCCTGGTCGCACACCGGCGGCCGGGTGAAGATCGGGGTGTCCGCCCGGGCCGCTTCGTCGTCGGTGCGGCGGCGCCGGGGCAGGCTCGCCGCGACGATGCCGGTGCGGTCCAGCAGCTCCACCGCGGCGCGGTCGCTGGACGAACGGGTCGCACTGCGCGGGGCGGCGCGAAGCATCGGGGACCTCCGGGACGGGGCTGGCGGACCCCACGCATTCTGGACCATTTCGGACGGTGCTGTCCGAAACGCAACTCCATTGAGTGATAGAACGGCGCGTAACTCCATTGCGTTACGGCGTGAAACGGATTCGGCTTCGGCGCTACGACTTGAGCCCGAGCCGCGCAAGCGCCGCCAGCGGCCGCTGGTAGGCCGAACCGAGCACGCGGGGAATGGCGTCGATCACGTAGGCGTCCGGCCCGATGAGGATCCGCGCCGACTTCCGCTCGATCCCGCGCAGGATCGTCTGCGCCGCCTTCTCCGGTGTCGTGCGGGCGATCTTCTCGAAGCCCTGCGCGGCCTTCTCCTGGTCGTCGGCGGCACTACGGGAGTTGCGCACGATGTTCGTCTTGATCCCGCCCGGGTGCACACAGCTCACCGCGACCGGGTGCCGGGCGATCAGCATTTCTTCGCGCAGCGCTTCGGTGAATCCGCGAACCGCGAACTTCGCCGCGTTGTAGGCGCTCTGCGTCGGCACGCCGACGAAACCGAAGACGCTGGAAATGTTGACGACGTGCCCGTCGCCGGAGGCGATCAGGTGCGGCAGGAATGCCTTCGTGCCGTTCACGACGCCGCCGAGGTTGATCCCCATCAGCCAGTCGTAGTCCTCGAACGTCATCTCCTCGACGGTGGCGCCGAGCGCCACGCCCGCGTTGTTCACCACGACGTTGACCGCGCCGAACTCGTCGGCGACCTCTTCGGCGTGGGCGAGCACGGCGCTGCGGTCGGCGACGTCGAGGGTGTACGCACGGGCGTTGTCGCCGGCCAGCTTCGCCGTCTCCTCCGCGTTCGCGGTGACGACGTCGGAGAGCGCGACCCTGGCCCCGCGCCGGGCGAACTCGCACGCGAGCGCGCGGCCGATGCCCGAGCCCGCTCCGGTGATCACCACGACCTTGTCCGCGAACTGCTTCATCGGCCCTCCAGACCGTGCGTTGCTACTCCCGAGTAGGGAATGTTAGCGGCTGTGAGCTTGCTGTGGGTGTGCTGATTGTGCCGGTGCGTCGCCCTATGGTGGTCTGGTCGGCAGCACCCCGGCAAGATCAAGACAGCGCGAGACGAGGAGGCGATGACCGTGCGGCGGCCGGCCGTCCTGCTCACCCTCGCCTCGATCGCCCTGCTCGGCGCAACCGCTGTCGCGGTCGTCAAGGCCCGGCAACCGGAGCCCGCCGTCGCGCTGCCACCGGAGCCCGCCACCGTCGAGGCGGCCCCGGTGGCCACCCTGCCGGCGGTGTCGAGCCCCGCGGTCGGCCCGCTGTTCGCCGAAGGGGGCCACTTCTGCACGGCCAGCGTGGTCCACAGCGAGCGCGGCGACGTCCTGCTGACGGCGGCCCACTGCATCCACAACGGCGAGGGCGGCGGCTACCTCACCGGCCTCACCTTCGCCCCCGGCTACCACGACGGGATCGCCCCGTTCGGCTACTGGACGGTGTCGGACGAGCTCGTCGCGCCGGGCTGGAGCTCCTCGTCCGACCCGGACCTCGACGTCGGCTTCGCCACCGCGCACCAGGCAGGCACGACGAAGTCCTTGGAAAGCCTGGTCGGCGCGAACCTGCTGGCCACCGGCACGCCGTTCGAGCAGCCCATCACCCTCACCGGCTACCCGGACGACTCCGAGGTCCCCGCGGTCTGCCAGAACACCACGACCAAGCAGGACACGTTCCAGCTCCGGGTGGACTGCGCGGGCTTCCCGACGGGCACCAGCGGCGGCCCGTGGGTGACGGAGCAGAACCCCCAGACCCGCCTGGGCACGGTGATCGGCGTGATAGGCGGCTTCGAGTTCGGCGGCGCCGACGCCGACACGTCGTACTCGAGCTACTTCGACACGGACGTCCTGGCCCTCTACCGCCAGACAACGGCCCGCACCTGAGGCGGCATGATGCGGGCATGAGCGACCCCGTCGACGTACCCATCACCGGAGAGCCGATCCGGCTGGGCCAGTTCCTCAAGCTGGCCGGCCTCGCCGAGGACGGCTCCCACGCCAAGGACCTCCTCGACGCGGAGGAGGTAAGGGTCAACGGAGAGACAGAGACCCGCCGAGGCCGCCAGCTGACGAACGGCGACATAGTGACGGTGGGCCCGGACAGCGGCAAGGTCGTGCTGGTCCACTGACCCACGGCCCCAAGCGCCCCAATGTGGCGTTGGTTGCGTCCAACGCACCGAACGCCACATTGGGTGCGCTGGACGCACCGAACGCCACATTGGGGCGCTTGGGTCACCCCACGCTGGTCAGGGACGGCAGGCCGAGCGCGGCGGCGAGCGCGTCCAGCTCCCGCCGCACCGGCCCGGCCAGCGGCACCCCCAAGGCCCGGCACTGCTCAAGATGCTGAGCCTCCCGCCACCCCGGATACCGAATCGGCGCACCCCCCTCCCACCCGAGCATGCTGCCGAACAACGCACTCGCCGCCCGATAAAACCCATCGGCACTGCGCAACGTCGTCGGCGCGATCGCCAGCACCAGCAGCCCGGTGTCGTGCTCATGGTCGGCAACGCCGCAGAGCACCCCGGCAAGCACCTCGACCAGCAGAGTCAACCCGGCCGCTTCGGCACCGGGCCGGTCCATGTCGAAGACGAACTCGGGATACGCGCCACCCGGCGCCGCCATGCCCAGCGGGTTCATCGGCTGGCCGGGCTCCCCGCCGGCGGCGAGCACCAGCCCGATCATGGCGTGCGGCAGGGCCCGCGCGGCGTGGTGCCCGGCCCGGCCGAACGGCCCGATCCCGCGCAGCGACACGAGCCCGACGCCGAACCGGCCGGCCCGCGCCACCGCCCTGTCCATCGCGTCGCCGACCGCCCACAGGCCCGGCGCGCGGCGGTAGTCGATCAGCGCGGCGGCCCCGCGGTCGGCGATCATCAGCGGCTGGGCGTGCGGCACGACCAGGCCGTTCTTCAGCAGCGGCAGGTGCACGCGGGTCAGCTCGGCGACCCCCGTCTCCGGCGAGCCGGTGAGATCGCCGTGGCAGAGCGCTTCGGCGGCCGTCCGGGCGCGCGCTTCGGGGAGACCGTGCGCGGCGAAGACGTGTGCGACGAGGGTGACCAGTTCGTCGGCCCGCACGCGGGGCCAGGCCTGTTCCGGGATCGGGGTTTCCGGCGGTTCTTCTTCGAGGATGCCGGGTTCGGGGCGGGCGGAGCGGAACGGGCGCGGTCTGAGAGGCACTTCCCCGACCTTGCCCAGCGCCGGATCGGGCGTCAACGACACCGGGCCGGGCCTACCCGACCGTGTGATCGAAGGCCGCGAAAAGCATTACCCTGGGCGGCATGTGCCGAAACATCACCACCCTGCGGGGGCTCCAGCCGGCCGCGACGGGCGAGGAGATCGAGGCCGCGGCCCGCCAGTACGTCCGCAAGGTCACCGGCGTGCAGTCCCTGTCGGACGCCACGCGCGAGCCGTTCGAGGCGGCGGTCGCCGAAATCACCGAGATCACCGCCCGGCTGCTGGCGCAGCTGCCCGAGCGCCGCCAGCCGCCGGCGACCGTGCCGCCGCTGCGCCGGCCGGAGGTGCAGGCGCGGATCGCCGCGAAGGCCCTGCGCCGGCCCTGAGTCATGGCAGGCGCTGCGCGTAGCCCTGCTCTCCGGTGTGGTCGACGCCGTCGTCCGCGGACAGGCTGTAGAGCCGGATTTCGGTGCCGTCGGGGTCGGTGAAGCGGACCATCCAGCCGGTGGTGGCTTCGAACAGCGGCGGGTGCTCGACGCCGAGCTCGTCGAGCCGGGCGATCCACGCCTCGGCGGCCGCGCGGTCGGCGATCGAGAAGCAGACCGGGTCGAACCCGGCGAGCCCCGCCGCGGCCTTCTCCTGCACGCGCAAAGCCACCGGCACGCCGTCGACGCTCCCGGCCACCCCGCGCACGACGCCGTCGGCGTCCGGGAACTCGTGGGTGACGTCGAGGCCCAGCACGCGCTCGTACCACTCGCGGCTGCGCGCCAGGTCGCGCACGGGGAACTTGACGTGGTGGAAGCCTTCGATCCTCGCGGTCATCGCCGCCCCTCTCGTCGACCTGGAGGGTAAACCCGGCGGCCGGAAACTGTCGGACCCCGTCGTTAGGCTGCCCGGATGAACGGACAGGCTTTGGTGCTGGGCGGCGGCGGGGTCGCCGGGATCGCGTGGACAACGGGGCTGCTGGCGGGCTTGGCCGGCCACGGCCAGGACCTGACGGGTGCAGACCTGCTCGTCGGCACGTCGGCGGGCTCGGTCGTCGCGGCCCAGGTCACCAGCGGTCTTTCGCTGGACGAGCTGTACGCGCGCCAGGCCGACCCGGCGCGGCAGGCACCGGAGATCCCGGCCGACATCGACTTCGAGAAGTTCGCCGCCGACTTCGGCGGCGCGGTCACCGGCACGACCGACCCGGCCGAGGTGCGGCGGGCGGTCGGCAAGCTCGCGCTGGCGGCCGAAACGGTGTCCGAAGCGAAAAGGCGCGCGGTGATCGAGGGGAGGCTGCCGGTGCACGAGTGGCCGAGGCAGCGCCTCGTGATCGTGGCCGTGGACGCGGAGACCGGCGAGCCCCGCCGCTTCGACGGCGAGTCCGGCGTTCCCCTGGTCGACGCGGTGGCGGCGAGCTGCGCGGTCCCGGGCGTCTGGCCGGCGGTGACCATCGACGGCCGCCGGTACGTCGACGGCGGCGTCCGCTCGGCCGAGAACGCCGACTACGCGGCGGGCCACCGGCGCGTGACGGTGATCGCACCGCTGGGCGTCGACAACCCGCTGCCGATGGAGAAGCCACTGCCACAGGTGCTGGACGACCTGCGCGCGGCGGGCGCGGAGGTCGCGCTGATCACCCCGGACGAGGCCTCGCAGGCCGCGGTCGGCGACAACCCGCTGGACCCGGCCACCCGCACGCCGGCCGCCGAAGCGGGCCGTGCCCAGGGTGCGGCACTCACGTTGACCTGGACTTGAAGGCGGTCTGTTGACTCCATCGGAGGTACGCGAAGCCGATCGCGGCAGGTAACCTACGAGGTTCTCTTTGTCACGCAGAGGAGTGAAGGCAGCCCACCCGGATGACTGTGTAACCCGGCAATGACCAGGCACGACTTAGGTCGGAGCATGGCTTTCCAGGGAGACCGACGCATCAGGAGCCGCTCGTGAACCGAGTACCGGACTGGCTCGGCAACCAGGAGTCGCGACTCTGGTCAGTGATGGCGCGGCTCGCCGCCATCACCGGCTTGGTCTTCCCGATCGCCTCGATCGTCGCTTTCGTGATCACTGGTTCGTTGTCGACACCAGCTGCGGTCCTATCAGTCTACATTTGCGTACTCTGCACTACCTTGATCATTCTCATGATCCGCCAGGAGAATCGCTACATCGCTCAGGTGAAAAAATACCAGGACGACTACCTCAACGAGGCAAAGAAACACCAGGAGCAGATCGAAGCCGCGCAGCGCGAGATGCGGTACGGACCAGCCATGCTCCCCCTCAGACGAGCGTACTCTGATGTGGCCGAGGCATCTTGGAATCACCTTCGGGGCGACACCTCACCAGAAGCATTTCGACTGCACCTACAGGAGTCTCTCCGCTACTTCTCGGAGGCGTTCACCCTGATCACCGGAGTCACGTGCAGATCGTCGATCAAACTGGTCGCAGCCCCGAACGGACCAACTGGCGACCTCACGGTTTCGACGCTTTGCCGAGATCACAACTCCCCGGAACCAAGCAACCGACCGGACCGAATCAGCGACAACACCGACTTCAAACACATATTCCTGCACAATGAACCCAAGTTCTTCTGCAACGATCTCGTTGCCGCGATCAGCAAGGGTTACCGCAACTCCCACTGGGACGAGAAGACGATAGAAGCAGGCGAGTTCGATTACCGATCGACGATCGTCTGGCCTATCGGGCGCGCGGGCGACGTGTCCACGGGGCACAAGAGCGACCTGGAGATCATCGGGTTTCTCTGCGTGGATTCACTGGAGACAGAAGTGTTCCACCAAACCTATGATGTCGCCATCGGCGGCGCGTTCGCCCAAGCGCTGCAACTCGCACTTACCCAGTTCCGCACCAAACAGTAACTCTTCCAAAAGCCGAAAGGAAGCCACCGTGGACCATTCAACCGAGCAGGCAGACTCCGGGGAGAGCACAGAAGGCTCTTGGTTCGAGCACCGCAAGAACATCGACGGGGAGTGGGCCGAGGTCAGCCTCACCACCTGCAACGGAGACCATGTCAGCTACCGCATACCGCGCCGAACACTGTTCAAGGACTTGGACGAAGCGCTCACCGACTAGCTGCGACAACCGCCATCCGAGCAGGCGTAGCACTTCTCCCCCAGCGCCTCCGATGGCCACAGCTCGTCATCGACAACCAGCCCGAGAGCCCGCATGCTCGCGGCCGTGTGCGCCACAAGCGGCACTTCGGAGCCCGCCTCGTCATCGTTGGGCCGGTGGTGAATGAACCGACCAGCATGGCGCGCGCAGAACTCTGCGTACTCGGCCGTGTACATGAGGAAGTTGTGCCAGCCGATGTCCACCAATGCTGACGGAGCGTAAGGTCCGTTTTGACCATCTGCGCACAATACGAGAAAAGCCAGCGCTTGATCGAGTACGCGCTCAGCCCAGCGGACGGCAGCGTCCGGCCGCTCCTTGCCGAACGCGTGCTGAAACTCCAGGTCAGCGTGGATTCTGCGCACGAGCCGAGACCACAGTTGCCGGTCGACCAGGTGCTGATGCGGTAGTTCGACACAAGCAGGGTCCAGCAGTGCCGACACACCCATCAGGCGCTCCCAACGTCCAAAGTAGACGCGCAAGCTACCACGGTCCGAACACTCTCCGAAGCGACAGGGGGTGACGGGGCCGACTATTCGAATCGAGACGGGTGCGGCACTCACGTTGACCTGGACCTGAGCGGCCGGTTCGGCACCAGCAGGCCGGCGATCCCGAGCAGCAGCCCGGCAGCCGGCACGGCGAAGATCCACGGTCCCGGCACCCGGACTTCACCGGCGGTGTCGGCCGGCGGCTCGGCCTTCCCCGGCCAGTAGCGCACCTCGATGCGGCGGCCCGGCACGTAGCCGGGGCCGGACGTCGTGCGCGTGCGGCGGTTGAACCTGGTGTCGGTCACCACGTCCAGCCGCCGCCCGTCGTCGAGGCGCGCGGCGACCCGGCCCACGCTGAGCACGCGCTCCACGGTCGCCGGCGCCACGAGCGAGCCGGCCCGCTCCTTGAACGTGACCCCGAGGAAGATCAGGCCACCGAACGACACCAGCACGATCGCCAGGCAGAGCACCGAGAACACCGTCACCGGCGGGCCAGGGGCCGCCTGCCGCCGGCCGGGGCCGTCCGGGTCCCATCGCGTCCGCATGCCGTGAGCACGCCGGAGCCACGGCCGGGGTTGCCTCGGGCCGTCGGCTACGCTCGTGGAGGTCAGCGTGCTGATCGAACCGACGGACCTGCGCCACGTGCACACCGTGCACGGCTCCGGGCCGGTCAACCGTGAGCCGACACGTGCTCAGGGGGTCGAGTGGTTTCCGTTCGACAGCCTGCCGGACAACGTCATCCCGTACCCGCCGGCAGGTATCCGGCCTACCGCGACGGCGTCGGGTTCGTCCTGCTCGGGTGGGAACCGCACGCCCGACCGCGTGTCTTTGCCTGAACGACAAGGTGCCCCGCACCCGGGTTGGATGCGGGGCACCTTCGTTCCGTGCGGTAGCGGTGGGATTCGAACCCACGGAGGGGATCAACCCTCATGCGTTTTCAAGACGCACTCCTTAGGCCGCTCGGACACGCTACCCGGCTTGCCGATCAGGGTATCCGAGCGCCGAAGTCGTTATGCCAACCGGCGTCGCCTACGGCGGGGTAGCCGTCTGGCCTGCGGCAGGTCGGCAGCTGCGCCAAGCCGAGCAGTACGCGGGTGAGCCACTCGTGCGTAGCCACGAGATGAAGCGATCGGACATGCGTTTATCCACAGGTGGGGACAACTTGGGGACAACTTCGAACATGTGTGCGAGGTGGTCGCCCTCGGCGAGCACCTGAGCACAGCCGGTGCCGATGGGCCGCGCACCCCTGACCGTGCGGACTGGCGCCGACTCGGTTTCCGCAGATCCCGACAGGGGTTCAGCCGGCCCAGCGCGTGAAACACGGTGGGACGCCGAAGCGTCCCACCGCCGCCTCAATCACTTAGGCCAGTAATAGAACCTGTAGCCGCTGTAGCAGATACCCGCGCAACTGGGGTCATAAGGAAAGTACTCGAGCGGCCCAACATTGTAGTATCGGGCGAATTGGCTCCGCTCAATGACACAGCTGTTGTAGTTGTGGCCGCACCATTTGCTGTTGACATCCGCTACGCCGACACCGGTCGACGGCGCCGCGGTGCCGCCCTGAGCAGCCATCGCGACACCCGGAACAGCCAACGCCCCCACTGCGGCCCCGGCCACAATGAATGTCTTCACAAGATTCTTCACAATTCCCCCCTTGAGAATTGCAGATGGAATTCGTTATCTGCTCATTCAAGCAGATAACGCATGAGTTGCCGATTTCAATGCATGGCAAAACGCGAAATAGAATCCAGCCTTCCCCAGTCAGGATCGAATACGCCTGGGGAGGTTAGCATCATGCTGATCATCCCGCCAGGCCAAACCCGGACTCTCACGCCGGACGGGTCCATGAGCCACGATGACGTCCACGAACAACAACCCGGCGCCGCGCGCCGTAGCCCGCGAACGACGACGTCGGCACGGCGGGCGGCGAACCCCGGAGCGCAGTTCGACGGCTGTCTCTCGCCCAGCACCGCCGCCGCGACCGGTCGGCGACTACGCGTCGCACCTGCTCCGGGCGCAGGCGGGGGGGGCAACCTCTCCGTGGGTTCGAATCCCACCGCTACCGCTCTGAGCGCCCGGGCTCAGCTTTCCGCCTCCAGCAGGTGCGCCTGCACGCGCTCGAACGCCGCGGCGATCGTCGCCTGCTCCTGCGGGCTCAGCAGGTCGATGAGGTGCTCGCGCACGCCTTCCACGTGCGTCGGCGCGGCCTTCTCCAGCAGCGCCAGGCCCTCGTCGGTCGCCTCCGTGATCACGCCGCGCTTGTCCTCCGGGTCACGCGCCCGCCGGACCAGGCCCGCCTCCTCCAGCTTGGCCACCTGGTGCGAGAGCTTGCTCTTCGTCGACCCCATGTACATCGCCAGCTCGGACATCCGCATCCGCCGGCCGGGCTGGGACTGCAGGCAGACGAGCACCTCGTAGTCGGTCAGCGACACGTCGTGCCGTTCGGCCAGCTCCCGGTGCAGCCGCTGCCGCAGCAGGAGCGTCGACACGACGTAGGAGCGCCACGCCGCCATCTCGGCATCGTTCAACCACCGCACCGCACGCTCCTCGGTCATAAGGCAGCGTAGAACGCTGATCAACGAACCGCGCGCTTCGACGCCGATCCGTCGGCCGTTGAAAACCCCGGCGCAACATCGCCCGAAGGTGGGGTTACGAAAAGGTTGAGACTCGGTCCGCAAAGGCGCATTCTGCTTGTGGCGGATGGTCGGCCAGGGTAGGCGGCGCGGCGACGGCGACGTGCCGGCTTGGCTCCCCGCCAGGAGAGGTCAGGTGGTTGTGTGGCGGGTGATTCTCGCGGTTGACCGCCAGCTGCGTCCCCGCGACCGGAACGGAAACCTACCGGGTCGGCCGCGATTGTGAACAGCCGAGAGCGGGCTTCCATGCGCATCACGCATACGGCGTCGGTCGGGTCTGGCTCCGGTCACGGCCTCGGAAGCCGTGACGACAGCGCCTGAACGCCGGCCCCGGAAGCGGCCAACCGCTCGACCAATGACATACCTCGGTACAAGCCTGGGTGCGCCCGTCAGCGCGACGGCCGCACCCAGGCTCGTTAGTATTTTCCGGGTGAGATTCGACGACGACGCCGGCCTGGACGCCTCCGAAGTCCAGGACCTGCGCGGAAGCGGTGGAGGCGGCGGCGGGATCGGCGGCCGCGTGGCGCTCGGCGGCGGTGGGCTCGGGATCGTCGGCGTGATCATCTACTTCGTGCTGTCCCAGCTGGGCGGGGTCAGCGTGCCGAGCGGCAGCGACCTGGGCGGCGGGCTGGGCAGCGTCGGGTCTGGCCAGGCGGTCGACAACTCGAAGCTGGCCAGTGAGTGCAAGACCGGCGCGGACGCCAACAAGAACCACGACTGCGCCATCGTCGCGGTCGTCAACTCCGTCCAGGACTACTGGACGCAGCAGTTCGCGCGCTCCGGCTCGACCTACCGGAAGGCGCCGACGAACTTCTTCAACGGCGGCGTGCGCACCGGCTGCGGCAGCGCGACCTCCGACACCGGGCCGTTCTACTGCCCGGCCGACTCCGAGGTCTACATCGACCTGACCTTCTTCGACGAGCTGAAGACCCGCTTCGGCGCGCAGGGCGGTCTCTTCACCGAGGCGTACGTGCTCGCCCACGAGTACGGGCACCACGTGCAGAACCTGCTCGGCACGTCCCGCAAGGGCACCGGCACCGGCCCGACGTCCGGCTCGGTGCGCCTGGAGCTGCAGGCCGACTGCTACGCCGGCGTCTGGGCCAACCACGCCTCGACGACGCCGACCGAGAGCGGCAAACCGCTGATCACCGACGTCACCCAGGACGACATCGACTCCGCGCTGGACACCGCGTCCCGCATCGGCGACGACTACATCCAGGAGAAGCTCGGGGGCGGCCAGGTCGACCGCTCGAAGTTCACCCACGGCACGTCCGCGCAACGCAAGAAGTGGTTCACCACCGGCTTCCAGACCGGCGAGCCCGCCCGCTGCGACACGTTCGGGACGAACAACCTCGGCTAGCAAGCGCCCCAATGTGGCGTTGGTTGCGTCCAGCGCACCCAATGTGGCGTTCGGTGCGTCTGACGCACCGAACGCCACATTGGGGCGCTTGGGTCAGGAAGCCAGCGCGTGCGGGTCACCCGCCACGGCGTGCGCCGTGAACGAGCGCTGCGCGGAGCGCTTCTTCGCCGTCAGCGACTTCGCCGCGGCCTGGCCGGGCTTCACGCCGTTGATGCTCTCGGTGCTCGTCGCGTAGACGCCGAGGGCCCAGGCGACGCCGTCGGAGTTGCGCTCCAGCGCGACCCGGTCGACGTTGCCGAGGTTGTCGCAGGGCTGGTGGTAGCAGGGGTCGTACGCGACGCCTGCCGTGCCGCCCCACTTCGCCGCCTGCGCCGGGGTCTTCAGGACCTCGGCCCCGGTGAACAGGCCACCCGCCGGGATGCCGACGGCGATGAACTCGCCGTAGTCGGAACGGCCGGTGAAGTCGGAACCCTCGAGCGCAACACCCTTCGCGGCCTGCATGAAGTCGACGAAGGTCTTCTCGATCTGCGCCGAGCCGTACGGGCCGGCACCCGCGCCGACGCCGTCGGAGTTGTCGCCGTCATAGGCGAAGTAGCCGGCGTTCGGCGAGCCGATCATGTCGAAGTTCAGGTACAGCGCGATGTCGAGCTGCTGCTCGAAGCTCAGCTGGTCGACGTAGTAGGTCGAGCCGACCAGGCCGAACTCCTCCGCACTCCAGAAGCCGAAGCGGACGGCGTTGTTGGCCTTCGGGGTGCTCCCCAGCTGCAGCGCCGTCTCGAGCAGGGCGGCCGAGCCGGTGCCGTTGTCGTTGATGCCCGGGCCGTCCGTGACGCTGTCGAGGTGCGACCCCAGCATCACGACGTTGTCCTTGCGGCCGGTCTTGGTCTCGGCGATGACGTTGTAGCTGGTCCGCGCTTCCTGGATGGTGCGCAGCTCCAGCGTCACGTTCTGCCCGCCGAGCGCGGCCAGCTGCGCCCCCGCGGCCGCCGTCACGCCCCCGGTCGGGATCCGCGCGTTCTCCGGGCCGCCCAGCGTCCCGTTCACCGGCCCGTCGGTGTTGTTGTAGATGACCGCACCGACCGCGCCCGCCGCCGCGGCGGTCTGCTGCTTCTGCGCGAACGAGCAGCCGCCGCGCTTGATCAGCGCGATCTTGCCCGCGACGTCCGCGGTGTAGTCGGTGGCCTCGCAGCCGCTGGTGTCGTCCACGGCGATCACGGCGAGCGGCGCGGTGATGCTGCCGACCGGCGTCGACGTCGTGTACGACATGGCGATGATCGGGACGTCCGCGCCGCCCGCGGTCAGCCGCTCGGCGAGCGTCTCGGAGAAGGTGAAGGGGAACTCCTGGCGGGTGACCTGGAAGCCGGCCGCCTCGAGCTTGGTCGCGATGTACTCGGCGGACTTCGCGTGGCCCGCGGAGCTCGCCGCCCGGTTGCCGCCGTTGCTGTCGGCGATCCGCTGGAGCGCGATCAGGTGCCGGTTGACACCGTTCACGCCGACCTTGTTGACGAGCTGCTTCGCCAGGGCGGGACCGTCGGGGAGGGTGTTCGCGGCGGCGGCCGGGGTCAGGCCGAGCACCAGGGTCGCGCCGGCGGCGATGGCCACCGGCGGGAGAAATCTACTTCGAAAGAGTGACATGGTTGCTCACCTTTGTTCGATTTGCGAAGTCCGTCAATGCGCCTTTCGGCGGGTCCTTTCGCCGCGGTATACAGTCGACACATGTACGCGATCACCATCCGTGAACCAGGTGACCCGGACGTTCTCGAGTGGGCGGAGGTCGCGGACCCGCGGCCCGGTCCCGGCGAGGTTCTGCTGGAGGTCGCGGCGAGCGCGGTGAACCGCGCGGACCTGCTGCAGCGCCAGGGCCACTACCCGCCGCCACCCGGGGTGAGCGAAACCCTCGGCCTCGAGTGCTCCGGCACGATCGCGGAACTCGGCGAAGGCGTCGAGGGCTGGGCCGTCGGCGACGAGGTCTGCGCGCTGCTGGCCGGCGGCGGCTACGCGGAGAAGGCCGTCGTCCCGGCGGCTCAGCTGCTGCCGGTGCCGGGCGAGGTCGACCTGATCACCGCGGCCGCGCTGCCCGAGGTGGCCTGCACGGTGTGGGCGAACGTCGTGATGCACGCGAAGCTCGGCGAGGGCGAGGTGCTGCTGGTCCACGGCGGCGCGGGCGGCATCGGCACGCACGCCATCCAGGTCGGCAAGGCGCTGGGCGCCACCGTCGCCGTCACCGCGGGCTCGCCGGACCGGCTCGAAAGCTGCCGCCAGCTCGGCGCCGACATCACGATCAACTACAAGACGGCCGACTTCGTCGAGGTGCTCCGCGAGGAGACCGGCGGCGCGGACGTCATCCTCGACAACATGGGCGCGTCCTACCTCGGCCGCAACGTCGACGCGCTGCGGCAGGACGGCCGGCTGGTCGTCATCGGCATGCAGGGCGGGGTCAAGGGCGAGCTGAACGTCGGCGCCCTGCTCGGCAAGCGGGCCTCGGTGTTCGCGGCGGGCCTGCGCTTCCGGCCACTGGACCAGAAGGCGGCGATCGTCGCCGACGTCCGCGAGCGGCTGTGGCCCCTGGTTTCCGACGGTCTGGTCAAGCCGATCGTCGGCCAGGTCGTGCCGATGGCCGAGGCCTCGACCGCGCACCGCGTCCTCGAAGAGGGCAGCGTGTTCGGCAAGGTCCTGCTGGCGGCGAAGTCCTAACGCAGCTCTTCGAGGACCCGCACGAGCTGGTTGATCTCGAAGACGTTGGAGTAGTGGGCGAGCCCGATCCGCACGGCACCGCCCACTTCTCCGACGCCGAGTGACGCGAAGACGCCGCTGGTGCCGTCGTCGGCGAAGGCGCACAACCCCTGCGTCGCCAGGTACTCGGCGACCTCGGGCGCCTTCTTGCCGGCGACGGCGAAGGCGAGCGCGGGGATCCGGCGCATGGCGTTGCCGATGACCATGATGTGCCGCAGCGACAGCAGTTCCGTGGACAGCTGCGCGAGCAACCCGGCGTGGTAGGACTTCGCCGAGCCGAGCGAGGTGACCAGGCGCTCGCGGCGGGAGCCGGTGGCGGCGTCGTCGAGGCCCGAGAGGTAGTCGATCGACGCGATCAGCCCGGCGAGCAGCGGATAGGCGTGCGGGCCGAGCTCCAGGCGGGCGGCGCCGCGGGCCATCGGGTCGAGCGAGGCCGACGGGATCCGCTCGATGAGCTCGGGGTCGCGGAAGACGAGGGCGCCCACCGACGGGCCGCCCCAGGCCTGCGCGGACACGACCATGACGTCGGCGCCGAGGGCGTTGATGTCGAGCGGCAGGAACGGCGCGGCGTAGGTGGCGTCGACGACGACGAGCGCGCCGACCCGCTTGGCGAACTCGATGATCGTCGGCACGTCCGGCCGGGTGCCGACGGAGCCGGACGCGAGCGTGACGGCGACGGCCTTGGTGCGCGCGGACACGAGCTGCTCGTACTGCCACGCGGGCAGCTCGCAGGTCTCGATGTCGATTTCGCCCCAGCGCACGACGGCGCCGACGCGCTTGGCGGCGCGCTGCCAGGGCGCCAGGTTCGCCTGTTCGTCGAGCCGGGACACGACGACTTCGTCGCCGATGGTCCAGCGCTCGGCGAGCGCGTCGACGAGCCGGCGCAGCATGACCGGCGCGCTCGGCCCGAGCACGACGGCAGCCGGGTCGGCACCGACCAGGTCGGCCACGGCCCGGCGGGCCGCGGTCACGATGCTTTCCGCGCGCTGTGAGGCCGGAAACGCTCCGCCCGGCCCGGACACCGGGGCGCGCATCGCCGTGGACACGGCCGAAGCGACCTGTTCCGGGACCAGCATTCCGGCGGCGCCGTCGAAGTGAATCCAGCCGTCACCCAGCGCGGGAAAGAGCCCACGGATACGAGCGACGTCGAACGCCATGGGGACACCGTACGGACGTGCGGTTTCGCCGTGCGTCCGGGGTTGGGTGGAGAGCCACCGGGAACCCGGTTTGCGGCTACGCTCGGAGACGGACACCCCGTGGGTGTCGCGGAGCGTGTCGAACGCAAGCCAGGATGGAGCACATGACCGAGCCGAACTTCACAGCGGGTGACCCGGGGCACGAATCTTCACCCCACGTGGTGGTCGTCGGACCGGACGGCACACCGGTGGGCAGCGCCCCCGTCGACGGCGACCACCCGGAGTCGGTGGGCGACCTCGTCGAAGAGCCGGCGAAGGTGATGCGCATCGGCACGATGATCAAGCAGCTCCTGGAGGAGGTCCGCGCGGCCCCGCTGGACGACGCGTCCCGCACGCGGGTCCGCGAGATCCACCAGACGTCGATCCGCGAGCTGGAGAAGGCGCTGGCCCCGGAGCTGCAGGACGAGCTGGAGCGCCTGGTCCGCCCGTTCACGGACGACTCGACGCCGTCGGACGCGGAGCTGCGGATCGCCCAGGCCCAGCTGGTGGGCTGGCTGGAGGGCCTGTTCAGCGGGATCCAGACGGCGTTGTTCGCCCAGCAGATGGCGGCCCGGGTCCAGCTGGAGCAGATGCGCCGCGGCCTCCCGGCGGGTCCGTCGGGGGCGGCCGCCGCCGGCCACGGGCACGAGCACGGACCGGGCATTTCCGGCACCGGCCAGTACCTCTGACGTTCGCCGCGGGAGTTGTCCACAGACCGGAGGGCCTGTGGACAACACCTGTGGACAACTCAGCGCCGCGGACAGACCGTCAGCTGGCCCGCGGGCAAAGGGCGATCACAGTCGAAGCGGCTGCGCACGCCGGCGGCGACCTCGGCCGGCAGGCGGTCCAGGGCCAGCCAGGACGGCTGCACCACGAGGTACCGGGCGTCCGGGTGCTCGAAGCAGGCCAGGTTCTCCCGGTAGCTCTCCAGCCCGCGCACGGCCGGGATGTACGTGCCGCGCTGCACGAACACGGGCGCCGGGTACCGGCAGTTCTCCGGGTTGCCGAAGAAGTACGCCATGTCGCCGAACGCCAGGTACACCACGGGCGTGTCCGCCCCGATGCGGGCGCGGACCGGCGCGATCAGGCGCTCGTCGAGCTCGGCGGCCGCGACCCGCTCGGAGTTCGTGTAGTCCGGGTGGATCCCGTCGAACGAGTAGGGCGCGCTCGGCCACACCGGGACCGCGAACACCGCCGACGCGGCGAGCACCGCCACCACCGGCCAGGTCCGGCCACGATCCCTCGCCGCGAACAGCACGCCCGCGACGACCAGCCCCGTCAGCGCCGCGTACACGGGCGTCCCGTGCGCCAGGCGCCACTCCGTCGTCGCCGCCGAGACGATCGGTACCCCGGCGCCGAGCACGATCGCGACCAGCACCAGCGCCCGGGAAGGACCGCCGTGCTCGGCTGACCACCGCGCCACGGCGAGTGCGCCGAGCGCGGCCGCGAAGGGCACCAGGGCCGCCAGGTGGTACTGGAACCACTGTCCCTGCAGCACGACCGCCGCGAGCACGACGAGAACCGCGGCCGCGGGCAGGAGGAGCCACGCCAGGCGCGCCCGCCGCCCCGGCGCCAGCCGCACCAGCACGGCGACGCTCACCGGGAGCAGGGCCACCGCCGGGACCCCCACGGCCTCGTTCAGCACCGTCCCGGCGAGCGCCTGCACGTCGCTCAGCGCCCAGCCGCGGCTGAGCGGGCTTCCGCCGTTGAGGGAGGACAGCTCGCCGAGCCACCGCCACTCGCGCGGCTCGACCAGCACCGTCAGCCCGAACAGGCCGAGGCAGATCGGCACGCCGAGCACACCGGTGAGCAGCGCGCGCCGCCGGTCGAGCACCGCGACGACTCCCAGAGCGACCAGCGCGGTCGGCGCCGTCGTGTACTTGACCAGCACGGCGAGGGCCAGGAACACCCCACCGGCCACCGTGGCGGGGACCAGCCGCGGGATCCGCAGGGCCGCGCCCACCCCGCCGGCCGCGAACACCGCGGCCAGCCACTCGGGCTGCAGGAAGTCCCAGTTCGGGGCCAGCGCCAGCGCGACGCCCGTGGCCGCGGCGACGGCCGTCGCCTCCTGGGCCGGGCGGTACCGCCGGAGGCCGGCGCGCAGCAGCAGCGAAACCAGCAGGACGGCGCCCAGTGCCAGGACCCGCACGACGGCTTCCCGGACGGGCAGCGGCAGCGCGCTCCCGGCGTCACCGGCCGCCAGCACCAGCCGGTAGGCCATCGGCCGGTGGACGAAGACCTCGGACGGCGACAGCCCCGCCCGACCGGCCGTCTGGAGCGTGCCGAGGACGAACCGGACGTCGTGGTTGAGCCCGGTCCAGGCGATCGTCAGCGCCAGCGGGACCAGGAGCAGCAGCCATGCCCAGGAGGCCCGCCGGAGCACGCCGGGCCTCCTGGTGTCGACGAGGCTCAGCCGGCCACCTCGCGGGTGGCCGCGAGGTCCGCTTCCAGGCGGGCCAGGCGCTCTTCGTACTTGGAGATCGCGGCCAGGCGCGCGCGGATGCGCGCGTGCTCGGCGCGGACCTCCTCGGCCTCGTCCGGGGCGTACTCGAGCCGTCCGTCGGGCCGGGCCACCGCGCCCGGTCGTTCGAAGGCGGCGACCCGCGTTTCGAGGGCGGCCAGGTGCGGCGCCAGCCGGCGCTGCTCGTCGTAGAGCCACTTCACATGGCCGTCGAGGTCCTGCGTGGCCCGCCCGAGGTCCTCGCGCAGCACGGCGATGTCCGCGTGCAGCCGGTCGAGCTCGGGCTGCATCCGGTCGGTCGCGATCTGCTCGATCCGCGGCCGCAGCCTCGCCATCACCGGTCGCCAGGCCATGCCTACGAGCGCCTTCGCCCGGGGAACCACCACTCCGCGAATGTCACTCACTGTATAATCTCGATTCTTCCGGAGTCACGCCAAGTGCTCAGCAGCTTCGATTCCGCGTGCAGCCGGTGCTCCGCCGTCACCCCGACCTTGCCGCCCCAGGCGTGCTCGAAGTCGGTCTGGTCCGGCCGTTCCACGATCGACACCCCGGTGAGGCGCACCAGCGCCTTCGGGAACAGCTGCCGGCACAGGTACGTCACCAGGGTGCCGGTCGTGGCCCAGACGTTCTCGTCCGCCGAAAGGCCGAGCAGCCGGGACAGCGGCAGCACGAACTCCCGGTTCGAAATCGGCACGAACCCCAGGTCGGCGGGCCACCAGTCGGGCAGCGTCTCGGGTTCCCAGAACAGCCGGCCCGGCTCGGCGAGCAGGTAGAGGCGGGAGGTGTAGTCGGCGAACGTGTAGGGCGAGACCATGACCCCGCGGTGGATCACCACGACGTCCGTGCGGCGGCCGTAGGTCGGCTCGGCGTCCGGCTCGTCCAGCGCGAAGGTCGTCATGCGGAAGACGAGGTCGCTGCCGTCGATCAGCGCGGCCCGTTCGGCGTCGGGCGCCATCGGCGCGTTCCCGACCACGGCGATCGTCTCGACGCGCTGGCCACGGGCGTAGGCGGTGAGGAGCTCACGGAGCATGCGGCCGGTGTCACCTTCGTCGAGCTGCTCGGACGCTTCGCCCGCGAACTGAGTCCGATTCATCGCTCCCCCATTGGCAACGGTGTCCGGGGCCGCCGTCAGGGGGCAGCCGAGCAGACGGACAATAGCCGACAGACCACTGTCGTTACCCGGAAGGGGTCCTCTGTGACCGCGCTGGCCATCGTCCCGGCGAGGGGCGGCTCCGTCGGGCTGCCGGGCAAGAACCTGGCGCTCTTCCGGGGCCGTCCGCTGGTCGCGCACACCGTGCACACGGCCGTCACGGCCGGGATCGCGGACGTCGTCGTCACCACGGACGACGCCGAGATCGCCGCCGCGGCCGAGGCCGAAGGTGCCCGGACCGTCCGGCGGCCCGCCCACCTCGCGGACGCGACGAGCCGGACCCTGCCCGCGGTCACCCACGCGATCGACACGCTCGGCGTCCCCGATTCGACGCTCGTCCTGCTGCTCCAGCCCACTTCGCCGCTGCGCACGGCCGGGGACGTCGCCGAGTGCCTCGACATCCACGCGGACCGGCCCACCGGCTCGGTCGTGCAGATGTGCCGCGCCACCGAGCACCACCCGCTGAAGGTGTGCCTGGAGACACCGGACGGCGGGATCGCCCCGGTCCGCGACTGGGCCGACCTCGAAGCCCCCCGGCAGACGCTGCCGGTCGTGCTGCGGCCCACCGGCGGCATCTACCTCGTCCGCGCCGGCGACCTCCGCCGCCACGAGCGGTTCTTCATCCCCGAGGTGCGGCCCCAGTTCGTGCCGGTCGAGCGCGCGATCGACATCGATTCGGCCGCGGACCTCGTCCTCGCCGAGCAGCACGCGGCCGGTTAGCGGTCCACGAAGGCCTTGTACAGCGAGGGCCGCCAGATCTCCTCGCCTTCGAGGAGGTCGATGATCCGGCGGTGCGCGCCCGGCTCGCCGAACTCGGTGTGCGGCTCGCAGCGGCCCATGGCGCGGGCCTTGCCGATCCCGGCCGTGACGGCTTCGGCGGTGGGCTCGACCGACAGCACGCTGGGCGCCATCGCCCGGTTGCGCTGCCGGGTGCCGACGGTGACCGACGGCGTGCCCAGCACGGGCGCCTCGCGCACGCCGGCGCTCGAGTTGCCCAGCACGACGGCCGCGTTCTTCATCAACGTGACGAAGTACTCGAACCGCATCGACGGCAGCCGCACGAACCGCGGGCCTTCGAGCCGGTCGAGCTCGCTCCTGATCTCGCGGCAGCCTTCGTCGTTGTTCGGGTCGATGACCACCCAGTTGCCCTCGGTGAGCACCGCGTCGACGACGGCCGCCGCGTTGCGCCGGTTCTGGTCGCGCTCGGTCGTCACCGGGTGCAGGGCCAGCAGGCCGTAGTCGGTGAACGGGATCTCGTAGTGGCGCCGGACCTCGTCGAGGTCGGGCAGCCGCGCCGACGTCAGGACGTCCACCTCGGGACTGCCCACGACGAAGATCCGGTCCTCCTCCTCGCCGAGCTGCAGGAGACGACGCCTGGCCGTCTCGTTGGCGACCAGGTGCACGTGGGCGTGCTTCGACAGCGAGTGCCGGATGACGTCGTCGATCGTGCCGCTGACCTCGCCGCCCTCGATGTGGACGACCCGCACGTTCGCCAGCGAGCCGACGATCGCGCCGGCGAGGGCCTCCACCCGGTCGCCGTGCACGACGATCGCGGCGGGCTGCTCCTCGTGCACCAGCCTGGCCAGCGCCTGGACGGTGTTGGCCAGCACGAGCGCCATCGGCTCGTCCTCGATCTGGTTCGGGATGAGGTGCAGCCGCTGCAGGCCGGCCAGCTCGATCTCGCGCACCGTGTAGCCGTAGCTGCGCAGCATGTGCATGCCGGTGACGACGATGCGGGCGGACAGCACCGAGCTCTGCTGCACGGCGAGCATGACGTCCCGCAGCTTCCCGAAGTCGGCGCGGGTCCCGGTGAGGAAGAGGACCTCACGCCGCCCGGTCTCAGCCAAGGTCCGCCCAGCTCACCTGCGTGTTCGCCGGCAGCGCCTTGCTGACGGTGCGGCCGAGCAGGCTGTCGTAGTCCTTCGCCTTGATCTCGCCGGTGCCCGGGCGCTTGACCCAGATGTTGTCCGTGGTCAGGGCCTCACCCTCGGCGACGTCCTTGGTGGTGACGACGCAGGCGTAGGCGAAGTCGATCGTCGGCTGTTCCTCGGCCAGGATCTGCTTCGACCCGCCGCGCGAGGCGTGGATCAGCCGCGAGCCCTCGACGAGCTGCTTGAACTCGGCGGGGGTCGACGAGACCGGGATGTCCGGGCCCGGCCAGCTCATGTCCGACGTGAAGTGCCGCTCGAGCACCGAAGCGCCGAGCGCGACCGCGCCCAGGCACGGGTAGATCGTGGTGGTGTGGTCGGAAAGCCCGAGTTCGGCGTCCGGGAACGCGGCGTGCAGCTCCGCGATCGCGCCGAGCCGCACCTGCTCCGGCGGCGTCGGGTACAGCGACGTGCAGTGCAGCAGGGCGAACCCGACCCCCGCGGCCCGCAGGATCTCGACGGCCGGGGTGATGGACGCGATGTCGTTCATCCCGGTCGAGAGGATGACCGGCTTGCCGAACGAGGCCACGTGGCGGATCAGCGGGTAGTTGTTGCACTCCCCCGAGCCGATCTTGAAGCCCTCGACCCCCAGCTCGGCCAGGCGGTCGGCGGCGGCGCGCGAGAACGGCGTCGACAGGAAGACGAGCCCGCGCTCCTCGGCGTGCGCCTTGATCTCGCGCTCGTCCTCGGCGGTGAGCGCGACGCGGTTCATCATGTCCCAGATCGGCTCGTCGGCGTTGCCGGGCACGACGTCGTTCGGGATCATCTCGTCGTCGACCACGTGGGTCTGGATCTTGACGACCTGGACGCCGGCGTCCGCGGCGTCGTCGACCATCTTGTGCGCCTTCTTGGGGTCGCCTTCGTGGTTGATCCCGATCTCGGCGATCACGAGAGGGGGGTGGTCGGCACCGACCGGGTGCTCGCCGAGCATGAACATGGAGACCTCCGGGTCGCTGCGTGGCTGCGGTCCGTCCCCGACCTTATCCCGTGGGCCGCCGGGCCTGGTCCCGCCCGACGCCAGTGCCCTGCCCAGGGTGCCGCGGATCCCATCGGTACCCTCGTCCACGTGCATGCCACCAGCACGGTTCAGGCCGCAGACTCCCCCGTGGCGACGCCCGCTCCGCCGGCGTCGGACAGCAAGACGTTCTCGCGTGCCTTCGCCGACATCAAGGCCGGTTTCCGCGCCCGCGAGCTCTGGGGTCACCTCGGCTGGCAGGACATCAAGCAGCGCTACCGCCGCTCGGTGATCGGGCCCTTCTGGATCACCATCAGCCAGGCCGTCATCGCGCTCGGGCTCGGGCTGCTGTACTCGCAGCTGTTCAACGCGCCGATCGAGGTGTTCCTGCCCTACCTGTCCACCGGGTTCATCCTGTGGGGCTTCATCAGCGGCTGCCTCGCCGAGGGCATGGAGACGTTCATCTCCAACGAGGGGCTGATCAAGCAGCTCCCGGCACCACTGAGCGTGTACATGCTGCGCACGGTGTGGCGGCAGACGCTGCTGCTGGCGCACAACATGATCGTCTACGTCGTGATCCTCGTGATCTTCTTCTCGGCGCTGGACAACCAGTACTCGCTGGGCTCGCCGGACGGCCTCTGCCACGCGGGCCTGTACTGCCACCCCGGCCTGAGCTGGAACATCCTGCTGGCTATCCCGGGCTTCTTCCTGCTCGCGCTGAACGCGGGCTGGGTGACGCTGCTGCTGGGCATCATCTCGACCCGCTTCCGCGACATCCCGCAGGTCATCAACTCGCTGATCCAGCTGCTCTTCTACGGCACGCCGATCGTGTGGCCGGTCGACCAGCTGATGGGCGGCGGGGTGCGGTCGGGCATTTCCTGGGTGCTCCCGATCATCCAGGCGAACCCGCTGTACCACTTCATGCAGGTGGTCCGGGCGCCGCTGATCGGCCAGTCGTTCACCCCCGGCAACTGGATCGTGGTCGGCTCCATCACCGTCGTCGGCTGGGCGCTCGCGCTCGTCGCGATGCGCAACTACCGTGCCCGCGTCTCCTACTGGGTGTGACACAAAATGGTCAGCATTGACGTCCAGAACGCCTTCGTCGACTTCCCGATCTTCGACGCGAAGACCCGGTCGATGAAGAAGAAGGTCCTCGGCAAGGTCGGCGGCAAGATCGGCACCGACACCAAGGTGCCGATCATCGAGGCCCTGCACGACGTGACCCTGAACCTCCGCGAGGGTGACCGCGTCGGCCTGGTCGGGCACAACGGTGCCGGCAAGTCCACGCTGCTGCGGCTGCTCGCCGGGATCTACGAGCCGACCCGCGGGTCGGCCCGGATCGATGGCAAGATCGCGCCGGTCTTCGACCTCGGCGTCGGCATGGACCCGGAGATCTCCGGCGAAGAGAACATCATCATCCGCGGCCTCTTCCTCGGCATGACCGCGAAGGAGATGGAGAAGCGGGTCGACGACATCGCGGAGTTCACCGAGCTCGGCGACTACCTGAAGATGCCGCTGCGGACGTACTCCACCGGTATGCGCGTGCGGCTGGCGCTGGGTGTCGTCACGTCGATCGACCCGGAGATCCTCATCCTCGACGAGGGCATCGGCGCGGTCGACGCGGCGTTCCTCAACAAGGCGCGCGACCGCCTCAAGGACCTGGTCAAGCGTTCGGGCATCCTGGTGTTCGCCAGCCACGCCGACGAATTCCTCTTCGAGCTCTGCGACTCGGCGCTCTGGATGGACGAGGGGCACATCAAGCAGCAGGGCTCGCTGCGGGACGTCCTCACCGGGTACAAGGGCCGCGACCCGTTCCAGGACATGAGCAAGGAAACGCTGCAGCGCCTGGGCATCGAGCCGGTGGCGACGACGAACGGCGGGGAATGATGACCAGCGAGACCCGGCAGCTGCCCGACGGCGCTGTCGTCGGTGTGGTCGTCACGCGGCACCGGCGCGAGCTGCTCGCGGACTCACTGAAGATCATCGCGGCCCAGACCCGGCCGGTCGACCACCTGGTCGTGGTGGACAACGGGCCGGACGACTCCGCGCGCGAGGTCGTCGAGAACTACCCGCTGCCGCACACGTACCTGCCGTCCCACCGCAACCTCGGCGGCGCCGGCGGGTTCGCGCTGGGCATGCTGCACGCGCTGTCGCTGGGCGCGGACTGGATCTGGCTGGCCGACGACGACGGCCGCCCGGCCGACGAGAACGTGCTCGCCATCCTGCTGGAGGAAGCGGAAAAGCGGGGCCTGGCGGAGATTTCGCCGGTGGTGTCCAACATCGACGCCCCGGACAAGCTGGCGTTCCCGCTGCGCCGCGGGCTGACCTGGAAGCGGTCGCAGTCCGAGCTGGGCGCGGACTTCCTGCCCGGTATCGCGTCCCTGATGAACGGCGCCCTGTTCCGTGCGTCCACTTTGGACGTCGTCGGCGTGCCGGACCTGCGCCTGTTCTTCCGCGGCGACGAGGTCGAGCTGCACCGGCGGCTGGCCCGCTCGGGGCTGCCGTTCGGCACGTCGCTGAAGACGAAGTACCTGCACCCGGACGGCTCGGACGAGTTCAAGCCGATGCTGGGCGGCAAGTTCCACGCGCAGGACCCGGAAAACGAGGTCAAGCGCTACTACACGTACCGCAACCGCGGGTACCTGCTGTCGCAGCCGGGGATGCGGAAGATCGGCGCGCTGGAGATCGTCCGGTTCGGACTGTACTTCGTGGGCGTGAAGCGGGACCCGAAGGCGTTCCTGCAATGGCTGAAGCTGGTGCGGCAGGGCCGCGCCGAAAAGTTCTACCGCTACTGAAAAGGGGCCCCTTCGCAGGGGCCCCTTCTTCGTTCTATTCGCCGATGACCGGCGGCGCGGTGCGCATGTCGGTGCCGAAGACCTCGTCGGGGTCACCCTCGACCAGGTAGGTCGGCCGCGAGTGCTCGGTGTCCTCGTCGCCCTCGCCCTTCTGGCCGCGGCCGAGACCACCACCGGGCCCCATGCCCCCGCGACCGGCGGCACCGGCACCGAGGCCGCCCATCCCGCGTCCCGCGGCGGCTTCCGCGGCCCCGATCCCACCCGGCCGCGCGGCACCCGACGCGGCGCCCGCGCCCGTCGCGTTGCCGGCGCCGGAGCCACCGGGGCCGAACCCGCCGCCGCCCCCGCGTCCGCTGCCGACCTTGGAGTTGTAGGCCTCGTCGCCGCCGAGGTTCATCCCGCCCATCGGCATCGGGCTCATCGGCGGCATCCCGCCGAACTGCTGGTTCGGGTTCTGCGTCGAGGCCGCCGGCACCGAGCCGGGCGTGAAGCCGGACGGCGTGGTCGTGCCCGCGGGCATGAGCCCCGCGCCGGTGGTCGAGCCGGGCCCGGAGATCTGCGCGCCCGGCCCGCCCATGCCCGGGACCGGCCCGGACGTGAAGCCCTGCGCGTGGCTACCGGGCGTGGTGCCCGAGTTGCCGCCGGGCATGTTCACCCCGGACGGCCGGTTGATGCCGTTCTGGTCACCGGTGCCGTCGGAGTCACCACTGCCGCCCCCGGTGCTGAAACTCGGCGGCGGCGCAAAGGCAGGCTGCTTGGAGGCGGCCTCGTAGAGGTTCTTGTCGTACGTCGACATGACGCCGGCGGCCTCGTCGTGCGCCGCCTGGCTGTCCTTCTGCTTCTGGAGCGACTTGTCGACGTTGTCGGGCAGGCTGAAGGGGTTCGAGGTCGCCCAGCCCTTGAACTCGTCGGTCCAGCTGAACGGAATGGGCGCAGGCATGGAGTTCTTCGCCGTGGCGGCGGCCTGCCCCTGGTCGTAGATGGTTTCCGAGGCCAGCTTGGCGTTCTGCGAGTTGGCGTCGGACCACTTGCTCAGGCTGGTGAAGTACTGCTGCGCGTTCTCGGCCGCGGCGCCTTCCCAGGTGCCCTTGGAGGCGTTGACGGCGGTGTTCATCGACTGGGCGAACTTGTCGAAGACCTGGTGGACCTGGTGGTAGGCGGTCGACACCTCGGACACCTGGTCGACGTTCAGGTTGCTCTGGAGGAACGCCTGCAGCTGGGTGTGGTCGGTGCCCTTGTAGTCCGCGTTCGGCGCGTGCAGCCCCGAGACGTACTGGACGTCGCGGCCCTTGGTGGCCGCCTCGACGTTCTTGTCGCCCATCTGCTGGGCCTGGTCCTTCGCCCTGGCCTGCGCCATCCACTGCTGGAGCGGGCCGAACAGCCAGTTGCTGGGGTCGACGCCCTCTTCGGCCTTCTGCTGCAGGTAGGCATCCCGCTCGGCGGGCGCCATGTTCTGGACTTCCTGGGGCGTCTTGTCCGGAGTCTTCGGCGGCGGCGGGCTCTGTCGCGTGCTCATGGGGTTCCCCTATCCCTTCGGCAGCTTCGGCTCGACGGACTTCGCGACCGCCTCGGCGACCTGGCAGGCCTCGTTCGACGAGCTGTCCAGGAGCACCGCCACGTCCACCCGCGACGAAGCACCGACGGCCAGTCCGAGCGTGCATCCCACCGCGGCCCCGTCCGGCGCTTCCTTCGCCCGCCGGCCGTTGATGTCCTTGTCGGCCACACCCCCGCCCGTGTCCCGCACCTGGTCGACCGAAGCATCGTCGCGGACGTTCACCCCGATGACCATGGTGGCGTCGCTGGCCGAGGCGATCTTCTTCTGGTACTTGCACGTGCGGGCGCCGCCGAGCGTCTTGCTCTCGGGCTGGTTGAACTGGCCGTAGCTGCTGAGGTCACTCATCTCGAGGAGCGAGCACGGATCGGTGATCGACTGCGTGCCGCTCCCGCCGGCGGACGAGCTCTCCGTGGGCGCGGCGGACGCCGAAGAGGACTGAGCGGGCGACGCGGTTCCCGGCTGCGTGCTGGTGCAGCCGGCCAGGAGCGCGCCACCGGCCACGAGCGGGAGCACGGCACGAACGAAAAACAGTTTTGTCATTACCTCAGGCCTGCTTGGTCTGGAGCGCGGCGAAGGCTCCACTCTCGGTTTCCTTGTACAGGCCCGCAGCCCTCGCCAGTGCTTCGTCGGCCTGTTTCGCGACCTGCTGGAGCTGGGTCAGCACGGCCGTGGCCGAGCCTTCGGCCTCGGTGGCGCTCTTCTGGTCGTGCGACGCGACTGTCTGCCCGTACGGGTGACTGCCGAGCTGGGGCGCCTGGTCGAGCGCATAGGTCTCGGCCCTGAGGCTGGTGAGGTCGTTGACCAGCTCGGTCAGGGCGTCCCGGAGCGGTTTGACGCCCTCCGGCGTGATCTTGAAGCCGCCGCCCTTGGCCGCGTCGACCAGCTTCTGGGTCTCGGCGGTAACCGCCTGCACCGCGGCGCCCATGCTTGCCGTCGAAAGCGGGTTGGTGATGTCCCTGACCGAGCCTCCACCACCGTCGGCAATCAACATCGCTTTCCACCCCGAATCGCTTCGCCCGTGCGTGTGCACCCGGGAGTCTACTAGCCGGGCACCCTCCGCCACGGCCGTTCACCGATCTTCAGTTCGGACGCACCGGCCGCTCAGCCGGTTCCGCACCGCTCAGAACTGGCCTTCGAGCTGGGCGTACAGCTGCTGGGCCAGCCGGGCGTTGTCGGCCGGGGCGTAGGTGATCCAGCGCTGGCCGTCCGCGGCCGACCGGGAGGACATCAGCCAGCGGCCGCTCGGGGTGTCGAACCAGGCCAGTGGGGGGAGCGTGCCGCCGCGGGTCTGGGCGGTGAACTGGCCCACGCGCTTCTTCGGCTCCTGGAAGACCCGCTCGATCATGCGGACCTGCGGGCCGCCGCCCGCGCTCTGGGACCGCGGGCCGGTTACGCCGGCGAACGGGTCGTACGCCTCGTCGCGGCGCTGGTGGCGGGGCTGCTGGACCGGCCGCGAAATCGTCACCGACTGGCCGGGCGCCGCCGGGGTCAGCGGGAGGAGGTCGACGATCGCCGGGACGATGCCCGTGGGGCGGACCTCCTCGAAGACGATGAGGTTCTCCTCCTGGCGGGCGAGCACCGCGAACTGGCCGTCGGACGCCACCCGCGCGAACAGGTGGCGGTCGCCCAGCTCGGCGGCCGCGCTGATCGTCACGCTGCCGCGGACGAACGTCGCCAGCGCCAGCTCGGCGTCCGGGTCGAGGCGGCCTCGGCTCCACAGCCCGCGGCCGGTCAGGTCGCGGACGACGGCGTCGCGGATCATCGCGCGCTGCTCGACCGTCGTCCCCACGTGCGGGACCTCGAACGGTGTCGGCGCGCGGCCGAGACCGAGCTGTTCCAGCAGGATGTCCACCGCTGCCAGTGACAGCGAGAACGAGTGCGGCATTCGCTTCCAACCCCCCGCGGATGAGTCCGGCGTTCGCGAAAACCGTAGCTCCGCCCTCAGCGAACCTGCTTGCCGGGGCAAGATCGGCGCTGGTCCGATGGACGCATGGCTGACCCGAAACCCGCTCTCGTCCTGCACCTGGCGACCGGCGGCGAACCGCTGCTGTTCGCGCTGACCACCGAAGAGTCCGCACGGCTGACGGGCAGGCTCGCCCAGCTCGTCGAGGACGGCGCCGTCGAAACGGTGACCACCAAGGACCACTCGCCGGTCGCGATCAACTTCGCCCACGTCGCCGCCGCGTACGTCGACGACCTCGCCCGGAAGAGCACGGTCTTCGGCATGCACTCCTAGCACGGCGAAGGCCGCCTCACGACGTACGTGAGACGGCCTTCGCGAAGCACGATCAGAGCTTGTACAGGCGCTTCCAGTTCTCACGCGAGGTGAGCTCCGGCATGGCCCGCTTGTACTGCTCCTGCACCGCCGCGCCTTCCTTGCGGAGCCGCTGGATGACCCGCGCGCCCTGCTTGGCCAGCGCGAACATCTTCACCCGGTCGTAGGACCGGACGCGGACGCCTTCCTGGCTGGCGTCGGTGACGACCGCGGTGTCGAACAGCGCGATGTGCCACCAGTTGGCCTCGTCGATCGGCACCGCGCCGAGCCCGAAGCGGCTGCGGCCGAGCACCCGGTCGAGGACCCGCTTGATCAGCACCAGGCGCTGCATGCTGGGCCGCGGCGCGCTGTTGATGATGCCGATGTCGTTGGACGCGATGCCCGGGACGTCGGTCGCCTTGTGGCGCTTGGTCTCCGGGTAGTTGTCGCGGATGCGGCGGATCTCCTGCATCGCCTCGACACCGCCGTCACGCAGGACCTCGGGGCCCTTCAGGAAGTCCTCGACGGCCTTGATCAGCGTGGCCGACAGGCCGTACTGCATGCCGAGCAGGTAGCGGACCAGCTGCGCGATGAGCACCCGCGAAAGCAGGTTCAGGTTGAACGGCGAGTGCAGCGCCGCGGTGATGATCGAGTTGCGCAGGTTGAAGTACCGGTGCCACTCGTCCCAGTCCTTCATGTGGAAGTCGGCGTGCCACACGCCCGCACCCGGCAGGGTGACGGTCGGGAAGCCGTGCGCGCGGGCCCGGTAGGAGTACTCGGCGTCGTCCCACTGGAAGAAGAACGGCAGCGGGTAGCCGGTGGCCTGGACGACCTCGTAGGGGATCAGGCACGACCACCAGCCGTTGTAGCCGGCGTCGAGACGGCGCTCCTGGCGGTTCGGCTTCAGCGTCTCCTCGTCCACGCCGAGCAGGTCGGCGGTGGACAGCGAGTGCTCGACCGGCTGGCCCGGCTCCAGCGTGTTGAGCCGCGCGTACTCGGCGCCGACGTGCAGCTGGTTCGGGTGGAACAGGTTCAGCATCTGGCCGCCGACGATGATCGGGTTGGCGGCGCGGTTGGAGAACGCCGTCATCCGGATCACCAGGTCCGGCTCGAGCAGCACGTCGTCGTCCATGAACAGGACGTTCGCGTGCTCGGTCGCGGTGTGCCCGGCCACCTCGAAGAGGCCGCGGGTGAAGCCGCCGGCGCCGCCGAGGTTCGGCTGCTTGATGTAGTGCAGCTTCTCGCCGAGGTCCTTGGCGGCCTGCTCGAAGCCGTCGCGCGACTCGACGAGGTCGGTGCCCTGGTCGGCGACGTAGATCGCGTCCAGGGTGTCCAGCGAGGAGACGTCCGCGGCGAGGGCCTGGAGGTTCTTGAGGCAGTCGTCGGCGCGGTTCATCGTGCAGATGGTCACCGCGGTCGGGCGGATCTTCTCCGGGGCCTCGACCGTCCAGCGGACCTGCTCGACGCGCAGCGTCTGGCCGCCCTCGGTCTCGAGGTCGAGCCAGAGCGCGCCGCCGTCGTAGAACTTGTCCAGCTTGCCGGTCAGCGCCACCTTCGCCTGCTTGGCGTCCTTGACCTGCTCGGCGGCCACCACGCGGGGCTCGCCCTCGACGTCGGAAGCGCCCATGGACAGCAGGCCGGTGCCGGTGACGACCGCCTCGACCGAGACCTCGGTCACCGTCGTCCAGCGCTGCCAGTAGCTGGCCGGGAACCGGCCGAAGTACGTGTTGCCCGACACCTTGGAGGCGGGCTCGAGGGTGATCGACGCACGTTCCCGCACGGCCGAACCCCACTCGAGCTCGGCGTACAGGTCCTTGCTGACGATCGGCGCGGGGCCGGCGTAGAGCCCGCGCTGCGCCGTCAGGCGGCCCTGCGGAGTGTGCTCGGTGAACCGCGTCTCGGCGGCCGCGCCGGCTTCGGTGGCCGGCGCCGGGGTGGCTGTCTTACCGGGCATGGTTCCTCAGTTCTCCTTGGTCGACGGCTCGCGGAAAACGACCCACTTGAGCATCACGAAATTGATCACGGTGGCGGTGGCCTGCGACACGGCCCAGCACAGGGTGTGCTGCCACGCGGACTCGGGCAGCACCTGCAGGGCCAGCTGGTTCACCCCGACCGCGACGAAGAACGTCACGGTGTAGAGCAGGACGAACGAGCCGATCTGCGCCTTCCCGTCGCGGCGCCCGCCGGCGAAGGTGAACTTCCGGTTCAGGAAGAACGCCGTGGTCGTGCCCACGATGAAAGAGATAGCGCGGGCGATGTCGACCCACGGTGAGGTGGCCATCCCGGCCACCTGCGTCAGCAGCGTGTAGGTGCCCAGGTCGACGAGGGCGCAGAAGCCCCCGATCAGGGCGAAGCGGATGAGCTGGCCCAGCAGTCCTGGGGAGGACTGCGCAGCCGCTATGTCGGCTTGCGGATCGGTCGCCACCACTGCATTACCTCGTCACCTGAGTCATGGTCACCCGCGCGGGCGCTTGTGCCTTGATGCGCAAAGTGTAGAGATGGGCACTTCAGGGTCACGTTCCGGGCGTGGTTGGGCGTGGCTACCCTGGTCGAGTGACCCACGTACCCAACACACAGCGTCGCACGCTCATGGGCTGGGCGCGGACCGCACCGACCATCGCCGACGTCTTGACCACGCCGGACGTAGAGACCATCGCGCGCGCCGTGGCCCAGGCCGGTGCACGCGGCGTGATCGCGCGCGGCCTCGGCCGGTCCTACGGCGACCCGGCGCAGAACGCCGGCGGCCTCGTCGTCGACATGACGGCGCTCAACCGGATCCACTCGATCGACCCGGACACCGCGCTCGTCGACCTCGACGCCGGTGTCAGCCTCGACCAGCTGATGCGCGAGGCGCTGCCGTACGGCCTGTGGGTCCCGGTGCTGCCGGGCACGCGCCAGGTGACGATCGGCGGCGCGATCGCCAACGACATCCACGGCAAGAACCACCACAGCGCGGGCAGCTTCGGCAACCACGTCGTGTCGATGGACCTGATCACCGCCGACGGGCAGATCCGCACGCTGACCCCGGAGGGCCCGGACGCCGAGCTGTTCTGGGCGACCGTGGCCGGCATCGGCCTGACCGGCATCATCGTCCGGGCGAAGATCCGGATGACCAAGACGGAGACCGCGTACTTCCTCGCGGACAACGAGCGCACGAACAACCTCGACGAGACGCTCGAACTGGTCAGCAACGGCTCCGACGACAACTACACGTACTCGTCGGCGTGGTTCGACACGATCTCCACCGGCTCGAAGCTCGGCCGCGCCGCCTTCGGCCGCGGCTCGCTCGCCAAGCTGGACGAACTGCCGCCCAAGCTGCGCGCGAACCCGCTGAAGTTCGACGCCCCGCAGCTGGCGACCCTGCCGGACGTCTTCCCGAACGGCCTGGCCAACAAGCTGACCTTCGGCACCATCGGCGAGCTGTACTACCGGAAGACGCCGAAGGAAGCCCGCGGCGTGATCCAGAACCTGACGGCCTTCTACCACCCGCTCGACATGTTCGGCGAGTGGAACCGGGCCTACGGCTCGAAGGGTTTCCTGCAGTACCAGTTCTCGACGCCGCTGAACGCGCACGAGCCGCTGCGGAACATCGTCCGGAAGATCGCCGAGTCGGGACACGTGTCCTTCCTCAACGTCTTCAAGCGGATGGGCGAGGGCAACGCGGCGCCGCTGTCGTTCCCGCACCCGGGCTGGATGGTCTGCGTCGACTTCCCGATCAAGGACGGCCTGAGCCGGTTCTGCCAGGAACTCGACGAAGACGTCCTGGAACTGGGCGGCCGGCTGTACACGGCGAAGGACTCGCGCACCTCGCCCGAGACGTTCGCGAAGATGTACCCGCGCCTCGAAGAGTGGCGCAAGGTGCGCGCTTCCATCGACCCCGAAGGCGTTTTCGCCTCTGACATGAGCCGGAGGCTCGAACTGTGATCGACGCGGTGGGCAACCCCCAGTCCCTGCTCCTGCTCGGCGGCACGTCCGACATCGCGCTGGCGATCGCCGAGAAGTACCTCGCCGAGAAGCCGCTGCGGGTCGTGCTGGCCGCCCGGCCGTCGCCCCGGCTGGAGGCGGCCGCCCAGCGCCTGAAGGACCGCGGCGCCGAGGTGTCCACAGTGGAATTCGACGCTGCGGACACGGCCTCGCACCCCGGTGTGCTGGCCAAGGCGTTCGAGGGCGGCGACATCGACGTGGCGGTCGTGGCGTTCGGGCTGCTCGGCGACCCGGAAGAGGTCTGGCAGGACCACGCGAAGGCCGTCGAGCTGGCGACGGTGAACTACACGGCGGCGGTGTCGGTCGGGGTGGCGCTGTCGGAGAAGCTGAAGGCGCAGGGCCACGGCACGGTGATCGCGCTGTCGTCGGTGGCGGGCGAGCGCGTCCGCCGGTCCAACTTCGTGTACGGCTCGACGAAGGCCGGTTTCGACGGGTTCTACCTGGGCCTCGGCGAGGCTCTGGCGCCGTTCGGGGTGCAGGTGACGGTCGTCCGCCCGGGTCACGTGAAGACGAAGATGACCGAGGGCCTGAAGGACGCGCCGCTGGCGCAGACGGCCGAGCAGGTGGCCGAGATCGCGGTCGGCGCCGCCCGGGCGGGCAAGGAGCTCGTGTGGGCGCCGGCGCCGTTCCGGTTGGTGATGTCGGTGCTGCGGCACGTGCCGCGGCCGATCTTCCGCAAGCTGCCGATCTGAACCTCTCCGACCCCCTCGGCGCGGCCACCCAGGCCCGGCCGTACCTCCGCCCCGGCGAACCGCCGCAGTGGGCGGCGTACGGCCGGGTGCTCAACTACGACGTGCGCGGCCTGACCGCGCTCGGCCAGCCGGACAAGAGCCTGCTGCGCAAGCTCGGCTCCGGCGCGGCCGGGTTCGCGGGCGACTTCGTGCTCGAAGCGATCGCGGGCGGGGACGACAGCGGGTCCGACAAGCCGCCGCCCCCGCAGGTGATCGCGTTCGGCGACCGTGCGGGCGTGCTCGCGCACGAGTTCCTGCGCGGCCTCCCGGCGCGCGCCGCGATCCAGCGGCTCTGGGTGCTGACGCGAGCGCGGCTGCTGGTGCTCGACGCGCCGGTGCCCCCGCCGGAACCGGCACCCGAGGCGGAGAAGTCGTTGCTGGGCAAGGCGATCGGCTTCGGCCGCGGCGTCGCGAAGTTCGGCAAGGACGTCGCCGAGATCCTCACCGACCGCACGAAGACCTACGGCGAGAACCGCGAAGGCGAACCGATCGGGCTGCGGGAGTTCGTCCCCGTCGCCGAGCTCCCCGGCGCGCGGATCGCGCGGGTGGACCGGGCGAAGCGCGGCCGCAAGCCGGTGCTGCGCGTGTCTCTTGTGGACGGTTCCGGGCTCGACTTCCTCGAGGAGCGGACGGGGGCGGACCTCGAGGTGAGAACCGCCGAAAAGGTCGACGAAATCATCGAGCGCGAGTACCACGGGCACTGGCTGCGCTCCGGCGAGGTGCTGCGGCTGGGCTGCCCGCCGTACCACGCGCACGTCGGGCTGCGGCTCGGCGGCGTCCGGCACGCGCCGTACGTGCCCGCGCGCGAGGTACCGGCGGTCACCGACGGAACGCCACGCTGGCCGTTGCCCACCGACGCCGTCTCGGACGAGCACTGGGCCGACGACCCGGCGCTCGGTTACTGGGCCATCGCCGACGACCCGGGCCAGGTCGCCGTCCGGCTGGCCGACCACTTCGCCGGCAGCGGCGGCCACGCGCGGCTGACCTGGACGCACCAGCGGCTCGCCATCGTCTACCCGACGAGCCGCTTGGCCGGCGGCACCGGCGGGCCGTTCACCACGGCGGAGGAGTTCGATCCGCGGGTGGTCACCCGGCTGGACGCGGTACCCGGCGGCCCCAGCTTCCCGCCGTCGCCCTCGATCCGGTTCGGGTTCGCGGACGGCTCGGCGGTGTTCCTGCGCGAGGCGCTCGCGGCCATGAAGGTGGCACGCGCCCTGTCACGGGCCTGAGGCTCTCAGCCGCCGACGGCATGGGCGGGGACCAGGTAGAGGTTCTGGCTGCCCACCCACGGTGAGTCGATGTGCCAGCTCGCCAGCGCCGTCCGCGGCGGGGTGCGGCGGGTGGTCGCCAGGACCAGGTCCGGGCTGATCGGGGCCACGCTGTGGTCGAAGTTGTGGAAGTTGGCCTCCAGCAGCGCCCGGCCGAGGTCGCCGCTGCGGCGCTTCGTCTCGGTGATGGCCGGGTCGACCGCGCCGCGGTCGGAGAACTCGTCGACCAGCTCGCAGTCGCACGCGTACGCCAGCGCGCCGACCTCGCCCGCCGTCTCGACCTTGCGGCCGTGGGCGATGGCCGCCAGCTCGTGGCCGATCTCGCGGTACTCCGTCGTCGACGCGTGGTTGCTCGTGATCGGCGCGAACTGGCGGGGCAGGCCCGGCAGCGCGTACACGGCGGCGCTCGCCACGAGCGCCGCGCCGGCCGCCGTCCAGGTCGCGCGGCGCACGCGCTCCGGGACCGCCGACGCGCAGGCGGCCAGGAAGATCGTGGCGCCGATGATGCTCGGCGCGTAGTACCAGTGGTAGGGCGGCACGCCGAGCCGGCTGTAGGCCAGGTAGTGCAGGGCGCCGGCGACGGCGAGCGCCGCGAACGGCGTCAGGCGGCGGGCCGTCGCGGAGCCGCGGCGGTACTGGACGATCCAGGCGATTCCGGCGAGGCCGCCGAGCAGCAGCGGCAGGAACGACAGCGCCGCCGCGGCCGGGAAGTTGTGCCAGTACAGCAGCGGGCCGTTGGTGAAGGTGAACGGTCCCCACGACTGCTGGCTGATCTTGATGACGAGCGTGTCCGGCACGGCCGAGCCGAGCACGACCCAGCTGAACCCGAACCACGGCAGCGTCACCGCGAGCGCGGCGAACGCGGTTCGCCAGATGCCGGTCCAGAACTCCCGGCGGGCGGCGAACAGCACTCCGGCGATCAGCAGCAGGTCGATCCGGACGAGCGCGAGCAGCCCGATCACGACGCCCAGCCGGCCCGCGTGGCGCTCCCCCGCGTAGACCAGCGTCCACACGACGCCGGTCGCGCCGAGCGCCACCTCCAGGCCGATCGAGGACAGCAGCAGCGGGTTGAGCAGCAGCAACGCGAACGTCAGCGGCGCGAACGCGGCCGGCAGGCCGGTGCGCTCGCCCAGGCGGCGCAGGCCCAGCACGAGCAGCACCTGCGCGGCGACGAACACGACGCCGGCGGCCAGCACGGCGTCGCGCACGACGAACGTGACCGCGCCGAGGGCCAGGACGTTCAGCGGGGACGTCGCGGTGTTCGCCGTCCCCTGTTCGATCAGGCCCCAGTGCCCGTGGAAGGCGAGGTTCTTCGCGTAGGACAGCGTGATGTAGGTGTCATCGATGAGATGCCCGCTGACCAGGGCGAACACCAGCACGGAGGCCGCCGCGGCGCCCACCGGCAGGGCCCACGAACGGGCGACGGGAACGGCCGTCGGCAGCGCGCGGACGGCGTTGGGGAGTTCTGCGGAGGCGCTTCGCATCCCGGCCACCGTACCCCGCTCGTGATGCTTCTGTGATCTGAGCGGGGTACGGGTGGCCTAGGCCACAGTGGGGTCAGATGCCGTCGCCGGCTCCGGAGCCGTTGTTCGAGCCGGCGTTGCCGCGGCCGCCGAAGCCGGGGCCGCGGCCGTCGAAGCCCTGGTTGGGGCCGTTGTACTGGCGGTGGATGCCGGGCCGGCCGTCCCGGGGACCGTGGTGGCTCGCGGCCGCGATCCCGCCGACGATCCCGGCGCCGACCAGCATGCCGAGCACGCCGACGCCGACGAGCTGGGTGGCGCGGTGGCCAACGAACCGCCGGAAGCCACCGGGCGGCCGCGGGGCGGCGGGAGGTGGGTTCCAGGCGCCGTAGGGCTGGCCGGGGGCGGGCGGCGGCTGCTGCCCGTGCGCGGCGCTCTGGGCGGCCGGGGTGGCACCGGAGGCGGCGGGCCCGGCCGCGGCGGCACCCGGCCCGGCGGCCGGGCCTGCGGCAGGCGCGGTGGCGGCATCCCCCTGGCCGGACGCGGCGGTTGGCGAACCCGGCCCGGCGGCCGCTCCCGCAGCAGGGGCGGAGGCGGCGGGTTCGGCCGGGCCTGCGGCGGGGCCAATTGCCGGCGAACCCGGCGCTCCCGCGGCAGGGGTGGCGGCCGGCGAACCCGGCTCACCTGCGGCAGGCGCGGTGGCGGCATCCCCTTGGCCGGAAGCAGCGGCCGCGGCCGGGGTCTCGTGCATCGCTGTCGGCTCGGCGGCCGGTGTGGGCTGCTCGACAGTCGGCTGCTCGGCCCGGTCCGGGGCCTTCTCCTCGCGCGGCTGGTCGTTCATGGTCGCTCCTGTGGTCACGGGGACGGGCGCAGTGCCCGCCCCCACCACCTCAGGGTGCGCCGCTCAGCTGTGCGTGACCTGTAGCGAACCTGTCGATCCGCAATGGGTCACAGGTAGAACGACAGGAACAGCGTGATGACCCAGGTCGCGCCCAGCACCTGCAGGATGCGGTCCTTGAGCGCGATCTCCTCGGGCTCGCCCGCGATGCCGCCGTCGACGTCGACCGCGTACCGGAGCACCGCCACCAGGAACGGGACCATCGAAATCAGCGCCCACACCGAGTTGTGCTCGGTCTGGCGGATCTCGAACGCCCACAGGCAGTACGACATGATCAGGATCGCCGCCGACGTCGCCCAGACGAACCGCAGGTAGCTGGCCGAATACTTCTTCAGCGACGAGCGGATCTTCGCGCCCGTCCGCTCGAACAGCATGATCTCCGCGTAGCGCTTGCCCGCCACCATGAACAGCGAGCCGAACGCCGTGACCAGCAGGAACCACTGGGACAGCGCGATGCCGCCCGCCACGCCACCGGCGATGGAGCGCATCAGGAAGCCCGAGCCGACGATGGCCAGGTCGACCACCGGCTGGTGCTTCAGGCCGAAGCAGTAGCCGAGCTGGACGGCCTCGTAGACCCCCAGCACGACCGCCAGCTGCCAGCTGGCGAGGAACGACACGCCGAGGCCGGCCAGGAAGAACACGACCGCGGCCCCGTACGCGACGGGGACCGGCACGATCCCGGCCGCGATGGGCCGGTTGCGCTTGGTCGGGTGGGCGCGGTCGGCCTCGACGTCGATGGCGTCGTTGATGAGGTAGACCGAGCTCGCCACCAGCGAGAATGCCACGAAGGCGATGATCGCGTCGATCAGCAGACCGGTGCGGTCGGTCGACTTCGAGAACGCGAAGAACGGGGCCGCGAAGACCAGGACGTTCTTCACCCACTGCCGCGGCCGCGCCGTCTTGATGACGCCGCCGACCAGGCCCAACGGGCCACGTGCCGCCGTCGGCTCGACAACAGCCTCAGGCGTCACGGCAGTTTCGTCGCTGTTGCGCTGCTCGGTCGTCTCGCTCATGGGTTCTTCTTCAGCTTCCGTCGTATGAGTCCACCGACGAGCCCCCCGAGAGCTGCACCGGCCAGAACGTCAGTCGGATAGTGAACGCCGAGCACGAGCCTCGAGGCCAGCATCGGCGGTACCAGGGCGGGCACCAGGTTACGCCCGGTCAATCCGGAGTAGAGCACCGCCGCCGCCGTAGTGGAGGTCGCGTGCGACGACGGGAAGCTCAGCTTGCTCGGCGTGCCGACCAGTACCTCGACGCTCGGGTGGTCCGGTCGGGGCCGCCTGACCACGCGTTTCACCGCGATCGACGCGGCGTGCGCACCGACCACACCGGCCGAGGCGACCAGCCAGTCCTTGCGCCGCTTCTTGTCGACGACGGCGCCGAGAACGCCCAGGCCGAACCAGCCGATCGCGTGCTCGCCGAAGTGCGACATGCCGCGCGCAGCCTTCACCGAAGCTTCACTCTTCAGAAAGCCCTGGGCCTTCGCCAGGACCGCCACCTCACCGGTGGGCTGCCCCTTCTCAAGCATCGAGGGACCCGTCGAGCGGCGCGCCGTCGGTCAGGTGCGGGGCGATCTTGTTGTCGAACGCCGACAGCGCCGAGCCGATGGCCATGTGCATGTCGAGGTACTTGTACGTGCCCAGCCGGCCGCCGAACAGCACGTTCTTCTCGCGGGCCTCGGCCTTGGCCAGCTCGCGGTAGGCCTCGAGCTTCTCGCGGTTCTCCGGCGTGTTGATCGGGTAGTACGGCTCGTCGTCCTCGCCCGCGAAGCGCGAGTACTCGCGGAAGATGACCGTCTTGTCCTTGGGGTAGTCCCGCTCCGGGTGGAAGTGCCGGAACTCGATGATCCGGGTGTAGGGAACTTCCTGGTCGTTGTAGTTGACGACCGAGGTGCCCTGGAAGTCGCCGGTCGGCGCGACCTCGGACTCGAAGTCGACCGTGCGCCAGGTGAACTTGCCGGCCGAGTAGCCGAAGTAGCGGTCCAGCGGCCCGGTGTAGACGGTCGGGGTGCCCGCCGGGATGTGCTCGCGGACGTCGAAGTAGTCGACGTTCAGCCGGATCTCGATGTTCTCGTGCTCGGCCATCTTCTCGAGCCACGCGGTGTACCCGTTGACGGGCAGGCCCTCGTAGGTGTCGTTGAAGTACCGGTTGTCGAAGTTGTAGCGGACCGGCAGGCGCGTGATGATGTTCTCGCCCAGGTTCTTGGGGTCGTTCTCCCACTGCTTCGCGGTGTAACCCTTGATGAACGCCTCGTAGAGCGGGCGGCCGATCAGCGAGATCGCCTTCTCCTCGAGGTTCTGCGCGTTGGCCGTCTCGAACTCCGACGACTGCTTCGCGATCAGCTCGCGCGCTTCGTCCGGGGTGTGCGACTTGCCGAAGAACTGGTTGATCAGCGCCAGGTTCATCGGGAACGAGTAGACCTGGTCCTTGACCCGCGCGAAGACGCGGTGCTGGTAGTTCGTGAACTCGGTGAACCGGTTGACGTACTCCCAGACGCGCTTGTTCGAGGTGTGGAACAGGTGCGCCCCGTACTTGTGCACCTCGATGCCCGTCTCCGGGTCGGGCTCCGAGTACGCGTTGCCGCCGAGGTGGCTGCGTCGCTCGAGGACGAGGACCTTCTTGCCCAGCTCGGCCGCGGCCCGTTCGGCGACGGTCAGGCCGAAGAAACCGGACCCGACGACGATGAGGTCGTAACCTGCGAAATCGTCTTCAGTAATCTTGGCGGGGTTCGTGTGCGCGCTCACGGGCGTCGAGGGTACGGGGGTCGGTCACCCGGCCCGCACCCGACTATCACATTTCGGCCTACGACACACCTGGAAAGCAGTGCCTGCACCCGAGGACTTCTGGAGCTACTTCGGCGCGGTGGCCACCTACCTGGCCGTGCTGGCGGTCCCCGGCGGGGTCGCCGGGTGGGCCGCCGGCCTGCGCGGGTGGGCCCTGGCCGGCCTCGCGCCGCTGCTCAGCTACGCCATCACCGGCCTCGCCGGCCCCTGGCTGGCCATCGCGCACGTCCCGTACGGCTCGCTCAGCGTGGCCGCGGTCACCCTGCTGCTCGCCGCCGTGCTCTACGGCCTGCGCCGGCTGGCGACCGCGCGAGGCTGGCTCACCCCCGGCGAGGTGCCGGGGCTGCTGCCGTGGACGCGCCGGGCGCACCTGGCCGTCGGGGCCTGCGTCGCGATCGCCGTCGCCGTGTCCATCGCCGTGGTCGTCACCGGCCGCGGCGGCACGACCGCGGTGTTCCAGCGCTGGGACACCGTGTTCCACGCGAACGGCATCCGCTACATCGCCGAGACCGGCGACGGCTCGCTGACCGGCATGGGCACCATCAACTGGTACCCGGACGGCTCCTTCTACCCGAACGCCTACCACCTGGTCGGCGCCCTGGTCTACGAGCTGTCCGGGACGTCGATCCCGGTCACGCTCAACGCGATCACGATGCCGATCGCCGGGCTGTTCGCGCTGGCCATGGCCGCGCTGGTCCGGCAGCTCGGCGGCCGCGCGGTGTTCGCGGGCAGCGCCGCGCTGGTCGCCGGCGGCGCGACGACCGGCGCGTACGAGTCCGTGTCGAGCGGGTTGCTGCCGTTCGCGCTCGGCATCGTGCTGACGCCGCTGGCGGTGGTCGCCCTGCAGCGGTTCCTCGCGCGGCCGGGCGTCGACACCGGCGCGGTGCTCGCGCTGAGCGCGGCCGGCCTGCTCGCCGCGCACTCGAGCGCGCTGTTCGGGGCCATCCTGTTCGCGTTCCCGCTGGTCGTGCAGCGCTGGTACCGGGCGGTGCGCGGCCGCCGCGTCGACGGCGTCCCCGAAGACACGCCCGCCTGGCGGGTGGCCGTCGGCGACGTCCTGCGGATGCTGCCGGTGATGGTGGTGGCCGGGGTGCTGGCCGCGCCGATGATCCTCGGCGCGATCGGCTTCACCTCCGGCTCGTACCCGTACCACGCCTGGGGCTCGCACATGCCGGTGTGGAAGGCGCTGGCCATGCTGGCGACGTTCAAGCAGGTGCTGCCGGTCCCGCAGATCTGGCTGACCGTGTTCCTGGTGATCGGCGTGCTGACGCTCGTCGCGCTGCGGCGGATGCGCTGGCTGGGGCTCTCGGCGCTCGGGCTGTCGGCGCTGTTCGTCGTCGTGGCGTGCTTCGGCGGCGAAGACTGGGTGATCAGCCTGTCGCGGCCCTGGTGGAACGACCGGTTCCGGCTGATGGCGCTGGCGTCGATCCCGCTGTGCCTGCTCGCCGCGCACGGCATGAGCGAGACGCAAGCGTGGCTGGCGAAGCTCGCGAGCGGCCGCGCGTGGGTGCGCGCCCGGCCGTGGCTGACCGGCCGCGTCGGCCTCGCGACGGCGGTGCTGCTGGTCGTGGCCATGGGCGTGCTGACCGGCGGGTTCTACCGCGCGGCCAACGCCAAGACCGTGTCGCTGCTCTACTACAACGGCCTGCCCGGCGAGGTCGTCCCGCCGGTCAGCCGCGACGAGATCGACGCGATGGACCACCTCGGCACGCTCGGCATCCCCGCCGACCAGAAGGTGCTCAACGACCGGCTCGACGGCACGGCCTGGATGTACGCCCTGACCGGCGTGCACCCGGTCGCCGGCCACTACGACGCCGGCGTGGCCCCGCCGGACGCGCTCTACCTGGCCCAGCACTTCGCCGACTACGACAGCGACGCGCAAGTGCGGGCCGCCGTGCACCGGCTGAACATCCACTACGTGCTGATCGGCAGCGGCACCATCCGCCGTGACACGCCCATCGCGGGGGGCCTGCAGCACCTGGACGGGCGCGACTTCCTGCAGGTCGTGTACCGGAACCCGGGCGCGGTCATCTACCGGATCGTGAAGTAGCGCTATCGCAGCTCGGGCAGGACGTCGCTCGCGATCTGCTCCAGGACGGCTTCCCGGCCCTCGTACGGCGACGACGACCGCGGCCAGTGCGAGATGACGTCGGTGAAGCCCAGCTCCTGCGCGCGGCCCACGGCGTCGCGGAACGCCTCCACGCTGGTCAGCGAATACACCGGCGACGCGTCCAGGCTGAGGAACCGCTGGATGCTCGGCCGGTCGCGGCCCGCCGCGTCCAGCCGCCGGTCGAAGACCTCGCACAGCTCCTTGATGCCGCGCCACCACTCGTCGGCGGTCTCGCCGCCCTTGCCGGTCGTGACCCAGCCGGCGCCGAAGCGCGCGGCGAGCGTCATCGTGCGCGGGCCGTTCGCCGCGACGACGAACGGCAGCCGCGGCCGCTGGACCGGGCCGGGCAGGTTGCGGGCCTCGCGGGCCCGGTAGTACTCGCCGTCGAAGTCGAACTTGTCGGTCATGAGCAGCCCGTCGAGCGCCTCGACGAACTCGGTGAAGCGGTCGACGCGCTGCTTGGGCGTCAGCTCGGGGGCGTCGAGCACCGCGCCGTCGTAGCGGGTGTGGTCGACACCCGCGCCGACGCCGAGGACGAACCGGCCGTCCGAGACGTCGTCGAGGGTGTTCAGCTCGCGCATGAACGGCACGGGGTGCCGGGCCACCGGGGACGCCACGAACGTGCCCAGCCGGATGCGGGACGTCACCATCGCCGCCGCGGTCAGGGTCGGGACCGCGGCGAACCACGGGCCGTCGACCAGGTTTCTCCAGCCCAGGTGGTCGTACGTCCAAGCGTGGTCGAAGCCGTACTCCTCGGCGGCGCGCCACTTCGGCTCGGCGGCCCACCAACGATCTTCCGGAAGAATGACGATTCCTGCTCGCACGATTCCGGACGCTATCGGCAACGACCGGCCGTCGCACGGACGGGGAAGCATTCCCCCGAACGAGTCAGGGACAATGGCCGGGTGGAGAGACCCCAGTTGATCGCGTCCGACGTCGACGGCACCCTGCTCGGCCCCTCCGAATCCCTGACCGGCCGCACGATCGCCGCCGTCCGCCGGGCGATCGACGGGGGCGTCCCGTTCGTGCTGGCCACCGGACGGCCGCCGCGCTGGATCGCGCCCGTGGCCGGGCCGCTCGAGCTGACCGGGTACGCGGTGTGCGCGAACGGCGCCGTCCTCTACGACTGCGGCCGCGAGGAGGTCGTGGCGGTGCACGGCCTGCTGCCGCCGGAGCTGCTCCACGACATCGCGCACGCGCTGGACAAGGCCCTGCCCGGCTGCCGGCTGGCCACCGAGCGCGTCAGCGTCGGAAAGGACGGCGCCGACCACGCGATGCGCAACTTCGTGATCGAGCCGGACTACCACAACCCGTGGGGCGACGGCGAAGGCCGCACCGCGCCGCGCGCCGAGGTCCTCGGCCACCCGGCGATCAAGCTGCTGGTCAGCCACCGCGGCATGTCGTCCGAGGAGATGGCCGACGCGGTGAACGCGCTGTTCGACCGGGACGTCGACGTCACGTACTCGTCGTCGGGCGGGCTGGTCGAGGTGTCCGCGCACGGGATCACCAAGGCGACCGGCCTGGCCGACGTCGCCGCCCGGCTGGACGTCGACCCCGGCCAGGTCATCGCGTTCGGCGACATGCCCAACGACGTCGAGATGCTCCGCTGGGCGGGCCACGGCGTCGCGATGCAGAACGGGCACCCGCAGCTGCTCGCGGTCGCCGACGAGGTCACCGGCCCGGCCGGCGAGGACGGTGTGGCACAGGTTCTCGAGCGCTGGTTCTAGCCCCGGTCGACCCGCTGGGCCAGCGCCTCGTTCATGGCGCCGAACTGCGGCAGCGTGTTGTCGTGCAGCTGGCCCCGGAAGAACGGCACCAGGACGCCCGAGAAGCGTTCGGTCTGGACGAGCCGGACCCGGCCGGGCCGCACCTGGTCGATCAGGAACGCGTGCTCGCCGTCGAACACCCCGCCCGGGCCGAGCTTGCCCAGCCAGCGCAGTTCACGGCCGGGCGTCGCGGCCAGCACGGTGGGCGTGAACGTGGTTTCCCCGGTGGCGTCGCGCATGGTGTTGGTCAGGGTGGCGCCGGCCGCGACCGTGCCGCTGGAGGCGACGATGAAGGGGTTCCATTCGTCGTACGCGTCCAGGTCGGCCAGCACCGCCCACACCTCGTCCGGCGTGGCGTCGATCTCGATCGAGGCGCTGAGGGTGTACGGAACGACGTTGGTCCAGACCGCGTACCCGGCGAGGGTGGCCAGCACCAGGGCCGCCACCACGAGCAGGCGCTTCCGTCTCGGCTTCTTGCTTTCCCGGGCCGGGTGCTCGGTGAGGGTCATCTCTGCTCCTTTGTGGACAGGGCGCCGTCGAGGGCGGCGCCGACGAGGCGTTCGAGGTAGTTGTCGCCGACCGGCGCGCCGGTGATGAGCACGCGGTAGTAGAGGGCGCCGGCCAGCTGGTCGAGCAGCAGCACCGGGTCGGTGCCCGCCCGCAGTTCGCCGCGCTCGGTGGCGCGTTCGACGAGTTCGACGGCGAGCCGGATCCGCCGCCGGTACAGGCCGCGCATGACCTCCCCGACGTCGGGGTGCCGGGCCGCGGCCGCCACGAGCTCCGCGACGATGCCGGCCGACGGGTCGGTGTCGTGCGCCGGCCGCCCGGCGCGGCGCACGCTGTCGAGCGCGCCGGCGATCTGCTTGAGGTAGGCGCTCAGGTCGGCACGCACGTCACCGGTGTCGGTGACCGGCACTTCCTGGTCGAGCATGTCGGCGTACACAGCGATGGCGAGGTGGTCCTTGGTCGGCCAGCGCCGGTAGAGCGTGGTCTTGGCCACCCCGGCGTGCCGGGCCACCTCGTCGATGGCCAGTCCGGCGTAGCCGGCGGTGAGCAGCGCCTGCCGGGCGGCCTGGAGGATACGCCGGTCCGCGTCGCTGTCGCGGGGCCGGCCGCGGGAGGTGTCCATGGGTTCCCCTATATACGATACTTGCGTTTCGTATATAGGTTAGCCGGATGTCGCGGATTTACGCAACTCCGGTTTCGGAAGTCCGCTAGTGGCGGTCGAACTCGGCCGCTTCGGCCGGGGTCGGCGCGGTGCCGCCGAGGTGCGCGGGCAGCCACCAGCGTTCCTCGTCGGACGCCGGCTGGTCGGGGTACTCGGCCTGGGCGCGGTCGAGCAGCGCGCTCATCCGGGTGCGCAGCTCCTTCGTGACGACGTCCCAGTCGTCACCCTTGGCCGGGTGCATCGGCTCGCCGATGAGGATCGAGATGGGCACGTGCCGCCGGGTCAGGTCCTTCGGACGGCCCTTCGTCCAGAGCCGCTGGGTGCCCCACAGCGCCATCGGGACCACCGGGACGTCGGCCGCCGCGGCCATCCGGACCGCGCCCGACTTGATCTCCTTGACCGTGAACGAGCGGCTGATCGTGGCCTCGGGGAACACGCCGACGACCTCGCCGGCCTGCAGCTTCCCGAGCGCCTCGCGGTAGGAGGCCAGCCCGGCGGACCGGTCGACGGAGATGTGGTGCATCCCGCGCATCAGCGGCCCGGCGATCCGGTTGTCGAAGATCTCCTTCTTCGCCATGAACCGCGTCAGCCGCTTGGCCGGGCGCGCGCCGAGGCCGCAGAAGATGAAGTCCAGGTAGCTGATGTGGTTGCACGCGATGACCGCGCCACCACGACGCGGGATGTGCTCCGCGCCCTCGACCCGGATGCGGTTGTCGAGTACCCGGAACATCGTCCGGGCCGCCGCGATCACGGGCGGGTAAACCAGGTCAGCCATCCGGCAAGGTTACGGGACCTTATGTGTTCCGGAGTCTGTCGCCCGTAGGTGAGTTTGCGCACGTCATCGACCTGACCGACCGGCTCGCTCGTCGTGCGCACGTTGATTCGGGCGTCGCCCGACCGGACGCGCCCACTCAAGCGATGGTGCGCCGTGTCGGCTAAACGGGCCAATCAGGAATGCGACGTTCGTCTTATGGATGACGGACTGATTGAGGAGCATCTCGACTACTTGCGCCGATGCGGCATGAGACAGAAGACGATCGACCATCGACGCGACAACGTGCGCCGCCTGGCTCGGCAGCTCGAGCTGTTGCGCGTGACAGGGGGCCTGCTGGCCGCCACATCGCGCGACCTGACTCGGTGGCAGAGCGGCCTGACCGTGAGCACGTCGAGCGTGCAGACGTACACCGGCCACACGCGAGCCTTCTACAGATGGCTGCGCAGCGCCCACCATCGTGACGACGATCCGGCTGCCGATCTCCCGATGCCCCGGCTGCCTCGGCGGAAACCCCATCCGATCCCTGAAAAGGATCTCGCGTTGGCGTTCCGCTGCGCCGACGCACGGATGCAGGTGTGGCTGGGTCTCGCCGGATGGTGCGGACTGCGCGCCGGCGAGATCGCTGGTCTCAACGACACCTCGCTGGTCGAGGTGGACGTCGACGAGGACGGTGACCCCACGAACACGCTTCTCCTGCGCGTCGATGGCAAGGGAGGCAAGGAACGCATCGTGCCGATCCCCGAAGCGATGCACCTGATGATTCGCAGCGTCGCGTGCCGCGGACGCTGGTTCCGAACGGCTACCGGGTTGCTGGCCACCGGCAACTACGTCAGCACCACGGCTTCCCAGTTCTTCACCGGCATCGGAATGCCGTACACGCTCCACTGGTGTCGGCACAGGTTCGGCACTCAGCACTACCGGTTATGCAAGGACATCCGCGCGACTCAAGAGTTGCTCGGGCACTCGAACCCGTCAACCACCGCGCTCTACGTCGAACTCGCGCAGCGAACGGCCGTCACGACGGTCAACCATCTGGGCAAGACGCTCCCCGTGCCTGGCGCAGACCTTCGGACGGTCGTACCCGACGAACCGTCCGACTACCGCCGGAAGCGCTCCGCATGAGCGACGGCCGCCGCAACCGTGGACCACCACCCGCCACCGACTTCGCAAGGGACGGCCGGGCGGCCGGGCGCAGAGTAGGCGCCCGGCCGCCTCACAACCGTAAACCACGACCCAACCAGCGAATGGATCTTCACCGAATGACCACCCACCAGCACAGCACCGACCCGGCCGACACCGCCCACCTGCATGCCGGCGACCGGATTACGCTCGAAGAGCTCGCCACGCACCTGTCAGCCGCCGCGGTCTGGCTACGTCAGCTCGGCATTGCCGCCGAGCGGCCGGCAGTTCCGGTCGAGTTCAACCAGCTCTGCGAGGAGCTCGGCACCGTGGGCAACCGCCTGGCCGGCCTCGCCGAGACCGTGGCCGAGGTCGACGCGATCATCACCGAAGAACGTCCGCTCGCCCGCACATTCGGCGGGACCGAGCCGTGGGGGTTCGCCGCCTACGGGGTCGACCCCACCCAGACGAAGTACGGCAAGCGGCTGTCCACGGTGCTCACCCACCACCAGATCAAGGCCCTCACGCGATCGGACGCGCCCTGGCGGGCCGACCACGCCGAACCCGGCGTCTCGTACCTCGACGGCCTCGATGGGCTTCCCGGCCTCGGCACGTGGGAGTCGAAGCGCGCTGCGGAACGCCGCGCGGCGGAGCGAGAGCAGCGCATCCGCGAGCAGACACGCAACGAGTCCTGCACGACGTGCGGCGCCCAGCCCGGCCGGGATTGCCAGACACGCACCGGCCGGCTCGCCGAGATGCCACACCAGGGACGCCGCCAATCGGCGGTCGCCACAATCGACCAGGACGGTGCGGCGTGACGACCGGTACTCACCGTGCGCCCGCGGTCCCTCGTGCCGAGCGCGGCCGGCACCGCGCGAAGACGGCGGACCAGCTGCTCGCCGAGTACCGGTGGTGGGCGATGGCCTGCGTGGCCCTGACCGTCTACGTGCTGCTGGTCCTGCCCGTGGAGTACTACGGGCGCGGGATGCGTGACCCCTGGTTCGTGTTCCCCGCCATCGGGGTCCTGCTGGTGTGGTGGGGCGTCATCACGAAGATGCTGCACACCTGGGACCGCCACGTCACGACACTGCGCCGCGCTCGACGCGCAGCGACGGCGGTGACCCGGTGAATTCCTTCACGACCGGCGACCCCGAGCCGGGACCGGACGTCAGCGTGCTCGTCAACGAGCAGGCCGGCCAGACCCGGTACCTCGCCCGCCTGCAGCACGGCTGGGTCTGGGTGAACAGCAAGCGCCAGCTCGACAACTCGAAGAAGGAGCGAACGCCCACGCCGCTGACGTGGGCGTTCGCCACCGGATCCGACGGGACACCGACCACACTTCGCACGCTCTCGGATGCCGAAACTGTCGAATGGCAGGCATCCTGATGTGGCCAGCGCCCCGGCACAAGTGACGTGTGCCGGGGCGCCAGGTCACCGCCGCAGGTGTTCGAGCAACGCCGCCCACGATGCCATTGGGACGTTCAGCTCGCCCGACGTCGGCGCTTTGCTGTCGCGCACACCGACACCCGGTGATGGTTCGAGGGCGACCTCGACGCACTGGTTGTTTTCGCCGCTGTGACTCGATTTCCTCCACTTCCTGCCGGTCCTATTAGGTACGATCATCCAGTCCCCTTTTACTGTGGCGCTTTGAGCGCCGTGATGGCACCGGCGATGGCCTCCTCTGTGGCGGCGGAGGTCATCGCCAGCCGTAGCAACGAATCCACCGCGTCGCGGTAGGCCGCTACGTCCTCATCCGCGTGCAGAATCTGCCCCGATCTACGGTTTTCCAAGAAAACCAGCGGGTACAGGTCCGTGTCCTCACGCGGCGAAATCAGACTGAAACTGCCCTCCAGACCCTCGTGCCAGTCCAGGCCATTGGGTACGATCCGCACGTCGATGTTGTCCCGTCGCATGATCTTCAGCAAGAACTCGAGCTGTTCGACCATCACGACGCGGCCGCCGATCATCTGGCGTAGCGCCGTTTCGTGGATCAGGGCGATCAGGGCGATCAGGTTGACCGGGTGCTCGCGCTCAGGACTCAGGACGCCCTGGCGACCCATCCGGGTCATGACGCGGATCGTGACTTCGCTGGGAGGCAGGGGATCGCCGCCGCCCACCATGATCGCGCGGGCATAGCGCTTCGTCTGCAGCAGGCCGGGGACGACACCGATGGTGTACGCGAAGATCTCCCGTGCGGCGTCCTCCGCCTCGACGATCATGGTGGTGTGCTGGCGCTGCTCCGGCAGCGTGTTGGCGTACCACGGCTGCTCGGTCTCGGCGCCTTCGAGCAACGCGAGGACTTCAGCCTTGTGGTCGCCGGTCATGCCGAGGTGATCGAGGATCCGCTCGGCCACCTCGGCGCTCGGTACCGCCTTGCCCGTCTCGATCTTCGAGAGGCGGCTCGGATCCATGCCCAATTGAGCGGCAACGGCGCGCAACGACGGCTTCTTCTCCAGGGCCTCGCGTGCTTCACGGACCGCGCTGCCGAAGGTGCGGGCCTTCGGAGTACCGGCTATGCGACGTGGGCTGCTCACCATGCCACAGAGCATAGGGGGGACTAACAAGCCGAAAGGAGGGTCACTCGATCAGGCCATTGCGGTGAACTGTGACCGACGTAGACTCTGTGGACGTCAACACCGACCACACTCGGACACACTCCCTCTGCTGCGGTCGGCACCATCGACCGGCTGGGGGTCAGCATGACGCGAGGGTGGCCGTACGAGAGAAGGCCGATCAGGGCAACCGACCCGATCGGCAAGGACGTCGAGGTGAGCGTGGGATTCGTACACGACCAGCACGGCCGGTTGAGGCTCGCGCTCGGCATCGGCGACGGCCCCACCGCCCTGCTCAGCGTGAGCTTCGGCCTCGGCGCCACCGCGATCGAACTCATGAGCCAGCTGCACTACGCCGTCGGCGACCTGCTCAAGCGAGGCGGCTCCTGATGACCGCTCTGCTCTACCTCGACCTTGAGCACATGTTCCCCGTCGTGCAGGGCGTCCGACACCGGAGCATCTTCGCTCGAGTGCCTGACCCCGGCACCGAGGTGCGGATGTTGTGCGGCCTGGTCGCGGTCGCCGAGTACGCCGACGCAGCCAAACGCAACACCCACGGCGTGCAGACCCTCTGCTGGGGCTGCGACGCCGAATACCGGCGCCAGCAGGGCATCCCGAGCCGAACCTCGAGGCAGCGATGACCGAGCCTGAGGAGCGCCGCCCCGCGCGCTACTACGAGGACCGCTTCCGGTACACGCCGGGCGGGCGCCGGCTGACCGAGCTGACCGACGACGACCTGATCGCCTACGACCCGAGCCGAGCACCCAAGCCCGAACCGCTACCGCCCGGACCTCCGCCGGAGTAACCGGACCCCTAGACAGCCTGGCCGCCGCGTTGACCTGACGGGACGCGGCGGCCAGGTCCCCACTCCGCGGACTCAGCTCTCTCAGGCGGGGGCAGCTGGGTGATCGCGGAGGCCGCCCGCCAGGGGGCGGCCACCCCTGCCGGGGCCCCCGCCCTCGAGGGCTCCGGCAGGCCTAGCACCGCCCGCCGCCTCTCCCCAGGTTCCCACCATTGGGCGGCGGGCGGGCCTCAGACCGCGCCCGAGTGACGCCGGCGCGGAGCCGGGCCCCGGCGGGACCGGGGCCCGGCGCACCGACCACGAAAGGAAGGCGCTGCTGTGCGCATCCGAGCCATCGTGTTCACCACCGTGAATGCCAAGGACAAGCCCCAGCTCGATCAGGCCTGGGACTACGAAGCCGCCAAGGGCAACATCGAGGCCGTGCGCCAGGCGCTCACCGACGTACTCATGGCCGGCACCGCCACGTACGAGTCCAACGCCACGTACCGCGCTGCGATCGTCGATATCGAGGTGCCGGACGACCAGTTGCTGCGGCTGCTCAACTACGCCACGCCGACCGTGCCCGGCGCCGTGGTCGAGAACTTCGGCGCCGAGCAGCCCGAGCCGGAGTCGCGCCCGGCCACGGAAGGGCCGTAACAGCCGCGCCGGCCGGAGCGACTCCTGACCCGCACCCGCACCCATCCCGAGGGGGACCCATGCGCCGAATCGTTCTGCCCGTCCTCGCCGCGCTCTGCGCCGTCGCCGCGGCCAGCTGCAGCAGCGACACACCGCCCGATCCGAAGACGGAGTGGACGGGCGCGATGAAGCAGGCCGGCTTCGTGCCGAACGCACCGCACACCTACGACGAGATGTTCGAGGCAGCGAAGCAGTTCTGCGGCGCCGGCTCGGCGTTGACGATCACCGGCCTGGCGCGCACTGTGCTGAACCCCGAGCAGGCCGACACGACGGCGATGCCGGCGCGCGGGAAGGACCCGGACCAGGCCGCGGCCGCCTACGGCGACGCGACGTGGAAGTGGGCGTGCGGCCACCAGCAGTAGGCACGGCGATGACGAAGGCCTCCGCACCCTGGGTGCGGAGGCCTTCGTCATGGGGCCGGCGGCGGCTCGCTGTCCGCCTGGCCGTCGTCGTCGCCGGGGGCGGTAGATCACGTCGTTGTAGTCGGTGAGGAGGCCGTGGTACGCCACGGTTCGGTGGCCGTTGGTCTCGACGATGTAGTAGCGGTCGTCGGTGATCTGCGCGGTCTTCATGACGTTGGGGTGGAAGTGGTGGTCGGCGACGATCTCCGAGATCGTGCCGGTCAGCTGGGAGCGCAGCTTCGTGCCGACAGGGAGTCGGTTCGTCCCGCTCACGATCGGCCGGCTTCCGGGTACCAGGCGCCGGTGGCGATCTCGATTTCCAGGACGTCGGGGTGCTGGCGCAGCTCGTCGAACTGCTTGAGCTCGGCCGAGCGGACGGCCCGAGCGAACCCACGGGCAGCGATGGCTGCCGTGACGATCGAGGTCTGCAGCTGCAGAAGGGCCGCCCTACGCCGCATCCCGAACGCCCGCATGTGGTCGGCCAGGTCCTGCAGTTCCTCGGGTGTCGGGTTGCGGTCAGCCACGGCGAGCCGCCTTCCGCTCGACGGCCTTCGCGTCGCGGCGGGCCATGAGGGCGAAGTGCTGGTCGACCTCTTTCTGTTCGTCGGCCGTCTGTGCGACCCGGACCAGCCAGGCGTCGAGCGTGGGCCGGGTGATGCCGAGCTCGGCCGCGGTGGCCGTCTTCTCGAGGCCGAGCCGTGTGGCGATCGCCGCGTCGATGCGGCGCGCCCGCTCGGCGAGAAGCAGTTCTTTCTTGGCCTTCGTGACCCGCCGAGCGGCGTGCTGCAGCAGCTGGATGATGTCGTTCTCGCTGTACGCGTCAGTTTCGGTACCCACGGCTTACTCCCTCGACTCGGACGTAAACCGACTTTACATCCAACAGGTGAACCTGTAAAGCCGCTTTACGTCTGCCCATTCCGGGATGTAAAGTGGCTTTACACCAATCAGGGAGGAACACCATGAACGACCGCCACATCATCGCCCGAACCGTCACCGCCCGAGCCGACGGCCAGCTGGCCGATGACGCCCTGCTGATCCACAACGCCGCGGTGAACTACGGGCACGACGAGATGGCCGCCGACACGCTGGCCCAGTACGAGAACTCGATCGGCAACCTGTACCTCGACGCGGTCGCCGAGGCCGCCGCCGCCGGTGTCCAGCTCGACATGGCCACGGCGCCGGGCCCCCGCTGCCCGAGACACCCCTACTACCTGGACAGGTCGCACGGCGGCTGGGGCTGCCCGATCTGCCTCTGACCCGGACGGCCCCGACCACCCGGCCGGGGCACCCACCGGGCCCGCACGCACGAAGGCCCCCGCACCCGGTCAGGGTGCGGGGGCCTTCCGCCGTCCCGAGGGGGTGAGGGGACGGCTGCCTGTGCGCGCCGGCTTAGCCGGCGTAGTCCGCCGGCGGGTGGTCGTCGGGCAGCACACCAGGCCCGGACACCACCGGCGGCGGCACCGCCGGCCCGAGCGGGCGCGGGGTGTGCTTCGCCCACCAGGCCGCGGCGAACGTCAGCAGGCCGGTGACGGCCGTTTCGACGATGGCGGACACCCAGTCCGGGACGACGCCGTGGAAGACGTACAGGGCCAGCAGGGACAGCACGCCGGCGGTCAGCGTGGCCGCCGCCGTGCCGGCCTTCACTTTCGTCTCGACCGGCGCGGTGCCGTCAGGATTTGTCATGGTTCTGTCCTCTTTCCTTCGTCAGGCGCCCGCGGCCGGCGCGCTGCCGAGCACAGCGCGCAGCGCGTCGATGGTGGCCTGGGCGTTCTCCTCCGGTGTGCCGGGCGCGCTGCCCGCCAGCGCCGTGGTGATGGCCGCGGTGATGGTGGGGTCGAGGGCCTTCGCCAGCGCGGCTTCGTCGACGTCGCCGCCCTTGAGCACCAGCTGCGTGAGCTGGGTGACGGTGGCCGTGAGCGCGTCGAGCTTCTTGACCAGCTGAAAGGTGTCGAACTTGACGTAGGCGAGCATCTTCCCCGGCGCGAGCCAGTCCTTCGGGTTGATCTCGTCCTGCACGATCGCCGGCATCGTCCAGATGTCGCGGACGTCCTTCTCCTGCACGTCTTCCTCCTGCGCGTTGTTGGTGTCCACACCGGGCCAGTGGTCGGCCACGCTGTTGATGTCCACGCCGCGGTAGTTCGCGGTGTGCTGCTTGGCGACGCAGCCGAGCTCAGCCCACCCGGCGCCCCAGTCCGGGTCGTTGTCGTACCGGGCCACCCAGTAGTGCGGCTGCGCGACGCCCTGGCGCACGAATTCCGCGCGCACCGCGGGCCACGTCGAGAGGTTCATGTAGACGGTCGGGTCCGCGCCGGCCGCGCGCCGCATCCGGACCCAGCCGGGCGCCTCGGCCGGGGTGGCGTCGCCGGGCTCGACGTCGAGGACGTGCCCGAAGTTGCTCGACGCCTTCTTGACGATCTCGACCTTGACCGCGTCCGGGAACAGGGCCCAGTCGTTCGGGCTCCAGGGCGCGAGCTTGATCCGGTCGACGTAGCCGGCCACCATCTCCGGCGTCCGGTCGTGGTTCAGGATGTTCCGGGCCGTGACCGCGTCGTACATGGTGCGCATGGCTCACCTCATTTCAGGGGGATGGGCGGCGCCGGCGTGGTGCTCGGCGGCGGGGTGGTCGGGTAGGTCGCGACGACGCAGCTGTAGACGTCGGCGGTGCCGCCGTCCTCGGTGCGGACGGTCAGCTGGGCGAAGGTCCCGCCGCGCGGGCAGAGGGCGTCGGGGTGGTCGCGCAGGTAGTCGGCGAAGGCCTGCTGGATCTCCTCGGTGGTCGGGGTGTGCCCGTCCTCGCCGCGGTCGCCCTTGTCGCCCTTCGGGCCCTGCTCGCCGTCCTTGCCGGGCTCACCGGTCTGGCCGGTCTCGCCCTTCGGGCCGGGCGGCGGCGGGTTGGTGGCCAGGTAGCCGGCCAGGGCGGTGCTGATCTGCAGCGGCGTCGGGCCGGGCGCCTGGATCGGGTTGGCGGCGACGTAGCGGGCGACGGCCTGGCCGAGCTCGGCGGCGGTCGGGTGCAGGTTGGGCAGCGACGCGAGCACCCGCGCGGTCGCGGCCGAGACGATGACCTCGGTGTCGGCGGCCTGGCCCGGCTGAGGGATCGGCACGGTCGCCTGCCCGCGCGCCGCGAGCTGCTGGTTCGCCTTGTCGCCGGAGGCCTTCGCCTCCCGGGCCTGGGTGCTCAGCACGCTGACCGCGGCGTCGGTCGCGGCCTGCTGGTCCGACAGCCCGGACACCGCCCACACGACGAACAGCGACACCGCCAGCGATACCGCGGCCATCGCCGCGACCAGCCGCGGCCAGTACCGGTGCATCACGACGCTGCGCGCTTCGGCGGCCGCGGTCTCGGCGGCACCTTCGCGCACGAGGGCCAGGCCCTCGTCGAGCTGCTCGTCACGCTCACGGGTCATGGCAGTCTCCCGTCCCAGCCCCGCCGGTAGAGCTCGGCTTCGAGCTTGCCCATTCGCTTCCGCAGCCGGACCAGTTCCTGTTCGGCTTCGTCGAGGTCGGCCTGCGTCGCGGCGCGCCACTCCCGCAGGATCGCTTCACCGGCCGAGGCCTTCTCCAGGGCGGGCGCCGGATCGGCCGGCTTCCCGCTCCCGCTGATGCGGCCCTTGGCTTTCTCGACCCACACCGGCCCGCGCGCGGCCACGTACGCGACCAGCACGGTGACCAGGAATCCCGCGACATAGACCCACCACGGCGACCCGGGCGGAGGCGTCGGCGCGTCAGCAGCAAGGGACACCGCACCCCCTTCGAGTCCACATCGGACACAACCCGGTCAGTTCCCCAGCCGGTACACCGAAACACCGCTCACCAGGTCGGAGGCACCCTCCCGGGTGGCGTTCGCGCCGGGGCTGGAATAGCCGTAGCAGCGGAAGTTCCCGCCCGCACCCAGCTTCATCGACACCGTGCACGTGATGTTCAGCGAGCCGCCAGGGTCGCTGGACTTGGTCCACGTCTGGGTGGTGCCGGACCCGGCGACGAAGCAGTAGTGCCCGCCGGCCGCGGTGGCGGAGAGCCGCAGCGCCAGCGTGATCAGGTACTCGCCGCCGATGCCGACGGTGAACACCCCGGCCGCCACCGAGATCCCGGAGTTGATCTGCCCGGACGTGCCGGTGTACGGCGTCCAGTTGTTGATCAGCGTCGGGGTGCCCAGCGCGAGGTCCGCGCTGATCGTCCACTTGCCCTGTTCGTACCCGCCGCAGGCCCTGTTGATCAGGTCCGCGGTCGCGTCGTCACCGGCGAGAAAACCCACAATTCCCCCTCTACAGAGCCAAAGTCGCGGGACGGGCCAGCCCGATCGCGGTGCCGGCGGCTTGTGCCTTGACGACCCGGTTCACGCTGCGGGTGACGGTGAAGCGCTGCGGGCCGGTGACGGACAGGTCGTCGAGGTAGAAGATCTGCCCGGCGGCCGGCGTGCCGGACAGCAGCGGGATCAGCTGCGCCTGCGCCGCCCCGGCCGGGGCGGTGTAGGTGTTGGTGAACTGGGTCCAGGTCGCCGCCGAGGCGCTCCCGGCGACCAGTGACGTGGAGATGAACCCGCCCGTCGAGGTCAGCCAGTTCACCGCGAGGGCGAAGTTGCCGACGACGGCGTTGGTGAACCAGGCCCAGCCGGACACCGTCAGCGGCATGCCGGCCACCACCGGGATCAGCTCGCTGCCCATGCTGACGGTGCCGGCCGCGCCGGTCGGCACCAGCCGGGCCGCGAACGAGCCGCTGTGTTTCTGGGTGCCGGACTGGGTGAACGACGACGTCCCCGAGCTGCCCCACGGCCCGAGCCCCGTTTCAAAGCCGGTGTTGGACAGCATCTCGTTGGCGACCGCGGTGGCCGAGACCTGCTCGCCGCCGACCTCGAGCGTGATCGGCATCGCGGCCGGGTTGGTGGTCCACTGCTGCCCCGACGGGGAGGCGACCACCAGGCTGGTCGCGCTCGAGGTCGCCGCGGCCGCCAGGACGCTGTCGCCGCTGTCCCACTTGGACCCCGCCGTGTCGAACCGCAGCACCTGGTACGGGCTTTCCGGGGCGCAGTTGAACGTGATCTGGTGGCGGTACTGGCCGATCCGTTCGGTGTAGCCGCGGGCCAGCAGCGACAGGGTGTCGGGGCTGATCTCGATCTTGGGGTTCGTGATCGTGATCCGGTCGTCGAGGTTGACCGCCAGCGCCGCCAGCGCGCGCGCCTGGTCGACCCGGGCCAGCGCGGCCAGGTCGACCGTCAGCGACGCGTAGCGGGCTTCGTCGACGGTGCCCAGGTGCACCAGCCACGCCGCGGCGTCCGGGGTCTGGGTGTCGTTGGCCAGGTTCAGCGTGACCGCGTCGTCGTAGCGGCCGGCACCGGCGCCGTCTGAGGGGGCGGTGACCGCCATCGGGCCGGTGGTCTGGATCACCTCGTACGAGCTGCCGTTCTTGCGGGTGACGGTGACGTCGTTGCGGGTGAACTGGTCGTCCTCGATCGGCGCGAACGGCGGCGCGACGTGCCCGGCCGTCGGGTAGTCGAGGGCGAGGACGACGGGCTGGTTGTACAGCGAGCCGCGGCCGCGGCGCCACAACCCCAGCACGCTGCGGGACTCGTACAAGCTGCCCATGTCCGCGGCGACCGCCTCGTCCATCACGTCGGTCAGGTTCGACTGCGCTTGCACACCCAGCTGCGCACTCGCAATCTGCGGGTTGCGGGTGTCCTGAATCGGGATGCTGTTCTCCGCGCACAGCCGCCCGATCCGTGCTCCGGCGGTTTCGCCGGTGTAGGCGGTGAACTGTCCGCCGAGGGTGAAGATCGACGTAATGTTGTTGCGCAGCGCCACATGCCCGATCGCCGACGATGCCACCTGCGTGTAGGGCGAGATCGTCACCCGCAGCGGCGCACCGATCGTCCGGCCGGCCGCTGTCCCGCCCAGCACGAAGCCGCCGGGGGCGCCGACAACCCACCACGCGAACTCGTAGTTGATGTCCGCGCCGGCCTGGGTCAGTTGCACCGACGCCAGCAGCGGCTGCCCTGGCAGCACGCCGGCGCCCAAGACCCCGCTCGTGTGGACCAGAACACGGGCCTGGTCGTAGAACTTGTACTGCACGCCGCCTGAGGCTGCGATGTAGGACACGTCGAGGAACCCGGCGGTGCCGGTCATCTGGATCTGCGCGAACGTCGCCTGGTCGGTTTCGCCGCTGCCTGGCACCGACAGCAGGAACATCAGCTGGATCTGCCCGGTCGCCGCGGCACCTGCAATCGGTGGCCCGGTCCACCGGCCGGTGGCCGGCTTGCCGATCGGCGCCGAGCCGGGGAACGAGGAGTCCGACGCGAACTGACCGGCGGCGTTCGAGATGAGCATCGGCGCGCCGCCGATGCCGGAGGCGATCTGCTGCGCGTTGGCGCCTTCCTCGACCGGGTAGTACGCCAGGTGCGGCGGGCTGATCGTCTGGTTGCCGCGCCGGTAGGGCGAGCGCAGCGGGGTCTGCCCCTGCCCGAGGCGGCGGCGGATCCCGGACGCGGTGACCGTCGTCCAGATGTTCTTCCCGGACAGGTCCCACTTCGGCGGCCACTTGGACACCTCGCCGGCGAAGCGCGGTACCCGCACCTCGATCGCCGAGTGCGAGATCACCGGCCGCGCGCCGTTGGTGTTGCCCGCACTGACTCCGGAGCGCACACCGACCCAGCCGGGCGCCCGCCGGAACAGGCGATCGGACCGGCCGTCGACGGCCCAGCCGTAGGGCTCCGGCTGCCCGGCGACCCACACCTTCGCGCGGATGTTCTGCGCGTCCACCTGCGCGCGCACCCGCAGCGCCTGCCCGGAGAACGTCAGGCCCGGCACCGTCGTGTCGGCGACGACCACGGCGCCGTCGGTGTACACGATGCTCATCACGACCGACTGGGTAGCCGTGACCCGGGTGACGACCTTGATGTAGTCCGTTGTGGACAGAGCACTCAGCGCGATGACCGACAGATCGATGGAGTCGCCGGTGACGGTGGCGAACCCGACGCTGACGGTCTCGGAGACGTCGACGTCGTTGTAGGCCTGCGAACCCAGGTACGCCAGCCGGTAGCCGTTGGGCGGCACCGCCATCGTGGCCACGCCGCCGCCGACGTTGAAGTCCGAGGCAAGCAGGTCGGTGACACCCACGGTCGTGTAGGTGCCGCCGACGTCGGCGGCACCCCATCCGTTGGACACGGTGCGTGCGGTGCTGTCCTTGGCGGTACGCACCGCGACTCGCAGCGGCGTGTTGCGGCCCAGCCCGTTCGGCCCGTAGTACGGCGACATGGGGTTGCGGGGGCTGTACTTGCCGTCCCGGTTGTTCAGCCGCAGCGTGCACGTCTGCGGCGGCGGGTCGCCGCTCTCGTTCGGCCGGCCGCGCGTGATCACGATGTCGGTTTTCTCGGCGACCTGGACGTCCGGGAAGATGTCGATCCAGCCGCCGAGCGCGAAGGCCTCGACCGTCACGTCGCGCGGCGCGAGGGGGAACACCGGCGCGGTCATCCGCTGAACACCGCCACCACGTCACCGCCGCGGGCGCGGACTTCCTCCTGGAGGATCTCCAGCAGCTTGCCGCCGACCGTGCCGCTCTCGGAGACGAACCGGACCTCGACGACCTGGCGGCCGCCGCCCGCGGCGCCGCCGAAGCCGCCGCTCCCGCCGGCGCCGGTCACGCCGATGGTGCCGCCGAGCGCGCCGCCGGCCGCGCTGGCGATCTCGCCGCCGATGCCGCCGATGAACCCGCGCACCGCGCCGAACCCGTCGACCAGGGAGGCGTGGAAGCCGCCCATGATGGCCTGCCCGGCGGGCTGCAGCAGCGTGCGGTCGTAGGACAGCGGGCCCTTGTGCGCGGCGATCCAGGACCCGATTCCGCCGACGAAGTCGGTCACGGCGCCCCAGGCGGCTTTCAGGCCGCGTAGGAAGCCGTCGATGATGGCCCGGCCCGCGCGCACCAGCAGGCCGCCGAGATCGCCGAGAGCGTCGGTGATCCGGCCCGGGATGGACCGCACGAACCCGACGGCGTCGTTGAGTTTGATCGCGATCCAGTCCTTCACGGACTGGAACCAGGCGGAGAACTTGCCCGGCAGGGAACCGAACCACGCGAGGATGCCCTTGATGGCGTCGACCGCCCAGCCGATCGCGGCCTTCACCGCCTCCCAGGCCGGCCCCACGTGCGCGGTCAGCCAGTTGATCGCCGCACCCAGGGTGCTCGTCTGGATGGTCGCCAGATCGGCGATCCGCTGCGCGATCCACCCGATGGCCGGCGCCAGGAGGTTGAGCAGCCACGCCGCCAGCTGGGCCACCAGGGTGAGGATCGGGGTCAGCGCGACGACCAGCTGCACGATCGGTGGCAGCAGGCTCACGATGGGCGGCAGCAGCTGCACCAGCACGCCGATCAACGCGGAGAAGACGGGCTGCAGGGCGGTGAGGATCTGCAGGATCGCCGTGCCCAGGGTGGCGGCGAGCTGGCCGAGGGTGGGCAGCAGCGGCATGATCGCCGCGGCCAGCTGGCGCAGCGCGTCGCCCAGCGCCGAGGAGATCAGCCCGGCGATCTGGCTGACGATCGGCAGCAGCTGCAGCAGGATCGGGGCCAGGGCGCCGGCCAGCTGCGCGGCGACGTCGGCGATCACCGGCACCAGCGGCATGATCGGCGAGAGCAGGCTGATGAACGCGGGGATCAACGGCGTCACGGCGCCGAGGATCTGGGTCAGGGCGGGCAGCAGGCTGCCGGTCAGCAGCCCGCCGAGCTGGCTGAACAGGTCAGTCAAGGCCGGGCCGGCCGCGGCGAACGCGCCGACCAGCGCATCGGCCAGTGGCTGCACGGCCTGCGCGACCGACACCAGCACCGGGGCCAGGGACTGGATCACCGGGATCAGCGCGCCCGCCAGCCCGTCGATCAGGGTGGAGATCACCGGCAGGATCGCCTGCAGGATCGGGCCGCCGGCCTGGGCCAGGGTGGCCAGCACCGCGCCGACCGTGCCGAGGGTGTCGGCCAGGAACGGCCCGAGCGCCGAGAACGCCGCACCGGCCGCGTCGGCCGCGACCGACAGGTTCGCGAACAGCTGCCCGATGCCTTCGCCCGCTCCGGCGAGCAGGTCGGCCAGGCCGTCGAACACCGGCCCGGCGGCCTTGACCGCGGTGAGGAAACCGGGCATCGCGTTGACCGCGAACCCCGTGACCCCCTCGGTCAGGGTGGTCAGGTAGGGGCCGATGGTGGAGAAGATCTGCCCGATCTGCGGGGCGATCTGGTCGAACGTCTTGCGCAGCTCACCGGCGATCCCGACGAACGTGGACACCAGCGGCTGCGCCGCTTTCGTCAGCGTGTCCGTGACGTGCGTACCGAGCGAGGTGAACGAATTCTTCACGGCCGCGTTCTCGGCCAGCAGTTTCGCGCCGATCCCCGCGAACACCAGCGGCAGCGCCGCCAGCCCGCCGCCGGCCGCCAGCGACGCCGCCGAGGCAACACCGCCGAACATCGCAAAACCCTTGGTCAGGGAAGCAATTCCCGCCAGGTTGTCCCTCGCCTGGTTCGCCGTCGCGTCACCGACCGCGCGCAGCACCGCCGCGGTCGCGACCGCGTCGCGGCGGATCTCGGCGAAGACTTTGCTGACGTTCTCTCGGCCGAGGATGTTGAAAAGCAGGGAGGTGTCAGACACGCGAAACACCTCCCCCGCTATTCATTTGTTTTCCCGAATTCAGCGCGGCGCAGCTATTGCTGCTTCCGCGCCTCAAGCGTTTCCTTGACGTACTGGATCGCCGCGCGCAGCTCAGGAACGGTGAGCAGCTCCCGCTGCTCCCACGGTCTGATGTGGAGCAGCTCGGAAATCAGGAGGCAGAACTCTTCGCGCTCGGCTTGGAGCGGGCTTTTCCCGCCGGCTCTTCGCCGTCCTCACGCAGCTTGGCGATCCGCTGGTCCAGGAAGTCCCGGGCCGCCTCGCGCCGGTCGTCGGGGATGTTGGGCGCGTCCTCCAGGCCCTCGCGCAGCTCGACCAGCTCGTCGACGGTGTGCTCGGCCTTCATCTCCCCGGCGGCGAAGTCGACGTCGTCGAGCCGCAGCGTGGGGTGGTCCTTGCGGAGCAGGAACCACAGCAGCACCCGCCGCGCCCGCATCCGGCCGGCCAGCAGCTGCATCTGGAATTCGTCCCAGGTCGCGTCGGCCCGGCCCTCGATCAGCTCGGCATCCCGGGCCCGGACCAGCTTCGGGTCCCAGTCCCACGTCTGCTCGTCGCCGTCGGCCGGCGTGTAGATGATCTTCACTAGTGCACCCTCCTCGCCACCCGACGGGCGGCCTCTTTGACCACGTCCTCCATCGCCGAGCGGAACTCCTTCTTCCGCGCGGCGATGGTGTCGTCGAACCAGCCCGGCTTGCCGAGCTGGAACTGCTCGGGCTCTTCCCCGAACGTCTGGTGGTGCCAGCCCGCCGCCGAATTGAACCGGCGCGGCGCGTGCGTGAAGCCGCGCGTCGAGCTGGTTTCCTTCGCGACGATCCGCGCGCCGACGGCCTTGCCGTTGAGCTTCGCGACGACCTGCACCTTCTGCGAGATCGCCGAGCGGATGCTGCGGCCGGGGTGGCCGCGGCCGCTGCTGGGCGCCTGCCGGATCGCGCCGCGCACCTGCTGCCGCACCGGTCCCGCGGCGCGGCGCAGCTGCTTGACGATGTCGCGCTTGATCTCCTTGCCGTCCTCGACCGAGCGCAGCGCCCGCGCCATCTCCAGCAGCTTGCGCTCGGGCTGAGACAGGTCCAGCGCGACGCCGGTCACTAGACCACCGCGCGCGCCACCGCGCCCGAGGTCGGCCACTCGACGTCGACTTCGAGGATCTTGCCGACGTCACCGGAGATGGGCGTCCACTTGGAAATCAGGACGCTGCCGGTGTACTTCGGGTTCGACGCGCCGACCGCGGCCTGGGACACCCGCAGCTCGAACGGCACCACCGTGCCCAGCAGCGGCCACATGATCGAATCCAGCTCCGTGGCGGTGACGCTCTGCTTGAACTTCACCTTCATCGAGCCGGACTTCAGCCCGCCGACGTTCTCCTCCCAGCCGCCGGACCCGAAGGTGGTGCCGTCTTCGGCGGCGACCTCGATCGGGAGCTCGGCGGTGCAGCCGTACTGCGAGAGGTCTGTGCTGTTGACGTTCACGTACGCCGCCAGCAGAACGGTTTTGGTACCCATGGTTTCTCCTTACGCGGCAATGCCGAAAGCGACGACGAACAGAAAGCTCGGTGTGGTGCCGGAGATCGTCCACTTCGGACGCCACCAGGTGTCCGTGAACGGGCCCGGCACCCGCAGGATCTGCCCGCCCAGCGCCGTCGCGGCCGCGAACGTCAGCCGGGTCGTCGGCGCACCGAACGTGTTGTCCGGGGCGGACTCGATCGCCACGGTGATCGTGGGCGTCGCGGTGCCGGCGATCGAGAGCACGTGCAACGCGGCGTACAGCTGCTTGCCCGCCGCGACGGCGCCGAGCTGCGCCCCGGCGCCGGTGCCCGTCGCGGTGCGCGCGGTGCCGGGGTCGTGGCCGATCTGCCCGCGCACGACGGGCCAGGCCCCCTTCGCCTTCGCCGACCACGGCACGACCTTGCCGACGTCGGCACCCAGGACGGAGTACTCGCCGTCGAACGCCTTGGTGAAGTAGGCCACCGTGCCCGGCGTCGCGCCGCCCGGCGTGATCGACCAGGCGGACAGGCCGCCGAGCGCGGCCCAGCGGTTGTCGTCCACCTTGGACGGGTCGCCGGCTTCCCACTGGCCTTCGCCGCTGATCTCCGAGCTGGCCAGCCCGGCGGTGACTTCGGTCCAGCCGCCGGAGCCGAAGTTGGTGACGTCCTCGGCGGCGACCTCCGGGTCGATGGAGATCTTGTTACTGGCGCTGGTGAGGTCCGCGCCGCCGGTGAAGATCCGTGCGTTCGTCAGCACGAGTTTGTTGCCCATGTGCCAGGCCGCCTTTCAGCTCAGCTCGGACTGGACGGTCACGGAGTAGGTGAGGATCGCCCACACGCCGTCGTCGTCGAGGTTGGGTTCCAGCTCGCCCGACTCGACGAACACGACCTGGAACGCCCCACCGAGGGTCGGATCCGCGGCGATGAGGTCCTCGAGCACACCGCCGATCTCGACGGCCCGCGTGTCCGCGGCGTGCTGGTCGCTGTCGATCCGCTTGGCCCCGACGTACAGCGACACCGTGGCGATTTCGGTCCGCGGCTGCCGCCCGCCGGCCACGCGGAAGGTCGAGTAGTCGTGGTCGAACCGCACCCGTCCGAAGTAGACGTGGTCGCGCTCCAGTTGCCGCGGGAACTGGTAGCTCACCTGCACGCCTGCGAGCGGTTCGCCGGCGCCTGCCTGTCCTGCGAGCAGGTCGAACAGCGCCTTCTTCGCCGCGACCGCGGCGGTGCCGGCCATCAGCGCACCCCGCCGTGAAACATGCTCAGGTACTGCGGGTCGTAGTTCAGCTGCCGCGACGCCGGCGCACCGCCCGAGCCGCCCGGGCTGCCGTCCTCGGCGCCGAGCCCGTACCGGGCGTACACCGCGTCGACGTCCGGGATCCCGGTCGAGCGTCGCTTCGGCAGGGTCAGCCGGTAGGTGCCGCCGTCCACCGACGTGAACGACGTCGCGCGGTCCGGGACCATCGTCCGGTGCTTGTTCGCCAGGGCACGCAGCCGCACCAGCGCGGCCTCGCGCAGTGGCTGCGGCGGGGCGTCGAGCCCGTAGACGTAGCCGAGGTCGACGTTGCCGACGCCTTCGGGCCAGAACGCCACGTCGGTGCGGCGCAGCATGCCGTCCGACGTCACGGCCAGCGCGGCGAGCTCGGCTTCGGTGAAGGGCACCCGCGGCAGCCCGGCACGCTGGGACGCCGCGGCCGACAGGATCGTCCGGACATCCGGACGGCCCAGCAGGACGTCGCTGGTGCCCGTGCCGTCGAGGGTCTCCTGCCAGTACCGCGGCACGAACGCGCGGCCGCAGATGTCCTCACACTCGATCTCGGTTTCCAGCCGCGCCGCAACCAGGACCGGGGTCGGGTACTTCTCGGTGTCGGCCAGCTGGGAGTCGGCCGCGCGGATGTAGGGGATGGTGAAGAACACCCCGCCGGCGACCTCGACCAGCTCGGCCGCGGACGTGGCGAAGCCGCCGACGGTGGCCGCCCAGGTGACGGTCAGCCGCGTCACCGCGGACTGCGGCGGCAGCACGAACGTGTAGGTGCCCGTGCTGCCGTGCACCGCGGTGCCGCTGACGACCGTCGCGCCGGCCGGGTCCTTGACCGTGACGGTGACGTCCCCGGCCGCGTCGGTCGGGGTGTCCTCGTTGACCAGGAACACGTGCTGCAGCGTGACCGCCTGGCCGACCGTCACCCGGGTTGTCTGGTCCACCAGCTCAGCCCACCCACACCGCGCCGACAACGGCGCCGGTCGCCTGCAGGTACAGGCCGTTCGCGCAGCGCACCCCGTCCGGCGCGCTGACGTGGCCGCTGCCGTTCGCGGCGAGCACCACCGTGGCCACGACCGTGCCGGACGCCGCGGACGCGTTGTCGAACAGGTCGACGATGTTCGCCGCGCCGGAGGTGTCGCGCAGCGACAGGCCGCGAAGCGTGCACGGCGTCGGCGACACCGCGCCGGACGCCGTGACACTCCGGGCCGACGCCTGGGCCGTGCTCATCCGCGCACTCGCAGGGCCACCTGCAGCAGCCCGGCCGGGATCGCCAGGCCCGTGCCCGAGTGCGCGATGGTCGCGGTGAGCACGTCACCCGCGGCCGGCTGCAGGTCCGACGCCGTCGAGGACAGCGCCATCGTCTCCGGGACGTTGGCGACGCTGTTGGTCGCGGCGTAGGACCGCGCGGTCGCCGGCTGCACCGCCCCGGCGCCGGCCGCGCCGCGGTTGCGGAACGCCAGCGTGGCGAAGTTCGTGGCGTTGGCCGTGACCGCGGCGCCGGGCACCCACCGCACAGACGTGATGGTCGCGGCGAACGGCACGATCAGGCACGGCTGCTCCAGCGCCGTACCGGCCGCGGTGGGCGGGATCTCGAACGTGAAGACGAGATCGCCGCTCAGTTCCTTGTACTGCATGGGTTTCTCCCTGCTCAAGGGTGGTAAGGGTGCGGCCGCACCCGGCCCCGTCCAGGCACCTGCTGCGGTGCCGGCTGCGTAGGGGCCTGGTGCGGCCGCGATTCACTCGGTGGGTGCGTCCAGAAAGGAGGGACGGTGCTCAGCTGTTGCCGCGGTAGAGGCCGCGGTGGTCGAGCACGGCGCCGGAGTAGATGTGCCTCACCTTGTACGTCAGCTTGTCCGCGTTGAACATGCTGCCGACCGTCTGGTCGGCCTGGGTGAACAGCTCCGGGTCCTGCTTGCCGTTGTAAAACCCGATCTCGATCGTCGGGACCATGTTCGGGTCGGCCGAGAGGAACCACCCCGTCGCCGAGGTCCAGTAGTCGATGACGATCGGCTGCAGGCCCTGGTGGATGTTCGGGGTGTCGGTCGGGCCCGCCGGCGTCGCCGGGATCGCGACCGCCGAGGTGCACAGCTGGAACGCCAGTTCCTCGAGGTCGCTCGGCACGATCAGCGTCTTGGGCACGATCGAGAGCACGTTCGAGCTGTCGCCGTAGGCGGCCTGCTTGCGCATCTTGCGCCGCCCCACCGACAGGTTCGTCTGCGACAGCGCGTTCGCGTCGGTGTTCGCGTGGGTGGCGTGGAACAGCGCGACCGCGTCGTAGGAGGTGGCCGCGTTGTTGACGAAGAAGTCCCAGACGAACCGGTAGAGCGTCTGCGCCGCGGCCAGGCCGAGCTTCGACGGGATCCGCTGGATCGCCCGGATGTCGTCGTTGGCGATCATCTCCAGCGTGACGTCCTCGGTGCCACCGCGCTTGGTGACGGCGTAGTTCGCCTCTTCGTTCGTGGGCGAGGTCAGCGGCTGGTACGGCGCGCCCTGGGCGACGGTCGGCAGCACGCCGTACCCGCCGATCCGCTCGATCCGCTGGGTGCGGAAGTCGTTCACCGTCATGATCGACACGATGGCGCGCCAGGTCTGCAGCGACGGCTGCGCGTACTCGGCGACCATGCGCCGGGTGATCGAGTCACCCAGCACCAGGTTCCACGTCGTGGAGTCCATCGACTCGGTGCGGCGCACCGCCGAGTCGTAGCCGCCGTTCATCCCGCCGAACGACTCGCGCAGGATCGTGCGGGCGAACTCCTCGTCGAACGCCCGCGGCCGGGCGCCGGTGAAGTCCACGAAGGCCTCCCGGAAGGACCGGTAGCCCTTCTGGGTGTCGCCGGCGAAGAACGCGTCGAGCGCGTCGATCTTCTTCTGCCGCGACTCCTGGGTGACCTCGACCGAGTGCGACGGCGCCAGGTCGGCCCGCTCGAAGATCGCCGCGGCGGACTTGATCGACGCGATCGCGCCGTCGACGGCCGACTCGGTGATCCGGTCCGGCAGCGTGCCGGTGACCGACTCGACGACCTGGTCGACCATGGTGGCCGGGAACGCGTCGGCGACCTTCTGGCGGATCAGCAGCTTGCCGAGGAACGAGGACTTCGGCTGCGCCTCGACGGCTTCGGTCGCCTGCTCGGTGCCCGCGGCCGCGGTCGTCGCGGCTTCGGTCTGGGTGGTGGTGTCCGCCTTGCGCAGGCCGACCGCGGAGAGCATCTCCGGAGTCGCGTCCTTGAGCGCGGCGAGCACATCAGCAGTCGTGGTGCCCACGGTGCTCTCCTTCGTGCTCTCCCCCGCAGGCACCGTGCCCGCCGGGTCGTTCGTGATTCCGCCGGCGACCATGCGCGTCGCGTGGCCGCCGGCGGCGGGGTCGGCGACCAGGTCCGCCGAGTTGACCTTCTCGATCGACGTCGCCTCACGGACGCGCGTCGCGCCCTCGGTGACCGACTTGAAGTAGCCGACGACGTCGTGGCTGAACCCGACCAGCGGGGCCAGGCCCTCGGCCTGCAGCGCCAGACTCGCGTCGAGCGCTTCGGCCGCGGCCTTCGCCGAGGGCAGCAGGTACAGGTCGGAGTCGATCCCGCCGTCGACGGCCTCCGGGGCCCGGCAGTAGCCGATCAGCCCGGCCGTCGTCGACGTGCGCAGCTCCTCCTCGGTGCGGTGGTGGTCGTAGACCTTCGCCCCGTCGTAGAGCGGCGCCGCCGCCTCCAGCACCGACTGCGGGTAGCGGGTCCCGTTGCGGCTGTCGCCGGTGTTGATCACCCGGATCCGGAAGATCCGGTTCCCGGCCGCGTCGGTCCCCTTGGCCTCCAGCAGCCGCCCGGGCACCGACTCGGTGACCGCCGTCGCCGCCCCCTGCGCGGCGTCGTCGTCCTCGGCGCCGCCGTCGACGGACGTGGCCGGCGCGTACGTGCGCACGACCTCGGCCGGCTCGCCGAGCTCGACCTCGGTGCCGTTGACGGTGTACGTGCACTGGAACAGCGCGCACTCCGAACCGCTCGGGCCCTCGATCGAGTACACGACCTCGGCCGCGGACATGTCCGCGATCCACACCCAGCGGTAGAACCCGTCGTCGGAATCGGCACTGACCCGCGCGCGCACCGCGGCGCGCACGCGCTCCTGCAGGTCGGTGAACGACATAGTGCCGGAGATCCAGGCCTCGGCGGCCTTGTCGCTGATCTCGATCCCCAGCTTCTTCGCCGCGGCCTTGATCTTCGCCTTGATCTGCTGCAGCTGCTTCGCCTTGTACGGCGCGGCGTTGTCGGGGTCGTTGATGTACGACCACGCCGCCTTCACGCGCCGGGTGGTGTCGAGCGGGTAGCGCTTCTTCCCGTCCTTCTGCCAGCCCGGGTCGGCGTACTCGACGTCACCGGTCGCCTTCGCCGGCGCTGCAGTCGCTTCGGTCACCCGCTCCGGCTGCCCGGGCACGAACACGTGCTGGCACTGCGGGCACGTCACCGACTTCACGGCGGCCCCTTCCTCGTTGATCGGCTCGCCCCGGAACGCGGCCGTCGCGCGCGCCTGCGCGCACGCACCGCATCCCGGGTCCGAGCACACCGGCGGCGGGTGCTCGTTCACGCCTGCGCGACCTTCTCCAGCGCCGCGACGACCGTCGACCGCGGACCACCGGAGCGCTCCTTCTCGGCCTCCAGCGCGCGGGCCGCGCGGTCGGAGTCGTCGCCGACCCACGCCAGCAGGTCGTCCTTGTTCGCGTCCGGCACCGGGTCCTCGTCGCCGTCGCTGCTGTTCTCGTTCGGCGGCAGGCCGCCCGCTTCGGGGTTCGGCACCGGCGCCGACGGCGTCGGGCCCTGGCCGCCGTTCTCCAGCGCCTGGCGGGCGCGCTCGGCGATCTCGGCGGCGTTCGGGTCCAGGTCGCTGCCCTCGGCCGTCTTCGCCGGATCCGCGTCCTCGGCCGCGTCGGCCAGCTCCTCGAGCTCGCCGCCCTCGTCGACACCCAGCTTCGCGGCATCCTCGGCGGTCAGCAGCTTCGCCTCACCCTCCTCGGTGACGAGCGTGTGCTGCCCGTCGTGGGTGGTGACGACGTGGTAGTCGCCGACCTCGGCCACGGCCAGCACCTCGTGCGGGGCCATCCCCATCACCTGGGCGGCCTCGTCGATGGACCAGGACATGTGTTCCTCCAACGGAATCAGGGCAGTGCGTGAAGCCGGCCGCCCACCGGTTTGCCGTCGGCGTTGTCGTCGACGTGCGTGGCGACGTCGTCGACGTTCGCCTTGTTGGGGTCGTTGAGCTCGGCCCGATACGGGACCCCAACGAAGTCCTCCCAGGCTTTCCGCGCGGCCATCGCGGCGGCTTCCTGGCTCAGCACACCGCGGCTCATCAGCTTGTCCAGGCCGACCGAGAGGTTCATCAGCACCTGCGCGGAGATCTGCGCGTCAGCCGCGGCGACCTCCGGGCCGGTCACCATCACCGTGTCGCGGGCGCGGACCTGCGACTTCTCGCCCGTCTTCGGATCCGACCCCTCGACCGTCGGCTGCAGCCGCTTGGCTGCGACGGCCTGGTCGACGACGTAGTGCAGCAGGTCGGTCTGGTAGCCCATCCACACCCGCTGCACGCCGGAGATCCGCCGGCGCACCGGCTCGGCCATCGTCAGCGACGTCGCCCGGTTCGAGTCCTCCGGCTCGGCCAGCCACGTCTTCGACAGGCCCGACCCCGCGGCCGCCAGCGTCAGAACGCTGCGCGCCGCGGTGGTGTCCTCGTAGGCGCCGGTCTGGGCCGTCTTCGGCTCCCACTCCACCGACTTGTTGTGCACCTCGACCGACCCGGAGCGCGGCACGTGCAGGCCGCCGCGCTGCTTGACGAAGTTGTCGACGTCCTTCTGGTCGCCGTCGACGGTCACGTCCCACACCAGGTAACGCGCCAGCGCCGTGCGGTCGATGAGGTTGCCCAGCACCTGGTCGTAGGAGTCGAGCCAGTCCAGCACCGTGGACAGGAACGGGGATCCGCGCCGGTCGGTGATCAGCGCCTTGAACGGGGTCCAGAACATCGCCTGTCCGGACATCAGGCCGGTGTGGTCGTCGACGTCGGCGATCAGCAGATTCTCGCGGTCGGCCGAGTCCTGGAACACGACGTGGTCGACCCACAGCGGGTTCCGCTTGTGCAGCACGACGTCGACGATGATCGACGGGTCGATCGGGGAGAACCGGGTCGAGCCGCTGATCGGCCCGGTCATCAGCTCGATCAGGGACTCACCGACCAGCAGCTGGTCGCGCAGCCACAGCTCCTGCAGCGCCGCCATCCGGTTGCGCGGGTCGGTCCAGAACTCGTCGACGACCTCGCGGACGTCCGGGTTGGTGACCGTCACCGACACCCCGGAGTCCCCGACGCAGAACGAGGTGTAGGTGTCCACGATGGCCTTGGCCATCGGGTTCGAGCGGTACGCGGCGACGGAGTACATCCGCGCCTTCTCCAGCGTCCACTCGGGAACCTGCCGCCCCTGCGACCCGGCCGGCCGCCACCCGGCATCGCCGTCGATCGGATCCACCTGGCCGTAGGAACCGAGCGCGGCACCGGTCGCGGCGACCTGCTGCGGCGTCGCCTCGACCGCGCGCTGGGCGGGCGCAGGCGCGGCTTCGCGGACGCGCGCGGGCAGCGGCAGGATCGACCTCATCAGGCGGCCGGCTCCTCAACCGCGCGCACCAGGCGCCCGTCGACGTGCGCCTGGTCCTCGACGCCGGCCGCGGCCGGGCCGGCCTGCTCGGCCGCCGCGGCGTTCATCATCGCCGCGTACGCCACGACCAGCCCGAGCACGCCGCCGGTGAGCACCGCCCACCACACTCCCGCCAGGCCGCCGACCGCTGTCACGATCCCCGCCAGGCTCAGCACGGCCAGCAGGTTCGCCAGCAGCATGCTCGACGGCGCCGGGATCCGGATCCGGATCACCATGGGCGAGCTCCCTTCAGATGTTGAGCCGCGACGTCGGGCGCCACAGCTCGTTGCCGCCGACGGGCGCGCCGGCGTGCTCGGGGACGGGCGCGGTGGCCGGCGGTGGGGCCGGGGCCGCGAGGGCGTTGAGTCGGGCTAGGAAGGCCCAGCGGGCGAGGGTGACGGCGACCAGCGGCGCGATGTTCGCCGAGCTCGTCTTGCGGCCCCAGGCGTACGCGTCGCCCAGCGGCCGCTTCGCCACCCCGCCGACCGCGCTGTTCAGGTGGGTCTGGTTGCGGTGCCGCAGCTTCCCCTGGGTGATCGCGTCGACCAGCGCGCCGCACGCGCCGGCGTAGTCGTTGGCGGTCGGGATGATCAGGTCACCGCGGTGCGGCTCGACGCGCTTGCCGTCCTCGCCGCGGCGCGGCAGCCGGATGCCGACGTCGTCGAGCTCCGGCAGCAGGCTGCCCGCCGGGCCCTTCGTGTCGAGGGTGAACGCCACCGGGTTCCAGCGCTCCTTGAGCTCCGCCATGCGCGCCGCGATCCAGCCGGTGCCTTCCAGGTGCTCGATCACCTCGGCGTGGCCCAGCCCGTCGGCACGGACGCCGTAGACGGCGATCGACGCCCAGCGCCGGTCGGGGGTGATGTCCACGGCGAACGCGACGTCGACGCCGGCTTCGGAGTCCGGATCGCCGAGGTCGCGCCAGTCCTCGAACTTGATCACCTGGTCGACGTCCTCGGGCGGCGCCGGCCAGATGCCGAGCCGCTCACGAGCGAACCCGCGCTCGCTGAACCGCTTGAACTCGCGCTTCTCGACGAAGCTTTCGCTGATCCGCCGCCCGAGTGCGGGGTTGGTCTGGTACCACAGGTCCCGGTCGCTGAGGTCGATCCCGTCGAGGTTCTCCAGGTCGCCGGCCAGGCCCCAATCCCGGAAGCACAAGCCGTCGACGTCGCCGGAGTCGGACTGCTTCTTGTGCCGGAAAACGACGATCGTCGGGTCGGACTTCAGGGGCGGCGACGATGTGAAGATCACCTGCGGCCCGGGGATCTCCATCGACCGGGCCGACAGCGTCGGGATCATCGCCTCCTGCTGCTCGTCGTTGAACGCGAACGCCTCGTCGACGATCAGCAGGTCGCCGGTGAAGCCGCGGGAGGTGCCAGCGTGGCGGGCGACGAACTGGATCTCCGCGCCAGTGTCCAGCCGGGTGAAGCCTTCCTGCCCGTGCGATCCGGAGATCTTGACCAGGATGCCGTCGACGACGATCAGGCTTTCGTTGTCGCCGACCTGACGGCCAAGCCGTTTGATCAGCGCTTTCAGCCGCTTGAAGGCCTTCATCGACGTGTCGTACTGGTGTGCCGACCAGACGATCTCTTTCTCGCCGAGCAGGAAGAACCCGAACAGGACCCGGATCTCCAAGATCGCGCCCTTGCCGTTCTGGCGAGCGACGAACTCGCAGTACTCCGGGCACGCCCACCGGCCGTCGTCGCCCACGCCGAGCATGTGCGTGACCGACTCTTCCTGCCAGTCGTCTGCGCGCAGCCCGGCACGAAGCGCGAACGCGATGGCCTCGGGGCCGAGACTGAACGAGTAGGGCGGGACCTGGTTAACCCTCGGTCTGCGCGGCTGCGAAACGGGCGCGGATGGCGGCGCCAAGGTCGACAACTGACGCACCCCCTTCGCCCTCGGGCGCGTCAGGCGCCGGCGGCGCGAACGCGCGGCTGGTCGAGCTCGACTGGCGCAGCTCGGTGACAAGGCCGCGGAAGGCGCCAGCCTGCGATCGGGCTTCCTTCAGCACGTCGGTCACGTCGACGTGCCAGACCACGCCGTCCTCGGTGGACAGCTCCAGCCAGGGACCGTCGCCCTTCAGGTGCCGGTCCAGCGCGCCGAGCCGGTCGGTGATCCGGCACGCCTCGCGCAGCAGCGCGGCCTGCAGCGGCTTCAGGTCACCGTTCGGGTTGACCGCGTCCCAAAGCTCCTGGCCCTCCGGGCCGAACTCGCCGTCGCCGTCGATCAGCGAGGACCGCACCCGGTACCCGTCGCCGGCCGAAGGCGGCGGCGCCGATCCCGCGGCGAGCGAGGCCTTCGCCGCGGCCTCGCACCAGCTGCCCGAGCAGCGCGAGTGCTCGCCCTTCTCGTGTGCCCGGGCCACCCCGCAGCGCTGCGCCCGGCACAGCGAATGGTCGCCGCGAGCGTGTGCGCGGGAGCGTCGAGCGCGCTCGGTAGACGTGTCCGCCATGATCAACAACTCCCCTGCAACGCAGGCGCAGCAAAAGCCCCTGACCTGCGCAAACACGTGCAGCGTTCTGGTCGAAAATCCGTCCGGGGGGAGGGCGGGTCAGGTGGGCGCGGAGTCGACCGCGTTGATCGAAACGGACTTTTTTGTGGATCTTCAGTTGATCACCGAAGATCCACGATCACCACGCCCGCGACGTGCTCAGCCGCGGCGCCTCCGGCTGCCTGTCCACCCCGGCCGGGCCGTACCGGCGGTACCACTCCCGTACCCCAGCGTGGGTGCCCTGGGGTCGACCGCCGGCCGTCGCGCGGCGCAGGCACTCGCCCATGCCCGGGTTCACCACGTACACGACGTCGGCCCGCAGCTGGTGCGCGAGCTCGGCCCGCGCGCCCGGCGTGGGCACCGAGCGCACGACGTAGGCGACCACGTCGTCGGCCGCCCCGATCCGGGCCATCTCCCCCACCATGATCTGCTCGGCCCGCTCGGTGAGGGCCGCCTCGTGCAGCCACCCCCGTGTCGAGCCCAGCCCGCGGGCGATGACGTCCCGGTCGAGCACGATGCCCGGGCGGGTCTGCGCCAGCTGGCCGGCCAATGTGGACTTGCCCGCGCACGGTGGCCCGGCGATCAGCACCACGTGCCGCACGCTCACCACGCCCTCGACGTCTTCAGCAGCTCGAGCTCGGACAGCGGCTTGGTGCCCTTGCGGGAGTTGCACCGGCGGTGCGCCGGCGCGGTGTTCTCCATCGTGGGCGGCCCACCGCGGGAGCGTGCGTCGATATGGTCGACGGTGTACTCCAGCGGGTCGTTGGGCGGGACGTCCTCCGGGATCCAGGTCCCGCAGAGGTAGCAGATCCGGGTGGTCGCCTTCCACTGCGCCTTGATCCTTGCCCACGGGCGGCCGGACCGGCCCTGGTGCTTGGCGACCATCGCTCACCCCCGGCATGACGAAGCCCCGGCCGTAGCCGGGGCTTCGCCCCCCGGAGCCGATCCCGGGGCCGTGGCAGGTGTAGCTGGTGAGCGGGTGCCGTCCCCTTCGGACAGTTCACCCACTGTGAGGAATGTAGCCCGTCGCCCAGGTCAGCCACAACACCGGGTAGCCACGCGGCGTGTCCAGACGGCCGTGCACGGCGTTATACGGCGCTGGTGCTCAGTCGCCGAAGAGGTCGTGTCGGTACTGGTCGATCGACTTGGTTTGCCGGCCCGCAAGCAGGCTGCTGGTTCCGCCCGTCGGCGGCAGCGGGCGGACGTGCACGACGCGGTCAGGGTGCGTCATGACGGATCGCCCCACGTCCACGTGCCAGCGAGCGGAATGGTGACGGTGCCGTCGGGGTTGCGGGGCAGGTCCTCGATCCGGCCGACCACGCCGGGCGGCGCGGCGGGCTCGGGCGGCGCCAGCGGCGCGCAGCCGAAGTGGTCCTGCGCCCAGCGGATCACCGTAGCGCGGTCGCCCTCGGTCGCCTTGCGGCAGCTGAGGCACTCGCCGTCGTAGACAAACGTCCACGCCTCGTCGACGTCGGGGGGCGGGTCGGGCAATGGTCGGCGGTCGGTGGTGAGCGCGACCCAGTCAGGCCAGGTGGTCGGCAGGTCGCCTTCGGGCTCGGTCATCGGAGGGGTCCCTTTCGGTGCGCTGGGGGCCAGTCGGTCACAGCTCGGTTATCTCGGGAGGGAACGGCCATGGCGCGATGAGGTCGACGGTCACCTGCTCGCGCTTGCCGTCACCGCCGACGTCCACGATTTGGCCTGCCTCGTCGCGGACGTAGCTGTCGACGGTGAGCTTGCGCGCGCCCTCGTCGATTTCGATGTCCCCGTAGAGCGGGACGTTGTTCGGGTCGATGCCGTGGGCGCGCATGAACTTCTTGATCGGCTCGACGACTTTCTTCGCGGTACTGGGTGACTCGGTAGGTTGTCACGTTTTCTGTCCTGTTCGGAGGTGGTGTCAGCGGCCGATTCCGTCGTGCCGCTTGCTCACGTGGTAGGGGCAGGATTGCTCGAAGCAGTTGCCGTCGGAGTTGGCGGTGTGCCCGTTGGGGCAGGTCTGGCTAAGCGGGTCCTTGGTCATCAGCTGGCTTCCCGGTCGGTGGTGGTGTCGAGGATCGCGCGGACGTCGCCGACGCGGTAGCGGGGGCGGGCCCGCTTGTCGAGCGGGTGGGGCGGGTGGCGGGTCAGGTGCTGGCGGTGGATGTGGCCGTAGATCTGGTCGACGGTGACCGGCTGCCCGACGGCCGAGAGCGCGCGGGCGATCTCGGGCGGGGTGGCCAGCTGGTCGTCCACATGCGACAGCAGGTGGTCGCGGCGCGGCCGGACGTCCCACACGGCGCCGCAGGCCCGGCACTGCACGACCTCCAGGCCGGGCGGGACGTACATGTCCGCCGGGCACACGACCGGCTCGCCGTCCTCCGACGGCAGCAGGTTGCCGCACTGGCCGAGGTAGACGGCGTCGGGGTCGCGGTCGACCACCCGCCAGGCGGAGCGGACGACCTTGCGCAGCTGGTCGGCCAGCTTCGCCGCGTCCGGGTGCGCGGCGATCAGCGCCGGCTCCTTCGCCAGCCATGCCGCCGCGCCGCGGACGGTCGTCGCGGCGAGCTCGCGGCCGTTGCGGCGGGCGACGTCGACGGCCCAGGTGATCAGCAGGCCGTCGATGGTGACCTTGAGCTCGGCGGCCTTCGCGTGGAAGTCGATCTCGAAGCGGGAGTGCCCGGAGACGGCGCCGATCGAGTCGCTGCCGGTGTGGTCGCGGCGGGCCAGGGTGTCGATCAGCAGCTCGTAGAGGCTCGGCCGGGTGTCGGCCCGCAGGTCCTGCTCGTACCGGACGGTCGCCGGGGTGATCACCGCGGCGACCGGCAGTGGCGTGGTCACCGCGGGGACGTGGACGCGGCGCTGGTGGATCCGCATCCGGAGCACGCCGCCGGTGGCGAGCTCGCGCAGCTGGGTGACGACCTTGCGGGTGCACTCGGGGCAGAGGGTGGCGTGCGCGGGCTTGCCGCAGCTGCAGAGGTTCACGGGCCTGCTCCTTCGGTCGTCGGTTCGTGGTCGGCGGCGCGGATGCGCTGCCAGTGCGCCGGGGCGCGGTGCAGCGGTTCGTCGGTGCCGGGGTAGACGCAGCGCGCGCCGGGTGGCTGCCAGCACCAGGGGCACGCGACGGTCAGGGCGTGCTCGACGGCGGACTCGAAGTCGGCGAGGGCGTCGAGCTCGGCGAGCTCGTGCGCGCGGTGCTGCCCGGTCACGGGCCACCCCCGGGTGGCGGGGGCAGGTCGTGCTCGGGGGCGGGTGCGCGGGAACGGCCGTGGTAGATGTCCGGTGCGCTCGGGTCGCGGGCGGGCTGGGCGGAGAACGGCCGGACTAGTGGCACAGGCGGCTGCCCGACCCGACCCGACCCGGACCCTTCCGAGCCCGGATTCGCGGGTTGTCCTTGTCCCAGCTGGCCTACCTGCAGGCGCACTTCACCTGTGGAAACAGCCCCAAGGCCGCCTGTGGGCACAACCAGATCGACAACCCCACCAACAACCGCCGGTTGCTTGTCCGGCTGGTTGTCCGGCGGTTGTTCGGGTGGTTGTCGCGGCGGTTGTTCGTTGCCGTCCTCGACGTCGTCGGCGGCCGGGTCGCCGGGGTCGAACAGCCGCTGCCCGCGCGCGGCCCAGGCGTCGCGCTGGGCCTGGGTCGGAACGGGCAGCAGCACCATGTCCGCCTCGTCGGGCGTGCGGCGTCCCTTGAACTCGTTGCAGCGGCCGCACGCCACGACGTAGTTCACGCCGTCCGGGCCGGCCGCGCGGTCGGGATCGACGTGGTCGTACTGCAGCGCACGCCGGCGGTCCTTGACGTTGCCGGTGCCCTTGTACGGCATCGGCCCAGAGCGGCAGTATCGGCAGCAGGCGCCGTCGCGGGTGTAGACCAACCGCCGCAGCCGGGAGTCCTCACTGTCGCGCTTCTGGGCGTCGTTGCGGGCCTTCTCCGCGCGGGTGGGGTTCTTCTTCGAGAAGCCGCAGATCCGGTACTCGAACCCATCGACCCATGGCGGGGACGCGTCGATGCAGTTCTTCACCACGCACGTGTCGCCGCGGCGGTGCACCAGCGGCGGTTCCCCCAGCACGGGAGTAAGCAGCAGCTCGAGCAGCTGCTTGCGGCCACGGCACGCGGTCAGGGCCTCGTGGTGGGTCAGGTAGCCGTCGTGGGTGTGTCGGGACGACTCGCCGTACATGCGGTGCCAGAACGCGAACAGCTGGTCAGCCACGGCCACGCGGCCGCCGGCGAGGACCATCCAGCGCGGGTCGAGGTCCGCGGTGTCGTCGGTCAGGTAGTACGGCACGGCTCACCGCCTGCCTGACTGCGGGCATGCCGAGGCCCGGAGATGATCTTGCATCTCCGGGCCTCGGGCACCCTGCAGGTTGATCACTGTGGTGGTTCTCCGAACAGTCGGCGGCGGAGCCGGCCGAGGAACCCAGGACGGGTGTCGACCGGCGGTGCGACGTACTTGCGGGCGGCAGGCGTGGCGGCTGGCGGCAGGGTGAGGCCCCTGTATGCGTGGTGGGCGAGCGCGGCCGCGACGATCGCGTCGGTGCCCCGGCTGCCGTCCCAGGCGAGCACGACGCGCTCAGCCGGGGCCTGCCCGAGGCTGGGATTGGCGGCGATGAGCCAGCGAGCGTCGGCCAGCAGCTGCGGGTCGGGCTCGGCAAGTACCGCGTCGATCCGCGCCAGCGCCGCGTCCATGGCCGGCCACGGTCGCCGCGTCATCGCGGGCCGCCGGCGTCGGGATGGGCCTCGGCCTGTGCGCGCGCCTCACGCTCGCGCGCGGCCGCCTGGGTCGGGTTGGCGGCGACTTCTTCGGCGACCGCGTGGGCGCCGTTGCGGGCGCCGCGCAGCACGACGTCGGACACCGCGGCCGCCGCCCACACCCACGCGTTCGCGATGTTCGGCTTGTCGCGGCGCAGCTCGGCCCACGACGGCAGCGGATCGCCCGACACCGACCGGGCCTGCACCTGTCCCGAGTACCGCTCGTAGGCCACGCGGCCGAGATCGTCGCCCGCGCGCGCGGCCGAGCGGATGCCGCGCAGCTGCGCCTGCATGTCCATCAGCGCCTGACGGACGTCGTCGAGCTCGGCCTGCTGGCCGGGTACGGCGATGAAACCCTGGCGGCGCATGGCCTGGATCCGGTTGCGGTAGATCCGGCGGCCAAGCTCGTTCAGGTCGGCCCATCGCGAGCCGTTCGCGGATGCGTCGCACATCGCCTCGGCGGCCCGCTCGATCAGCGCCCTCTCTTCACGTTCGGCACCGGGTGACCGGGCGGGACCGTCTCCGAGCCGATCGGGTGGCCGTGCCGGGTGGTACCCAGGAAGGCGCTCGCCGCCAGCGGCGGCTGCTCGGCCGCAGCGGTCTCCTCGGTAGCCCGCTCGGCGACCTGCTGGCGGGTGGGCTGCCAGATCACCTCACCTTCGCCAAAGTCGAGCAGCAGCTGCCCCCACCGCACCGACGACGACCCGGGGCCGAGCAGCGGACGGACGGCGCCCGCCATGTACCACCCCGGCCCGATGCGCTGCCACGCCCGGCGGGCCCGGTCGAGAAACACGCTGAGTTCCGGCGGCTCCGGTGGGATTAGGACTGCGAGCTTTTCGTTCATAGGTTGCTCCTTTGTGGACGCTTGGCGCCCGGGATCGGGAAGCGATGCAAGGCGATCGCGGCGAGGGTGACCGCGCAGTCGGCGGTGGTCTGTCCGTTGCCGACTTCGGTTTCGTCCCAGTTGTCGAGCGGGTCGAACTCGGTGCGCAGCTCGGCGACGACCGCGCGGGCGGCGTCGCAGGCCGCGCAGTCGCCGCCGTGGACGATGGTCATGGCTCAGGCCTCGCAGGCGAAGGCGAAGTGGTGGCCGAACTCGGGCAGCAGCCCGGCGCGCTGCAGCCGGTGCGCGGCGGCCTGGTGCTGGTCGTCCATCGGCTCGCCGTCGGCGGTCCACTCGTCGTGCGGGCGGAGGTAGCCGAGGCGATCGAGCGCTGCCCAGGCCAGCACCGTGTACTCCGCGTTGACATCGGCGGAGTCCGGCTGGTCCCGCACACCCTTGAGCTCGCGGTCGAGAGCGCGCTGCAGGTTCGCCGCGATCCGCCGGTAGTGCCCGGCGATCACGTACGCACGGTTGCCCGCCGAGCGGATCTCGGCCACTAGCCGGTCGACGTAGGCGGCGTCGATCGGCACGGGCGAGCGCTCCATGACGTCTTCCCACGCGGGGTGCTCCGCCACGGTGACGTTCGGGGTGTGCACCCTCTTGTGGGCGGCCTCGTCGCCCAGGGCCTGGAACGCGTCGACGGCCGCGGTCGCTCGGTTGACCTCATCCTGCAGCCCGGTGATGAACTCGCGCTGGGCGGCCGCGTCGTCGAGGGACAGCCCGGCGGTGGTGTCCGGCGTGGACGGTGGTGTGGTCATGTCGGGTTCGCTTCCGTGTCGGGGGCGGCGGGCTGTTCGGGGCCGCGGATCGCGGCGAGCACGGCGGGCAGGTCCGGCGGGGCCGCCAGGACCTTGCGGGCTTTGGAGCCCCGGCTGGGGCCGACGACGCCGTGGTCCTCCAACTGCTCGAGCAACCGGGCGGCCCGGGGGTAGGCGATCTTCATCGCCTTGGCGAGTGCGGAGGAGCCGCCGAACTGGGTTTCGATCACGATGGTCGCGGCCTGGCACAGCGGCTCGAAGTCGTGCTCGACGGCCGGGAAGTCGCTGATCGGCTCGTCGAGGTCGATGAACGCGGCGTCGGCGCGGCCGTCCTTGATGATCACGCCGCTGCCGGTCTTGAGGACCGAGCCGCCGCCGTCGCGGGGTGGCGGCGGGGGCAGGTCCGGGTCGTGGACGGTGGCGTGCGGCCAGCGCGCGACGTCGCGGGTCTCCTCGTAGTGCGCGGGGGCGGCGTAGCCCCGGTAGACGCCGCCGATCTGGATCAGCAGCGGCTCACGCTGGTGGTAGCGGTACACCTCGACCGGCGCGCCGATGATCTTCGATACCGCGGCGAACGCGCCGAGCGTCGCGCCGGCCAGGTCCGTGCGCGGCCGCGGCTGCAGCGGCACCCCGGACGTGCGGTCGACCGGGCGGGTGTCCAGCGGGACGTCCGACAGCAGCCGCCACGCCTGGCGCGGGTAGTCGCCCAGCGGCTTCTCGGTGAACTGCAGCCGGAACCCCGAGCGCGACAGCAGGTCCTGCTCGGCCTCGGCGACCACGACCTGCCCGGCCGGGCCGAGCTCGACCGCGGTGACGTGGTGCTTGTTGCCCTTGAGCTTCGGATGGAACGCCGCGATCAGCGCGCGGACGTCGTCGATGCTCCACAGGGTCGGCCGGGTCCACTGGCCCTGGCACCGGATGTGGGTGTGCCCGAGGACCCAGCCGTCACCGGCGGTGCCGGCGAGGATCTCCCGCTGCCCAGGCGGGGCGTCGGTGTCGCGGGCGCAGTGCAGCAGGATCCCGCACCACGGCGAGCCGTTGCCGTCCTCCTTGTGCACGGCGGTCTGCTGCAGCGCGGCCAGCAGCCGCAGCAGGTCCGCCGTCCCGACCGTGATCGCCGACGTCATCAGTCGTTGTCCCTCGGTCCGTAGAGCTCCCGGGCGCGGAGCTGCGCCTGCAGCTGGTCACGCTCGGCCTGCAGCGCGGCCAGGCGCGGCACCAGGTCGTGCCGCGCGGCGAAGTCGGCCAGCTGCCAGGCCTCGCCGATCAGGTCGGCGATCAAGTAGTGCTCGGTGCCGGCCGCGTTCTGCACGATCTGCGCGGGGTGCAGGTGGCGGCGCTCCAGCAACTCGGCGACCGTCGTCGGTGCGTCGACGTGCTGCAGCACCTCCGTCCCGTCGGGCTCGGTGTAGGACTTCCACTGGTCGGTCATCGGACCTCACCGATCGGGATCGGCTTGCCCTGCAGCACGGCGATCGCGGCGCGCCGGACGTCGCCGTGCGCCTGGCCGCCGCGCAGCAGCGCGGCCAGCGCGGCGGCGATCGTGGCTTCGGCGTGGTCGAGGTGATCCAGCAGCACCCGCATGCCGCAGTGCCTAAGCCCGCAGGAGCACCACGGGTCGCCGTCCGCGCAGACGTGCAGCGCGCGCTGGCGGGTGACGAACTCGGCGCCGTCCGGGACCTCGGCCGGAGTGGCGGGGGCGGGGGCGGTCACCGCAGCGACTCCAGCACCTCAGGGGTCCCCAGCACCGCGGTGAGGGCGTGGGCGACGCCGGGGCGGTACGCGGTCGCGACGGCCAAGGTCGACAGCAGCAGTTGCTCGGCGATCGTCATGTCGTCCGCGTCGGCCGGCACGCTGATGTTGACGTGGCGGTTCACGCTGGTGCTGCCCTCGAAGATCGACGCGCCGATCAGCAGGCTGTCGTCGAGCTCCGGAGCGGGGTCGACGGCGTCGGCGTGCACGTCCGGGTGCGGCGAGGCGCCCTGCGTGGGCCCGGCAGGCACCTCGGGCAGTTCGAACGGTGTGCTGGGTGCTTCGGTCATCGGTAGTGGTCTCCTCGCTGGTTGTGGCGGCGGGCAAGGTGGGCGGCGTGCTCGGCGGGCGCGGTGCACGGGCACACGACGAAGCCGCCGGACAGGTAGGCGGTGTGCTGGCCGCACAGGCCGCACTCGATCCGGATGCGCGGCCGCGGCGGGGGCTGGGGCGGGGCGGTCACGTTCCCCACCGGGCGTCGAACTCGGGGGTGAACAGGTGCTCGTAGCTGTCGACCGCCGAGCCGCCGGTGAGGGCCTTGCAGACGTAGCGCCAACGGCCGTCGGTTCCCCAGTACCGCTGGGTCACGCGGACCGGCAGCTTCCCCTGGAACCAGATCTTCTGGCCGCGGCTGTACTTCGGTTCGTCGGTGGGGTAGACGAGCGGGGAGCCGTCGAGGTCGCCGACGCGGTCGACGGCGAAGGCCTTCATGTCGCGCCACGCCACGTGGTACGGGCAGTACTCGTTGCCCTGGTGGGCTTTCACCCAGTGGCAGGCCGGGCAGACGCAGTCGACGTCGGGGCCGAGCTTGTAGTTCAGCAGCGGGTTGCGGGTGTACGGGCCGCCGCGCGGGGGTGCCGGCTTTGGCGACGCGGGCACCCCCGGGGCGGGCACCGCGGACAGGTGGCGGCCGCCGTCCTCGGCGGTCACCGGTCGCCACCGCGGCCGGTCTCGGCGGCGAGCATCGCGCGCAGCTCGGCGCCGATCTCGTCGAGGTTCGGCGCGATGTGCGGTTCTGCGTCGAGCGCGACGATCTGGTCGAACACCAGCAGCGCGGCGTTGACGTCGACCGCCGTCATCCCCAGCCGGTATCCGTGGCCGGCGGCCCGGTCGGCCAAGCCGAACTCGACGTGCCGGCGGCACGGGCAGGGCGCGATCGCGACGTCGCTGCCGGGGCCGCCGACCAGGACGGTGCGCGCGGCGGCCAGCATGCGACGGGCGAACCGCCATTCCGCCTGGTCGCCGGGGCTGGCGTGGGCGTAGTCGATCAGGAGCGTGACGGCGAACGGGTCGTTGCGCAGGTAGCGCAGCTCGACCCCGACGCGCTCGCCGAGGCGCGTCCGCTGCCCGTCGGCCTGGCGTCGCTCCAGGAGGACGGCGGTGGTGAAGTAGCTGACCGGGTGGTCGGATGCGGTCATGGCTGCTCCGTTCGGGTCCAGCCGGTCGCGCGGATGAGGACGTCCCAGTCCTGCACGTCGCGGTCGGTCAGGGGTTGGTCTCGGTGGTGGCTGAGGTGGCCGGCGGGGACGTCGATCACGAGCCAGGGGCGGTGCCGGTCGCCGCCGCGGGCCGGGTCGTAGATCGCCAGGACGCCGTCTGGGGACTCGCGCAGCTGGCGGCGCCGGTAGCTGCGCCCGTTGCGGCGGCCGTTGCCGAGCACGACCGGGTGTTGCCGGGCGCGCAGCCGCTCGGCGAGGCACGGCTCCGTGCCGTCCGGGGGCGCCTGCAGGCCCTGCCACACCCGGCCGACCGGGCGCACCAACGGGTTCGGTGCGCCCTGGCCGACCGTCGTGGCGGCCCAGTCCGGCAGCTGCCGCAGCTCGGGCGGCAGTGTGCTCCGGACGTGATCGACCATCGCGCGCCAGGCGGGCGAAGGTGGGGCGAGCGTGAACGCTTCGTCGAACGCGATCAGCTCGGCGCGGAAGCCGCGGCGGCCGCGGGTCCCGCGGCTCACCGGGACGCTCCGCCGCACCAGCTGGCCGGCTCGGCGCACGTCGCCGACACCGGCGGGTCAGCGGCCGCCGGGGTCGAGGTCGGCCGGACGACGTCCAGGCGCGCGTCGAGCACGCCGACGAACGCCGCGGCCGCGGTGGCGGCCAGGACGCCGGCGATGCCGAGCAGCGCGCCGAGCCGCGCCAGGCACGCCGGGGCGGTCGGCGGCACGGCGACGCGCGCCAGCTCGGCGCGCGGCTCGTCGACGGGCGGCTGGTCGAGCTCCTCGGCGAGGATCCGCTGACGGGTGCGCTCGGCGGCGCGGACGTTGGTGTGCCGGGCCACCGTGCGCACCGCGCGCCGGATCGGGCCCGCCGGCTTCGGGTCCGTGCTGTGCTTGGACATCACGCGTTCCGTTCGTTCGACGTGTAGGCGCACTCCGTGCAGCCGAAGACACCGGCGACGGGGTCGAGAGTCCGTCCGGGGTGACCGCACCCCGGGCAGTCCGCGCCGACGGCGAGCAGAGGCGCGTGGCCCGCACGGGCGCGCTCCCACGCAATCGCGTTGCGCAGCCGCACGATCAGCTGCCAAGCCTCGGCGTGGGTCAGCTGCAGCTCGTCGACCTCGACGTGGGTGCGGTTGCTGTAGACCGTCGGCACCGGATCGATCGGCGCCCCGGCCTCGACAACGGGGACCTGACCCCACCGCGCGTACTCGTAGCCACCGGTGGTGTGCGTGTGCACCCCGTCCGGCACGGTGCCCGCGGCCCGGGTCGGCTCGAACTCGGGCAGCAGGTCGACCGCGCCAGCGCGGTGCGCGGCGAGCCCGTCGAGGGCGGCCTGCCGGGAGTCGTAGCGGAGACCGGTTGACCAGCGGGCCGCGGCGTCGCCGTCCTCGCGCCAGCACGCCCACCACTTCCGGGCGCCGTACTTGTGGCCCAGCCACTTCCGGCCGTCGCCGACCCAGCCGATCCAGCAGTCGCCGTCGTGCACGCGGTAGGTGACGTTGCCGCCGGAATACAGGGCGTCGTCGTTGTGGTCCTTGCGCAGCTGCAGCTCGGCCATCACGCCTCACCACCCGCGGTGGCCTCAGGCGCCGGGCCGCCGTACAGCTCGGGGCGCTCCTCGCCGAACTCGCCGAGCGTCAGCGTGTCCAGCCAGCTCAGCACGTCGGCGTAGGCCATGGCCTGGCCGTGGTGGAAGTCGCCGGCAAGACCAGCTGTCTCGCCCAGCCGGGCCGCTTCCGCGCGACGGTTGACGATCTTGGCCGTCAACTCGGCCAGCATCTCCCGTAGTCCGAGCGCGCTCAGCTTCGCCGAGCCGTCCCGCTGTTCGATCCACCGCCTGCGTCGGGCCATCACTCGCACACCTCGATCCGGACAAGGCCGCCCAGGCGCAGCTCGGCCAGGGCCTGACCGAGGGCGCCGAGCCGCGGGCCGCGGCCGCCGCAGCCGGGGGTGCCGAGGGCGCACTGCAGGCACACCGCGACCACGTCCAGCGGGCGGAAGACGTCCGGCCGGCGCAGGTCCGGGTCGCCCCACACCCGCACCGACGTGATGCGCTCCCGCTCGGGACGGCACCACGAACACTCGATCGGCGCGAACGCAGGGTCGGTGGCGATCTCGAACCGGCGGCCGGGCCAGCGGGCGGCGGTCTGCTCGAGCAACCGGACCCGGGCGGCGAGCTCGGGCATGAGGTCGTCCGGGCCGAGCCCGGCCGCGGCCCGGTCGGGGATGGTGACCGGGCCGCGGCGGGCCCAGCTGAACGCCGCGGTGCACATCCGGGCGATGCGGCTGCCGCCGGTGTTGAGGTCGAGGATCCGCGCGCTCATCGGGCCACCACCGTGAGCAGCCACGCCACGCCGGCGGCGCCGAGGACGGCGACCGACAGCGCGGCGACGATGACCTTGGCGAGCAGCAGGGCGTGCGCGTGCAGCCAGTCGTGCAGCCGGTCGGTGGCCTCGTCGACGCCGTCGGCGACGCCGCCGACGATCCGGCCGAGCAGGGCGCGGCCGCCGTCGCGGCGGACCGGCCAGGACAGGATCGCGCCGAGGATGCGGAGCACGTCGAGCAGGCCGACCTGCGTGCCGACCGCGGCCAGGCGCTCGGTCGGCCGGTCGTCTTCGGCCGGCTTCTCCTCGAGGAGAACCTCGGCGGCCGGGAGGGCCTCGGTCGGCTGCTCGTCGAGGGCTTCGATCGCGTCGGCCAGTTCGGCGCGGACCTGCGCGGCGGTCAGGATCCGCGACACCGGCGACGGCAGCGGCGCGGTGTCCACGAGGGCGCGCGCCTGCTGGTGGGCGGCGAGGTCGTCGGGGGTGATGCAGCGGTCGACCTCGTCGACCCCAACCACGACCGGCTTGCCGCCGTCTTCGAACCGGATCTTGCACATCGGGCGTGTCCACTGCGCCGACGCCGGGTACAGCGCGGCCACCCACGCGACCCGGCCGTGGTAAGTGACCGGCTCATCGACGGCCAGGCCGCCGTCGGGCGGGGCGGCCGGCTGTCGCTCGGGTTCGGGTGCGTAGCGGCGGCCGCCCGAGCCGGGCACCACGGCCAGGCCGAGCGCGGGCGTGTCACCCGCCTTCCGTGCGTGGCTGGGCCCAGCCTGCTGGCCCTCGGTATTCTGCGTATCGATCACGGTGGAGCCCTTTCTTCTCGTTGATCACTGCCCGGCCCGTGTGCAGCCACGTGGCCGGGCACTTTGCGTTGGGGGATTAGCGAGGCGGTTCGGGCATGTGGCCCGGCACGACCATCGGGTCGTCATGTGCTGGCGTCGCCGACGTCACCGTCTCTTCGCTGACCGTCTTCGGGTCGATCCGCCGGTCGAGCCAGTCGGTTCGCTCGGTCACCCGGCGACCGGGAGCTTTGCCGCGGCGTCGCCCGGCGTCGGGCCGTAAAGCCGCCGCAGGTGTTCGCCGGACAGGGACACCTGCTGATCGGTCTTTTCGTGCAGCAGACGCGCGATGTACGCCCAGGACCTGTCGTCGGCCCGGTGCGCACGGACCCAGTCGCCAAGGTCCTGCTCAAGCAGAACGCTGGCCAGCCGCGCCGAGGGGGAGGAAGTGGTCTGGTGTTGCATGATCGCTACACTATGTGGAGATAATCCACATGTCCAGGAGCTATGCCACTTCGTGACAAATGTAGGCCAACTCAGTGGCAGGGCTCGCACATTTGTTGCCAACTGACGTCGCGACGCGGCACAATTGGTGCCATGACAGAGGTGGGAGGCCTGCAGGAGCACGTGACCCGCAACGTGCGCGTGCTCATGGCCATAGGCGAAATCCGAACTCAGGTGCAACTCGCGGCCGCACTCGGTCTGGACCGTACGACCCTCGCGGGCCGGTTCAGCGGAAAGGCCGGCTGGAAGCTGGAAGAGCTGGCCGACCTCGGCCGGGTCTTCAACGTCACGCCGGCGGCCCTACTCGGCGACACCGCGCAGCTCGTCGGTGCCGTGGGGCCAGCTAAAGCCGCTGGTGGCTCGGGGGGCAGTTCACCTACGGGACCGTAGGTTCGGAACGGCGGTTCAGCGGGGAAGAACACAGAACGAGCGCGACCAGGAGCGCGAACAGGGCGACGGACTGGTGCTTGACGCCTTCGATGCCGTCGCCGAGCGCCGCGGTCCCGAACTGCGTCACCGAGACGGCGAGCAGGAACGCCACCGGGACCCCGAGCGCGGTCCGCCGGTGCCACCAGGCCCTGACCAGCACGAAAAGCCAGATCGGCAGCAGCGCGAACAGCCCGAGCGGGGCGATCAGGCCGGTCAGCCACGACACCACCGGCACGCGGTACTCCTGCGCGTGCGGCGGGAACCCGGCCTCGGCGTCGAAGCTGCCGAGGTAGTCCGGCCGGGCGGTGAGCTGGTCGGTGGCGGCGCGGTCGAGCACCTCGAGGGTGCGGCCGGGGTGGGCCGCGAAGTACGTCACGACGTTCCGGCGGCTGATCTTGTCGCGGTACTGCGGGTACCGCGGATCCAGCGTCGCCGGGTGCGGGTGCCACCAGCCGTTGCCCGCGTACTGCGCGAACGACGGCGGCAGCCCGAGCGCGGCCAGGTCGGCCTGGGTGTCGTGCCTGCCGTCGACGATGTTGAGGAAGATCGAGTTGAAGACGTTGATCTCGCGCGAGTCGTCACCCGGGAACTCGCTGTACGTGCCGTCGGGCGCCTGCGCCGGCTCGACGCTCTGCTGCGCGAAGAGCGTGACGGCGCCGATCGCGCCGATGACCAGCACGGCCGACGCCCACCGCTTGGCCCCGCGGACCGCACCCGGCCGGACCAGCAGGATCGCCAGCGCGAGGATCGGCAGGATGGTCAGCGTCTGGACCTTGGCGTTGACCGCCAGGACGCCGCCCGCGAACGTCACGGCCATGCCCGCGTGGCTCCAGCGGCCTTCGCGCGCGGTCAGCAGCAGGCCGCCGGCGGCGAGCAGCAGGCCGAGGAAGGCTGTGCCTTCGCCGAGGATGGCGGCGAAGTAGCCGAAGAACGCCGAGTCCGCGACGACCAGCACGAGCCCGGCCGCCACGAACAGCCGGGTCCGGCGCGGATGCGGCAGGCCGAGCACGATCGCGGTGACCGCCGCCGCGGCGATGACGCTGCCGAGCAGGCCCAGGATGACGAGGCTCAGCGTGCCGGGGAGACCGATCAGCCGTCCGATCCCGACGGCCAGCTCGGCGAGCCAGCTCTGCGTGAGCAGGTACGTCGGCCGGCACGGCGGCGCGCCCGGGGCGGGCGTGTAGGCGAGGTGGACGAACGGCTCGGGCAGGCCCTTCCAGGTGATCCCGGCCCCGCACAGCACGCGGCCGCCGTCGCCGTTGTTGGACATCGCGATCGGGCGCGGCACCAGGAACCGCACCACGAACAGCGCGAGCGACGTGCCGAACACCCCGAGCCCGAGCCGCGCTTCGGCGCCCAGCTGCCGGTTCGGGGCCTCGAGCTTCACGAAGGACAGGGTACGTAGCGGAAGTCCGGCCCCTTGTCGAGGTCGGCGACCAGGGACTCCGCCTGTTCCGCCCGCGGGTACACGGAGACCCAGTACGGCGTGCCGACGCGGCGGAAGGTCGCGACCTCGTACTTGCCCGCGTACACGGGATCGATCGCGCAGTGCTGGCGGTCGTCGTAGCCGCCGTCGGCGGGCACGGCAACGGTCGGACGGCGGCCGTTGACGACGTAGTCGTAGTCGATCGCGACGCCACCGACGTGCCGTCCCTCCCGGGCGATGTGGTCATCGGTGCGGCCGAGGACGTCGATGATGAGCAGCTGCCCACCGTGGGCGGCGAGCGCGCCGGGCGCGGCCGCGCTGACCACCGACCCGGGCGGCAGGTAGTCGCCCAGCCAGCCGCCGATCTCGGCGAGCTCGCTGCCGTGCGCGTGCCAGTTGCGCACGCGGTCGAGCATTTCCGGGCTGAACACCGAGACGAAGACGGCGATACCGGCCAGCCCACAGGCGACCACCGGAACGAGCCGCGACGCAAGCGTTTTCGGCCGCGGCGACGGCTTCGCCACGAGATCGGCGGCGAGCACGCCGTAAACCCCGGCGGCGGCCACGGCGAGCAGCGGCGGCACGGGAGCCAGCAGCCGCCACGACGGACCGGGATCGCCGCCGATGAGCACTGCGCCCACGGCCAGCCCGGCGGCGATCGCGAACAGCAGCCAGAGGAGGGCTCTGGTCTCGAGGGCTGTGCCGGATGGGGTGTCGCCTGCCACCGGCTCCCCCGCCCGTCCCCCCGGGGCCACCCGCCCCAATCGCGAGGCGGTCTCGGGCCGGCGCAGCAGCAGCGCGACCGCGGCGACCAGGCCGAGCAGCAGGAAACCCTGGTGCGCCAGCGCGAACCCGGCCAGGTACGGCCAGCCCGCGGCCACGTGCGCGCTCAGCGGCCCGCCGAGCTTCGCGGCCAGCGGTGCGGGCAGGAAGTGCTGGTAGAACGTCGCCCGCCAGGCCAGTCGCGGGATCAGGAAGACCAGCGCGCCCAGCGCGTACCCGACCGGCGCCCACCAGCTGTGCTTCTCCTTGACCGCCGCGCCGACGAGCCACAGGCCGGCCAGCACGGCGACCACCAGGCCTTCCGGGCTCGTCATCACGACGAACGCGACGAGCACCCCGGCGACCACCGGGCGTCGAGCGGCGAGCGCGTAACCGACGGCGAGGATCAGCAGCACGAACAGCGGGACTTCGGAGCCCGACGCCCCGTAGACGGCGAGACCACCGGCGCTCGCCGTGAGTACCGCGGCGGCCACCCCGATCGCGGGCCGTGGCTGGGCGCCGGCCGCGACCACGAGCCGGTTGACCAGGAAACAGGCCAGGAGCACGGTGCCGAGCGCGGCGAGCACCCCGAGGACGACGGCCGCCGTGCGGATGTCGGCGCCGAACGCGGCTCGCGGCAGGGCGATCAGCACCAGCCAGAGGAAGTTCGTGTAGCCCTCGACGCGTTCGCCGGGGTTGAAGACCGGGCCGTTGCCGTCGGCGATGTTCTGCGCGTAGCGGAAGGTGACGAGGGCGTCTTCGGTGACGGTCGCGAACAGCAGCTGGTGCAGCAGCGACAGGCCGAGCGTGAGGGTGAGGACGAAGGCGCGCCAGCCGCGGTCGGCGTCGAGGCGGTGCCAGGTCAGCACCACGACCGCGGCGACGACCAGCCACGCCACCACGACCGCGTAGACCACCCGGCCCCCTCCAGCTCGTCGCCGCGCCTGCCCGGCCGGCTTCCCGGGCAGGTTATCGATCGTCGGCGGCGAGGCGTTTCCCGTGGACCGGTCACTCGGCCCGAATGGGGGTGGATCACGTCGCCGGCGACAGTCAAGCAGGGAAAATCATCTCCCAGAATAACCCGATCGGGTGTTGCCTCGGCGGGCCGAAGTGACGACTTGAAAAAACGCCGATCGTGGTACCGGCCCCACGCGTCGCACCGGTCATTTCCGGCTTAGTCTCCAGCGTGCTCTCCGCCAGCATCGCCATTGTCGTCATCGCCGGGCCCGGCCTCCTGATCGGTCTCGCCGCGGGTTTGCGCGGCTGGGTACTGGCCGGGATGGCGCCCTTGCTGAGTTACGCCGCCGGCGGGCTGACCGGCCCGTGGGCCGCCGCCGCCGGGCTGCCGTTCACCCCGCTCACCCTCGCGGGTGCGACTGTCGTGTTCGCCGCGATCGCCTTCGGTGTCCGGAAGTTCTCGGTGCGCCGCGCGTTGCCGACAGCGGAGCCGGGGTGGTGGGCGAGGCGCGGCACTATCGCCGTGCTGGCCTGCCTGCTCGCGGCGGCGGCGATCGGCGGCTGGGCGACGCTGCTCGGGCTGGGCCGCGTCGGCGCGCTGCCCCAGGGGTTCGACGCGGTCTACCACGGCAACGCCGTCCGCTACATCGCCGACACCGGCGACGGCAGCCTGTTCGGCACGGGCCACGTCAACTGGTACGGCGACGCGGCACCGGTGTTCTACCCCAACGCCTACCACCTGCTGGCGGCGGTGACGTACCGGCTGAGCGGGGCGTCGATCCCGGAGACGCTGGACGCGAACACCCTGCTGCTGCCGGGTCTCCTGGCGTTGTCACTGGTGACGCTGGTGCGGGAGTTCCGCGGCCGGGCCGTGCTGGCGGGCGCGGCGGCGCTGACGGCCGTGGCGGCGGTGACGGGGGTCTACGAGTCGATGGCGCGCGGGCCCCTGCTGCCGTTCGCGCTGGGCGTCGCGCTGACGCCCCTGGCCGCGGTGGCGCTGCGGCGGTACCTGGAGCGGGCCGCCCCGGACACCGGGCTGGTGCTGGTGCTGGCCGCGGTGGGACTGCTGTGCATCCACTCGTCGACGTTGTTCGGCGGGATCCTGTTCGCCGGGCCGCTGCTGGTCCAGCGCTGGCTCACCGGGTGGCGCCGGATCGGCCGCGACCTGCTCGCGTTGCTGCCGATCGCGGTGGTGTCACTGCTGGTGGCGTGGCTGCAGCTGTTCGGCGCCCTGGGGCTGGCTCTGCCGTACTACGGCTGGCCGAGCGAGTACCGTGCGTCGACGGCGTTGGGTGCGTTGCTGGGGTTCCAGCACTTCGAGCCGCACCCGCAGGTGTGGCTGTCGGTGGCGTTGTTCCTGGGGATCGTGTTCTTCGCGCGGGCGAGCGAGCTGCGCTGGATCGGCCTGACGGCGGGCGTGACGGGCCTGGCCTACGTGGCGGTGGCGTCGTCGAACACGCCGATCGTGATGGCGCTGTCGCGGCCGTGGTGGGACGACCCGTACCGGTTCTTTTCGATGGCGGCGGTCCCGCTGTCGCTCCTGGCGGCCCACGGCCTGGCCTCGGCGCAGGCCTGGCTGCGCGACCGGCTGCCGTCCCGGGTGCCACCGGCGGTACTGGCGGCGGTGCTGCTGGGCGCGTTCGTGCTGCTGTCGAACGGGCTGTACGTCCGGACCAACGGCGCCTGGGTCTACCAGGGTTATCAGGCGGCGGACCCATCGGCCTTGCGTGTCACCCCCGGCGAGCAGACGGCGATGGCAGAGCTCGGCGCACGGGCCGCGCCGGGCGAGTGGGCGATGAACGACCGGTTCGACGGAACCGCGTGGACCTACGCCCTGACGGGAATTCGAACGGTCGCCGCGCATTTCGACGAAACTTCACCACCGCGGGACGCGGTGTTGCTCGCGGATCGCTTTCGAAACTATTCGACGGACCCGGCGGTGCGAGCCGCGGTACGCCGGTTGAACATTCATTGGGTGATTCTCGGAAAGCCGTCGACCGAACCGGGCAAGCCCTATCAGCCGGGACTGGTGGGATTGGCGGGCGAGCCGTTCCTGCGGGAGGTCTACCGCAACCCCGACGCGGTCATCTACCGGCTGACGCCCTGACCCGCGGGTTGTCCACATGTGCGCAACGCCTGTGGACAACCGGGGGACAACTGCGGCCGGAGGGGGTCGGCTCGCGGGTCTGGAGGGTCGGGTCGCGTGCTCAGACGGACGACACGCGTGATTGGGGAGTCGACACGCGTGATTGGGGGGACGACACGGCGGGAGGGTCAGGCGGGGACCGAGGGGCGGGCCGAGCGGGCCGCGACCGCGGCGAAGCCGGCCGTCAGGAGGTCGGCGACCGTGAACATCACGCGGGAGGCGACCGCGAAGGCCGTGGCCTGGCCGACCGTGAGGCCGCTGGCCGTCAGGACCGCGACCTGGGCCACCTCGCGGACGCCCACCCCGCTGGGGAGGATGAACGCGAACGTGCCCACCGTCATCGCCACGGCCATCGCGCCCACGCACAGCACGAAACCGCTCCAGCCCGGCGTGCCCACCGAGTTGGCCAGCAGCCAGAGGTGGACGCCCTGCAGGCACCAGGCCGCCGTCGAGGCGCCGAAGACCTTGCCGACCACCGCCCAGCCCAGCGGGTGGGCCAGCGGCGGGCGGCGGAGGATCCGCAGCACCAGGGAGGTGCCCCAGGTGAGGATCTTCGGGTGCAGCATCGCCAGGCCGAGCGGGATGAGCACGAACAGCCACAGCGCGCGCGGGCTGTTGCTGAACACCGCCGGCGCCGCCAGCAGCGACACCACCAGCGCCGACACCACGCCCACGCCGAGCTGGATCAGCGAGCCCGTGAAAATCCTGGCGCGGGCCAGGCCCGCCTTGCGGCCCAGCTCCATCTGCAGCAGGTACGCCCAGACCGAGCCCGGCACGTACTTGCCGAGCGAGCCGACCAGGCAGATCTGCGCGCCGCGGGCGTAGCCGATCGGCTTGCCCAGGTCGTCGACCATCGCCTGCCAGCCCCAGGTCGACACCAGGATCGCCGCGACCAGGGCGACCAGGCTCAGCAGGGACGACTCCCAGGCGACATCGCGCAGGGTGTGCCAGAACTCGCCCCAGTTCGACGCGAGTTGCTTCGCCGCGAAGCCGATGACCAGCAGGATCGCGACCCATCGGACGACGTCGAGGATCTTCGCTCGCGTGGACTTCGGCTGCTTACCGGCAGCCGGCAGGTCCTCAACTGTCGTCATCGACGGCTCTCCTCAGGCCTGCACCGTGACCAGGCGGCTGAACTCGGAGAGCAGATCGTAGCCGTCCCACACCGCGGAGAAGGTCAGGGCGGACCCGAACGGCACGATCCGGTCGACGCCGCGGCCCGCGAGCTCGTGCGCGAAAGCCGTGAGCTCCTCGGCCGTGAAGCCGAACTGGCTGACCGTCTGGTCCTTCCGGAGCACGATCGGCACCAGATCGGACAACGAGGACACCTGGGCGTTCGCGAACGTGCCCGCGCCCAGCCACTCGCGCGGCAGCACCGCCGGGTCGGCGAGTTCGAGCGTGGCCAGGCCGTTGCCCTGGAACTCGATACCGCGCACCAGGCCGTCGACCGCGGCGCCGTACGCCGAGACGCGCTTCTGGACCGCCATCGCCGGCTCGGTGACGTGCTGCTTCGCCGCGAGCACCGAAGCCAGCAGCGTGCGGAACTCCTGACCCGCCGCAGACGCACCCGCCGAGTCGCCGACCCAGAACACCGCACGCGGGGACGAGCAGGCGGCCTGGTCGAACCAGTACGAGTCGTTGTAGAAGCCCTCGGCGGCCGCGCGCCGCTCGGCTTCCGACGCCCGCTGCCACCCCGCCACCGAGGCGACGGCGAAGGACGAGCGGTCCGGGAACGTCAGATCACGCGCATGCGGGGCCAGCGGGTACTTCCGCAGGGCCGCGACCGAGCCGTCGCCGCCCCAGATGACGCGCAGGTCGGCGGCCAGCGACAGGGCGCCGCTCACCTCGTCGCTGCGGTCGTACGTGACCATCCGCTGCGTCGCGCGCACCACGTCGGACACCGAGGAGTCCACTTCGGACAGAGCCGCGTTCAGCGCCTCCAGCACCGCCTCCGCGGCACCGGCCGACCGCGACGACACGCGCACGACGTTGTGGTTGCCCGCCAGCGCGGACAGCGCCCACGAGTAGACGAAGATCGTGTCGACGTTCGCCGGTGGCACGTGGAACACCAGCCCGCGCGGGAACCGCAGGGCGTTGCCCGAAGTGTCCAGTGTGGACAGCGCCTTGGCGATTTCGCCCTTGCGCAGGAAGAACCCGAGCGACGCCAGCTCCGGGAACCGGCGCGCGGTGGCCGGGGCCAGCAGCTTGCGGGCGAACTTCGTGACGAACTCGACGATCCGCGGGTCGCCGACCCGCAGGCGGCCGCCCGGCGGCGAAGCGCGCAGCTCGTCGGCCAGGTCGGTCACGGAGACCGGAGGAGCAGCAGGGAAACGCTGGGTCAGGGAAGTCACGCCGCCGCTCCCGAGAACGTGTCGGAGCACCCGCGGGCCTCCGCCTTCGGCAGCCGCCCGAGCACGGAGAAGTGCTTGCCCGGCCAGTCGCCGTCGTCGATGCCGTTGTAGACGCCCAGGTCTTCGGTCAGCAGCACGTGCCCCGGGTAGGACCGCGGCAGCGTCGAGACGACCTCGATCACGCCCGGCTCCCCCACCGGCTGCTCTTCCCACGTCTCCGGGTTCCGGATGACCACGTCGGCGAAGTCCGGGCAGTAGAGCGAGTTCCCGGACGGGCCCTCGAGGAACACCGTGCCGATCTGCTCGATCATCCCGTAGTAGTTGTGGATCCGGGTGAGGCCGGTGTCCTCTTTGAACCGCCGCCGGAACTCGGTGTTGTCGACCGCGCGGTCGATCAGCTTCTTCCAGCCGCCGCTGTGGATCAGGATGCCGTTCGACAGGTCCAGGTCGTTGTCCCGCGCGACCTCGTACAGGTACAGCCACACCATGAACGTGAAGCCGAAGATCAGGAACGGCTTGTCGCCGTACTCGGCCAGGAACTTCTTGACCGCCTCGACGTCCGGCTGGTCGTTTTCGTCGAGCACGTACGTGTGCTTGCGGCCGAAGTTCGCCATGCCCAGCACACCCGCGCCGCGCGCGGAGAACGACCGGCGGTTCTTGATGATGCCGATCGTGTCGACCATCAGCATCGGCAGCCGCTCGTTGCCGAGCACCTCCTGCAGCGTGGCGCCCAGCTGCTTGGTCTGCGCGCCCGCCGCCTCCTTGTCGAGGTAGATGCGGGACGCACCGGCGCCGGTGGTGCCCGACGACGTCAGCGTCTTGAAGACCTCGCTGTCCGGGACGGACTTGAGGTCGTGCGTCTTGAACATCCGCACCGGCAGCCACGGCAGGTCCGCGATCGAGCCGAAAGCCACGTCGGACGCGATTCCCAGCGACGACAAAATCCGGTCGTAGCCTTCGGAATGAGCCCGGTGGTGGGCCGTCAAGTCGACGAGCTCGGGCAGCAGCAAGGCTTCCCGGTCGGCCTGCGACCGCGTGAACACACTCATACCCGCCCCTCCAAGGTCCGGTAGTCGATCTTGCCGCTGGCCAGCAGCGGCACGGTGTCGATCGGGCGGACGTCGAACCCGCTGGCGTGCAGGTGCAACCGCTCGGACAGCGCCCGTGACGCGTCCTTGCAGATGCCGGAGTCCGCCCCTTCGGCGAACAGCACGACCTTGTCCCCGGCGGCCACCGCGGCCACCACGTCGATCCCGACCGCCGCCGTGCGCACGGCCTGCTCGAGATCGTCGAGGCTGACGCGGTTGCCGAAGACCTTGCCGATGCGCTTGAGCCGGCCGGTGATGAACAGGTAGCCCTCTTCGTCGAGGTACCCGAGGTCACCGGTGGCCAGCACGCCACCGTGTTCGTCGCCCTTGGCCAGTCCGGACTCGTCGTCCGCATAGCCCATCATCACGTTGGGCCCACGGTAGACGACCTCACCGACAATTTTCGGGTGCGTGGTCTCCGAGCCGTCGTCGCGACGGACCGAGAACCGGCCGCCCGGCAGCGCCGGCCCGGCGGAACCGAGCTTTTCGGCCAACTTCTCGGCGGGCACCGTCGTCATCCGCGGTGCCGCCTCGGTCTGGCCGTACATGACGTACATCCGGCCGCCGACGGCGAGCATCTTGTCGTTGAACTCGGCGACCAGTTCGTCGCGCAGCTTCCCGCCGGCCTGCGTCAGCGTGCGCAGCGTCGGGTACTTCGCGGGGTCGAACTTGAGCCGCCGCAGCATTTCGTAGTGGTACGGGACACCCGAGAGCGACGTGACGCCGTAGGTGTTCACCGCGTCCCAGAAGCCGCGGCCGAGCACGCCGGACGGCTCGATCACGATGGTCGCGTCCCGCACCAGGTGCGAGTTCAGCACCGAAAGGCCGTAGCTGTAGTGCAGCGGCAGGCAGGTCGGCGCGACTTCGTCGGCGTCGATGTGCAGCACCTGCGCGATGGCGTCGGCGTTCGAGAGGATCGCCTGCCGCGAGAGCCGGACAAGCTTGGGGTTGCCGGTCGACCCGCTGGTCGGCAGCAGGACGGCCAGGTCCGGGTGCGGGATGACGCCGTCGGCCGACGAGCGGACCCAGTCGGCACCCTCCACGGTGTACCCGTCAGGCGCGTCGCCGGACGCCGAAAGCACCGCGGCCGGGCGGAAGCGCGAGATCAGCCCGGCCAGCACGTCGGCGTCCAGCGCCGGATCGATCAGCGCGATCGCCCGCCCGGACTCGAACGCGCCCAGGTAGGTCAGCACGCTCGGCAGGTCGACCGACATCCGCGCGAACACCACGCCGGTGGGCAGCGCCGCCAGCTCTTCCATCCGGCGGCCGACCTCGGCCGACAGTTCCGCGCCCGCCAGCGTGCGGCCCCCGGCCACGTCCACCAGCCGAGCTCCCGCACCCAGCAACGTCACAGCACCAAGCCTCCGTCGATCCCCAGCACCTGGCCGGTGATGAACGACGCTTCGTCGCTCACCAGGAACCGGATCGCGTTCGCCACTTCTTCGGGCCGGCCCAGACGTCCCAGCGGCGTCTTGCCGGCGTTCTCGGCCTTCGCGTCTTCGCTCAGGCCCGAGGTGAGATCCGTCTCGATGACGCCCGGCGCGACCGCGTTGACGCGGATGCCGGACCGGCCGAGCTCCTTCGCCGCCGACCGCGCGATGTTCGACACCGCCGCCTTCGACGCCGCGTACACCGTCTGACCGGCGCTTCCGTACTCGCCGACGATCGAGGCGAGCACGACGATCGAGCCGGACTTCTTCCGCATCATCGCCCGGGCCGCGGCCTGGACGGTGTGCAGCGTGCCGGCGACATTCGTGCTCAGCGTCGTGTCGACGAGCTCTTCCTTGATCATCCCGAGGAGCGCGTCCTCCATGATCCCGGCGTTCGCGACGACGATGTCGAGCTTCCCGTGCTCCTTCGCGACGCCCCTGACCAGCGAAGACACTGCCTTCGCGTCGGTGACGTCGAGGGCGAGCCCGGAGGCACCCACGGACGCGGCCGCCTCCTTGGCGCGAGCTTCGTCACGGCCGGTCAGCACCACCGTCGCGCCCGCCTCGACGAGCGCGCGGGCGGTGGCCAGGCCGATCCCCCGCGTCCCGCCCGTGACAAGCGCGACGCGACCGGACAAATCAGTCATTCTTCGACTGGAGCTCGGTGACCATGTCGACGGCGACCTTGAAGCTCGACATGTCGATGACCTGGTCGGTGTCGAACTCGACGTCGAACTCGTCCTCGATGGCCGCGACCAGCGCCATGTGGCCGACCGAGTCCCACGCCTCGATGTCGCGGTACTTCAGGTTCTCGACGTCCACACCGCCGTCGAGGTCCAGCGCCTCGACGAAGACCTCGCGCAGCTTGGGGGCGACTTCCGACATGGTGATAGCTCCTAGTGCTCGTCGCGCGGGCGAGCGTCCCACGCCTTTACCAAGGTAGAGAGGTCGCCGGGCAGCGTGACGTCCGGGAGACCTTCCTTGCCCTTCAGCCACGGCCCGAGGGCCTCGATCGTCTCCTCGTCGAGACCGCGGCGGGACAGGCCCACCACGTTGACGCCGGTGACGCGGGCCGGGTTGCCGACGGCGATGGTGAACGCGCCGATCTCGCGCCGCACCGCCGAGCCCATCCCGATCATCGCGCCGGGGCCGATCACGACCTTCTGGTGCAGGATCGCGCCCATGCCGAGGTTCGCGCCGTCCCAGATGTGGCAGTGGCCACCCGTCACGGCGTTGGAGGCGATGGTGACGCCGTCGCCGACCAGGCAGTCGTGCGCGATGTGGGAGTTGCGGAGGAAGTAGCTGTCGCTGCCGACGGTCGTTGTCCGCCAGGTCCCTTGGTGGACACTCACGTACTCGCGGATCCGGTTGCGGCTGCCGATGACGACCCCGTGGCCGTCGTGATCCGGGTCACCGGTCGGCGCGTCTGCCCAGGCGGCGGGATGGGGACGGCTACGGTCCTCGCCGGGCGTGCCGATCGTCACGTGCGGGCCGATCCAGTTGCCGTCGCCGATCCGGGCAGGCCCCGCGATCACCGTGAACGGCCCGATCACGTTGTCCTCGCCGAGCTCGACGCCTTCGCCGATGACGGCGGTCGGGTGGATGCGGTTGGCCACGGGCGGGTATCCGTTCGTCGGCGGCTGGGTACTGGGCGCGCGGCCGCGCCCGGTAACGTGTGGCCCGCGTTGCTGCAGGGCGGCCGGGCGCAGAACCGGCGGCTCACTGTACCGGACGCGCCGAAATCGCCTGCCGAGAGAGACTGCCCATGATCCCCATCACTGTGGTCGACGTCCGCGACGCGGAGGACCTCGTCGTCGAGGTGCTGCGCTCCGGCGCCATCGCACAGGGACCGATGGTCAAGCGCTTCGAAGACGCCTTCGCGGCCGTCTCCGGGACGAAGCACGCGATCGCGGTCAACAACGGGACCACCGCGCTGGTCGCCGCGCTCCAGGTGCTGGACCTGAAGCCGGGTGACGAGGTCATCACCTCGCCGTTCACCTTCGTGGCGACGCTGAACGCGATCCTCGAGGCCGGCGCGACCGTCCGCTTCGCCGACATCCGGCGCGACGACTTCGCGATCGACCCGGACGCCGTCGCGGCCGCGGTCACCGACCGCACCAAGGTGCTCATGCCGGTGCACCTCTACGGCCAGACGGCCGACATGGGCAAGCTCGCGCCGCTGGCCGCCGAGCGCGGCCTGCAGGTGATCGAGGACTCGGCGCAGGCCGTCGGCGCGTCGTTCGAGGGCAAGCCGGCCGGTTCGTTCGGCATCGGCTGCTTCTCGCTGTACGCGACGAAGAACATCACCACCGCCGAGGGCGGCGTCATCACCACGGACGACGACGCGCTGGCCGACAAGCTGCGCGTGCTGCGCAACCAGGGCATGCGCGCCCGCTACCAGTACGAGGTCGCCGGGCACAACTACCGGATGACCGACCTGCACGCGGCCGTCGGCATCCCGCAGCTGGCGAAGCTCGACCAGCTGACCGCGGCCCGCCAGGCGAACGCGAAGCGCCTCTCGGAGGGCCTCGCCGGCACGCCGGGCCTCGACGTCCCGCAGGTGCTGCCGGGCCGCGAGCACGTGTGGCACCAGTACACCGTGCTGGTCGGCCCGCACGCGTTCCTCTCGCGCGACGAGCTGGCCGCGGCGCTCACCGAGCGCGGCATCGGCAACGGCATCTACTACCCCAAGATCGTCTTCGACTACGACTGCTACGCGGGTCACGACCTGATCCCGGGCGCGCGCGTCGAGGACTTCCCGGTCGCGAAATCGGTCGCCGAGCAGGCGCTGTCGCTGCCGGTGCACCCGCACCTGACCGAGTCCGACCTGGACACCATCATCGAAACCGTTCGCGAGGTACTGGGCGCATGACGCATCGGATCGCTCTTGTCGGTACCGGGAACATGGGTTCCCTCCACGCCCGCGTGCTCGCCGGCAACGAGCGCGTCGACCTGGTCCGCGTGATCGATCCGCGTGAGGAAGCGGGCAAGGCCGTCGCCGACCGGTACGAAACCCGGTGGACGCCGGAGATCGGCGAACTGTCCGATGTGGACGCCGTGGTGCTGGCCTCGGCCACCGAGGTGCACTACGACCTGGCGCAGGAGATCTTCCGCCAGGGCAAGCCGATGCTGGTCGAGAAGCCGGTCTGCAACAGCTTCGAGAAGTCGCAGGAAATCGTTTCGCTGTCGGCGAAGAACGACATCCCGCTGATGTGCGGGCTGCTCGAGCGCTACAACCCGGCTGTGATGACCGCGCGGGCGCTGGTCAACGAGCCGGTGCACCTGATGGCCCGCCGCCACGGCCCGTACGCGCCCCGCATCAAGACCGGCGTGGCGTGGGACCTGCTGGTGCACGACGTCGACCTGGCGATCCAGTTCTTCGGCGGCGCGACGCCGTCGCGCGTGACGTCCGGCGCGGGCTACTTCCACCCGCAGTCGGTCGAGGGCGCCGAGGACACCATCGAGACGGTGCTGTCGTTCCCGACCGGCCTGGCCACGGTGTCGGCGTCCCGGCTCGGGCAGAAGAAGGTCCGTTCGCTGGTGGTGTCCGAGCTCGACCGGCTGATCGAGATCGACCTGCTGCGCCGCGACGTCACGATCTACCGCCACGTCTCGCACGACTCCGTCACCCCGGACGGCCTCGGCTACCGGCAGCAGACGGTCATCGAGATCCCGGAGCTGGTGACCGCGCGCGAGCCGCTGGCCACCCAGCTCGACCGGTTCTGCGACCTCCTCGAGGGCAAGATCGACGCCGACACCGAGCGCGACCTGATCCTGCCTTCGCACCACGTCGTCGAGCAGGTGCTGACGCAGGCCGCGGCCTAGCTCACCGGCGCCGGGAACGTGGCCGGGCTCCGGCGTCCGCCCGGGCCCACCGCGCGGACGCCGAAGAAGACGTTGTCCTTGGACAGGTCGATCTTCGCCGTCAGCGCCGGGCCGACGTCGATGGCGTGCGTCCAGTCCGGGGCCGTCGTCTCGCGCCAGACGACCTCGTGGCTCGTGGCTCCGGGCGTGGCCGTCCAGAGCAGCTCCGAGTCGTTCGTCAGCGCCGCCGTGCGGATCTTGACGCCCTTCGGCGTGCCCGGTGCCGTGGCCAGCGACCACAGCGCGGCGCCGTTCACCCGGGCGACCCGCGCGACGAACGGGAAGTCGCAGAACTCCGGCAGGTCGCCGTACTGGACGCCGTTTTCGACGCGGACGTCCTGGTGCTGGTGCGCGAAGTCCTCGTTCGGTTCGGTGAACCGCGCCGCCGGGTAGCCCTGTTCGAGGAAGCCGATGTGGTCGCCGCCGCGCAGGTAGCGGTCGCGGCGGTAGACCACCCGGACCGTCATGCCGGTCGCGTCGTTCTCCGCCACGGACTTCACGAACCGGGCCAGCTGACGCGGCGGCGAGTCGTTCTCGCCGCCGATACTGCGGCGCAGGCTCGCCTCCGCCGGGGTTTCCGCAGTCGGGACGCCCTCGGCGAAGAGGCGGATCGTGAAGGGATCGCGCGTGCCGTCGTCGGCGCGGCTGGAGCCCACGATGTCGTCGGTGAACATCGCCTGGACGTCGGTGCCGGCCGCCTTGAACTGCTGCGCCATGTACCGCGAGCCGTACAGGCCCTGCTCTTCGCCCGCGACGGCGGCGAAGACGATCGTCGCGGCCGGCTGCCGCGTCGAGAGCACCCGGGCCAGCTCCAGGGCGACGGCGACGCCCGACGCGTCGTCGTCGGCGCCCGGCGCGTCACCGGTGAAGTCCATGACGTCGCTGCGGCGCGAGTCATAGTGCCCCGAAACGACGTACACGCGGCCGGGATCGGTTGAGCCGCGCAGGGTCGCGACGACGTTGGTGATCTTCGTCGGCACCGGGATCCGGTCGGCGGGCGGCTGGACGTACGACTGCAACTCGACGCTCAGCCGTCCGCCGGAAGCCGCCGCGATCTGCTGGAACTGCGCGAAGAGCCAGTCACGCGCGGCGCCGATGCCCCGCGTCGGATCGTCTTGGGCGGACAGCGTGTGCCGGGTGCCGAACGCGGCCAGCCGCCGCACGGTCGCTTCGATCCTCCGTTCGTCGACCTGGCGGAGCAGGACCCGCAGCTCCGCGTCCGGACGCTGGGGCCGGACCGGGACGCCGGGCCCGCGGTCACCGAGTTCGGCGGCTCCGGCCGGTGTACCGGCGGCCACCACGCCGAGCGCGGCCGTGGCGGTGAGGAACGCTCGTCGAGAGGTCACGATTCACGTCTTACGCCCGCATCGCGTGGCCGGGTACCGCCTACTTGGTGAGCCGCTTGCCGTTGGCGTCGTAGGCGATCAGGGGCGTCAGGACGGCGGAGTCCGGGACGGTGTCGGGGTGGAACCAGAAGATGACCACGTTCGGATCCTCGGTCCACCTGGCCAGGTTCGCCTCGACCGTCTGGCCGTGCACCGTGGTCGTGATCCTCGCCGCCGGGCCCGCGAAGTAGCCGAAGACCGGGATGACCTGGTTGCCGATCACGTCGCCGCCGTCGGTGGCGTGGAAGCCGAACGACCGGTCGGAGCCGCGGGTCTCGTTCGTCGCCAGCACGGACTGCAGCGACGTCCCGGACCGGTAGCCGGCCACCAGGCCGAAGCGGGTGCCCGGCAGTTCCGGCAGGTCGACGGCCCGCGCGTAGATGACGATCTCGCCGGCCGGGGTCCGGATCCCGGTGCCGACGACGTTGCCGATCGGCCGCTCGGCGGCCGGCGCCGGAGACGTCGCCGAGACCGACAGCGACGGCGACGGCGGCTGCGCGACCGGCGCGGGCGCGGGCTGCCGGAGCTGGGTCGCGAACACCACGACGAGCACGACGGCGGCCGCGGCGGCGACCCCGGCGGTGCCGGTCAGCACGCGGCGGCGACGCCGGATGCGCCGGCCGCCCGCCATGATCTTGGCCAGGTCGGGTTCGGCGAAGGGCTCTTCGGGCGGCTGCCGGAGCGCGGCGCGGAAGTCGTCGAGGTCGTTCACCGCCCGCTCCTCCCGATCAGCGTGTCCTCCGGGTCCGCCTCGAGGCGCAGCTTGGCCAGCGCCCGCGAGTTCGTGCTCTTCACGGTACCCAGTGAAACGCCGAGCTCACGGGCCACGTCGGCTTCCGGCAGGTCGAAGAAGTGGCGCAGCACGACGACGGCGCGTTCGCGGTCGGTCAGCGTCTTGAGCACCGCGGTGAGCCAGGCCCGCTGGGTGACGGCCTTGCCGACGTCGGCGCGGTCCTGCTGCTCGGGCAGGGTTTCGGTGGCGTACTCGCGGATGGGCCGCCGCCAGCCGTCGATGACGTGGTTGACCAGGACCGTGCGGGCGTAGCCGTAGGCGTCCTTGTGCCGGACCCGCGACCAGGCGGCGTAGGTGCGGGTGAAGGCGGTCTGGGCGGCGTCCTCGGCCTGGTGGCGGTCGCCGGTGAGCAGGAACGCGGCGTGGGTGAGCCGGCCCGAAGACGCGCGGACGAACTCCGCGAACTCCTCGTCGCCACGCGCCATGCGTCACCTCGTTTCGTCGTTCCCAGCGACGGCCGAAAGCCCGGAAGGTTGCTTCTCAACCTTTTCGAGGTTACGCGCGTATTGGGCGGTGGATGATCTTGCTCCCGGCCCGCGCCGGGAGCCGACCGAGGGAGAGAGCCCATGAGCAAGCGCATTCTGGCGGCGGCGGCGACGGCGGCCGCGGCGATGCTGTTGACCGCCGTCCCGGCCACGGCCGACGCGGCCCCGGTGTCCGCCGTCGCCACGTCCCCCGTGCTGGGCGACGTCATCCCGTCGGGCTTCGGCGACGTGGTGTTCTACGGCGTCCCGGTGCGGATCCCGCAGCTGCCGGAGACGACGTTCGGCATCATGGCCGGCGCTCGCGACGCGGCGGGCGGCCTGACGAACCTGGTGGCGACGAACGAGACGGCGGGCTCGGACAAGGCGCCCGGTTTCCACGCGGTGGCGAGCGGCATGGAGGTCGACGGCCACGACGTCCCGACGTTCGGCTACTACTACGGCCCGGCGGCGAAGATCACCGGCCGCATCTGGGGCACAACCGGGGTGGCGCACCAGGCCCGCTGGAGCGAGGACCCGAACGTGGTGGTGTTCTGGTTCGACCCGGGCGTGGCCGACCCGGAGAACCTCCAGGCCTTCGACGCGGCGGGCGCGGAGCTGCCGGCGGGCAACACCGGCGTCGGCCATGGCTGAAACGTTGCGTAACCGATATCTCGCGCTCGGTCACTGAGTACTAGAGTCCTGCGTGCGGTTCCGTGCGCAGGACTTCACCGCCGGGAGGACCGGGCGGTTTCACGACGGCGGCGCCGGCGTTCGGCGCCGGTGCCGCCGTCATCCACGTCAGGGCCGCTGGGCGCGGCGGGTGGTGAGGGCGTTCAGGTCGATGGTGAGCGGGCTGCCGGCGAACTCGACTTCGGCGACCCCGGAGAACTCGCCGAAATTCTCGTACTCCCCGTCGATCAGCCGGTAGGTGATCATGCTGACCGGGGAGTCGAGGTCGACGATCCAGTAGTGCTCGATCCCGGCTTCGGCATACTCGGAGAACTTGGTGACCTGGTCGGTGCGCCGGGTGCCCTCGGACAGCACCTCGATCACCAGCCGGACGTCACCGGCATCGATCCGTGGTGGATTGGCATCCACCACGGAACCGGGGGCGACGAGCACGTCGGGCACGCGAACCGTGAGCGGCGTCGCGGAAACGACCATCTCGACCTCGGGAAGCGCGGAGTAGCCGTCCGCTGCCAGCTCGTCGATCAGGAAGGCCAACCGTGCGACAACACGCTGGTGCAACGGCATCGGACGCGGCGCCACGAGGAGAACCCCTTCGACCACTTCGACCTGGTACTCCGGTGTCTCCGGCAGGTTGATCCAGTCGTCGAGGGACAGAAGATCGTGAGGCCACTCCATGACGCTCATCCGCCTTCTCCCCACCATCGGTTACTGGACGTCATCTTCTCACGCCAGCTTGCCGGATCGCTACTCCGCTGAGTAGTCGCCCGATGGGGCTCCCCAGCCCGAAGTGTTCTGCCCTTGTGACTCCGCGATCTCCCGCCGCCGCGCGTTCTCCGCGCGTACCCGGTCCACTTCGGACTGGATGTACTCCTCGTCGTACCGCTGGAACACCCGGGCCGGATTGCCCGCCACCAGCGTCCGCGGCGGCACGTCCTTCGCCACCACCGAGTTCGGCTGCACCGTCGCGAAGTCGCCGATCGTCACGCCGGCCATGATCACCACCAGGCCGCCGATGAAGCAGCCCTTGCCGATCTTCACCGGCTTGCGCTCGATCAGGTCGCTGCCCGAATGGTTCTGCAGCGTCATGTTCGCCAGCCAGCTCGAATGCGTGAAGATCAGCGTGTTCAGCCCGATGCTGGTGTGCTCGCCGATCTCCAGGCCGCCGCTGGCGTCCAGGGCCGCGCCCTCGCCGATCCAGCAGTGGTCGCCCATCTTCAGGTTCTCCGGGCTGATGATCTTCACGCGCTCGCGGACCCGGCACGTCGACGGCAGCCCGTAGAAGGCCGCGCGCTCGGCGTCGTTCATGTACTGCGAGACCAGCTCGGTCAGGATCTGCGGGCGCAGCCGGTGGCTGCGCTCGTCATCGAAGAACATCGGCTTCCGACACCAGCTTCTCGAAGGTCCTGAGGTGCTCTTCCGCGACGACGTCGAGGCCGAAGTTCGACCGCACCAGCTCGCTCTCGCGCTGGGCGATCAACGCCCGCCGCGACGGGTCGTCGAGGAGCTCGATCACCGTGCGGGCCACCGCTTCCGCGTCGTCCGGGCGGACCAGCAGCACGTTCTCGCCGTTGCGCAGCTCGATGCCCGGGTAGTTGTCCTCGGTCACCGACGCGATCGTCGCCGTGCCCGACAGCATCGCCTCGAGGGACGCCGTGCCGCAGCCGCCGTTGAGGTCGTGCGTCACGATGTCCGCCGCCGCGAAGTACGCCGGGACGTCCTCCTTCGGCACCGCGCCCGTCACGACCAGCGCGTCCGACACCCCCAGCTCGGCGGCCCGCTTCAGGAACGCGTCGTGGTACACCCGGCCGACGACGACCACCCGGACGCCGGGGTGCTTGTCCAAAATGGACGGCAGGGCTTCGATCAGCGGCAGGCGGTTGCGCAGCGGGATGACGTGGCCGAGCGACACGATCAGCGGGGCGTCGCCGATCCCGTGCTCCGCGCGGACGTCCTTCGTCACCGGCTTCGCGAAGTGCCCGGTGTCCACCGCGATCGGGAAGTACTCCGAGTTCGCGTCGCTCGTGCCGTAGCGGTCGACGCAGTAGTCGACGCCCAGCTTGTCGAGGATGACGTACCGCGGCTTCAGGTACGCCAGGATCGGCCGGACCAGCACGGCGTCGAGCAGCCGGAACACGCCGCCGTACAGCTTGTTGTCGCTGATCAGCAGCGTGTGGATCGTCAGCAGCGTGGGGACGCCGTGGCGGCGCGCCCAGATCCCGGCCAGCCACGACAGGTCGAAGAACTGGCCGTGCAGGTGGATCGCGTCCGGCTTGAACTCGTTCAGCAGCTTCCACAGCCGCCGCCAGTTGCCCGGCCGCAGCGACGCGAAGCTCATGTCGAAGTCGATCGACAGGCCGATCTGCGGCATCTTCACCGCCGGGAGCCGCACGACGCGGTAGCCGTCGCGCTCCTCCTCCGCCGGGGCCTCGCCGTACGCGGCCGTGATGGCGAGCACGTCGTGGCCGGCCGCCACGAACTGCGCTGCCAGCGACGCCGCCATGTGCGCGCTGCCGCCCACCCGCGGCGGGAAGAAGTTGTTCACCACCGCGATGCGCATCGCACGTCCTCGGGCGGGCCCGGCGGTGGTACTCACTCGGTTTCCTTGACCAAGTCCCGCATGCCGTCTTCGACGGTGATCCGCGGCTCCCAGCCGAGCACTTCGCGGGCCCGGGAGATGTCTGCGGCGCGCCTGGAGACCAGCACGTCACGCTCGTTGAACAGCGGCTCGACGTCGACGCCGACGGCCTCGATGAGGATCTTGGCCAGCGCCGCGATCGAGGTGTCGATGCCGGTGCCGATGTTGATCGGCACGTTCGCCTGCTCCGACTCCAGCGCCGCGACGACGGCGTGCGCGAGGTCGGTGACGTGCACGAAGTCCATCGACTGGTCGCCGCGGCCGTCGATGATCGGCGGCTGGCCGTTGCGCAGGCGCTGGATGAAGTGGTTGATCACCGAGGTGTAGTAGGCCTCGATCTTCTGGCCCGGGCCGTACACGTTGAAGAACCGCAGGGCGTTCCACGAGAGGCCCTTCTGCCGCTCGTAGAAGCCGAGCAGGTCCTCGCCGGCGCGCTTGGAGATGCAGTACGGCGTGAGCGGGCGCAGCTCGTCGTCCTCGTGCATCGGCAGCCGCTTCGGGTCGCCGTACACCGACGCCGTCGAGGCGAACACCAGCCGCTCGACGCCCTCGTCCGCGGCCGCCGCGAAGACGTTGTGGTTGCCGATCATGTTGATGTCGATCGACTCGTGCGGGTCGGCGATCGACTTGTTGATCGACACCGTCGCGAAGTGGATGACGTGCGTGCAGCCGCGCATGGCCTCGCGCACCGCACCGCCGTACCGGACGTCCTTCTCGACCAGCTCGACCTTGCCGGTGGCGACGAACTCGTTGACGCGGGCGCGGTCGCCGCGGGTCATGTTGTCGAAGATCCGGACCGTGTAGCCGCCCTCGATGAGGAGCGGGATGACGTGCGCGGCGATGAAGCCACCGCCCCCGGTGAAGAGCACCTTCTTGTCGGACACCAATTTCTCCTCGGTCGGCGGCTTCAGGACAGGGACTGCACGGCTTCGCGCACGACCTCGCCGACGCGCGTGACTTCGGCGTCGGTGAGGTTGGCGTGCATCGGGATGGCGAGCTGACGCGCGAACGCGTCGGCCGAGACGGGCAGCGGGGCCTGAGGCCCGTAGATCGGCTGCAGGTGCGACGCGTACGTGCCGAAGTTGCACTGGACGCCCTGCGAGCGGATGCGCAGGGCGAGCGTGTCGCGGCTGACCTCGGGCGCGACCGTGAGCAGGTACGCCTGCCACGGGTGCTCGCGGTCGGGCAGCTCCACCGGCACGGTCAGGGCGTCTACGTCGGCGAAAGCCTCGTGATAGCGCTTCGCGACCGACCTGCGGGCGGCGAGGAGGTCCGGGAGCCGGTCGAGCTGGACGTTCATGATCGCGGCCTGGACGTCCGACAGCCGGAAGTTGTAGCCGAGCTCGTGGAACTCCGGGATGGGCAGCGTGTCCGAGCCTTCCCGGCTGATGGCCGGCTCGATGCCGTAGGTGTGCAGCTTGCGGGCGCGGGCGATGAGGTCTTCGCGGTCGGAGACCAGCGCGCCGCCCTCGCCCGCGGTGATGCCCTTGCGGCCGTGGAAGGAGAACGCGGCGAGGTCGGCGAGGCTGCCGGCCGGGCGCGTCCGGTACGTCGCCCCCGCGGCGCAGGCGGCGTCCTCGAAGAGCCAAAGGCCGTGCTTGTCGGCGATCGCGCGGTACTCGTCGAAGTCACCGGGCTGGCCGGCGACGTCGACGGCGAGGATGCCGACCGTCTTCGGCGTGACCAGGGCTTCGACGTGCGCCGGGTCCGCGCTGAAGACGTCCGGGCGGATGTCGGCGAACACCGGCTTCGCCCCGGCCTGCACGACGGCGTGGCCGGTCGCCGGGAACGTGTAGTCGCCGACGATCACCTCGTCGCCCGGCTGGACGCCGAGTACCTTGAGGCCGAGGAAGAGCGCCGAGCCGCAGTTCGCGGTCGTCAAAGCGTGCGCGGTGCCGGTGACCTGGGCGAACCGCTCCTCGAAGCGGCGGCACGCCGGTCCGGCGCCGGCCAGCCAGCCGGACCGGAAGACTTCGGCGACGGCCGCGAGCTCCTCTTCGCCGACGGTCGGCTGACCGAGGGCAATGCTGTCGGACGACATACCTCTCCCATTGCGTGGGGACCCGGCGAAGTGTATAGACGCACACTCAGGTGATTCACAGGACCACGCCGAACTGACCTTTCGAGTGACGCCCGCCGCAGGTCGGAGACGTCTTAGGCTGGGCACCATGCGATTCGGGGTGCTGGGGGCCGTCGCCGCGTGGCACCCCGACGGCACGCAGGTGGCGGTGGGCGGCCCGCGGTCGCGGACGCTGCTGGCCCTGCTCGCGCTCGAGGCCGGGCGGTTCGTGCCCGCGGAGCGGCTGATCGACGGCATGTACGGCGAGCACCCGCCGGACGGCGCCGCGAACGCCCTCCAGTCGCAGGTGTCGCGGCTGCGGACGGCGCTGCGTGACCTCGCCCCGGTCGAGTTCACCGCGGCCGGGTACCGGCTGGCCGTCGCCCCGGACGAAGTGGACGTCCACGCCTTCGAACGGCTCACCCGGGAAGGCCGCACGCTGCTGAAGAACGGTGAACACGCGCGAGCCGCGGAGACGCTGGGCGAGGCGCTGGCGTTGTGGCGCGGACCCGCGTTCACCGACCTGGCGGACGCGCCGTTCGCCGCCGCGCAGGCGACGCGGCTCGCCGAGCTGCGCGCGGACGCCGTGGCCGAGCACGTCGAGGCCCGGCTGGCGCTCGGGCAGGCCGAGGACGTCCTCGCCGGCCTGCGCGGCACCGTCGCCGCGCAGCCGCTGCGGGAACGGCCGCGCGCGCAGCTGGTCCGGGCGCTGGCCGCGGCCGGACGGCCGGCCGACGCGCTGGCCGCGTTCGAGGACGCCCGCCGCACGCTGGCCGAGGAGCTGGGTGCCGACCCCGGCCCCGAACTCGCCGAGGCGCACCTCGCGGTGCTTCGCGGTGAAACCGAGAAGCCGGTTCTCCCGGCGTTGCCCGCGCAGCTGACCAGCTTCGTCGGCCGGGACGGCGAGCTGCGGCAGGTCGCGGAGCTGCTGGCGCGTGCCCGGCTCGTGACGCTGACCGGCCCGGGCGGCACCGGCAAGACCCGGCTGGCCATCGAAGCTGCCGCGGCCGCGGCGGCCCAGGCCGGTCCGGTCGCGTTCGTCGAGCTCGCCCCGCACGGCAGCGCCGACGTCGCGGGCGCGGTGCTGGCCGCGCTCGGCCTGCGCGAGAGTTCGCGCGGCGGCCCGCAGGACCCGGTCGAGCGGCTGGTCTCGGCCTTGCGCGAGCGCCCGGTGCTGCTGGTGCTCGACAACTGCGAGCACGTCGTCGACGTGACGGCCCGGCTGGCCGCGCGCCTGCTCGCCGCGTGCCCGGGACTGCGGGTGCTGGCCACCAGCCGGGAGCCGCTCGGCATCACCGGCGAGCAGCTCGCGCCGGTGCCGCGGCTGGCCGTCCCGCCGCCCGGGACGCCGGTGATCCGGGCCCGGGAGTTCGCGGCCGTCCGGTTGTTCGCCGAGCGCGCGGCCGCGAGCGATCCCGCGTTCGCGCTCGACGAGTCGACGATCGGCGACGTCCAGCACGTCTGCGCGGCCCTCGACGGCCTCCCGCTGGCCCTCGAGCTGGCGGCGGCCCGCGTCCGGACCCTGCGGCTCGGTGGGATCGCGGCCCGGCTCGACGACCGGTTCCGGCTGCTGGCCCGCGGCAGCCGGACGGCCGAGGCCCGGCACCGCTCGCTGCGCGGGGTCGTCGAGTGGAGCTGGGCCCTGCTGACCGACGAGGAACGTGCGCTGGCGCGCCGCCTGACCGTGTTCTCCGGCGGCGCCACGGCCGCGGCCGCCGCCGAGGTGTGTGGCGCGGACGCCGACCTGCTGCCGGACCTGGCCGACAAGTCCCTGGTCGAGGCCGTCGGCGGGCGGTTCCGGATGCTGGAGACGATCCGCGCGTTCGGCGGCGAGAAGCTGGCCGAAGCGGGCGAGGCGGAGAAGTTCCACCGCGCCCACGCCGAGTACTTCCTGCGGTTCGCGGAAGAAGCAGACCCGAAACTGCGGACGGCGGAGCAGCTGGAGTGGCTGGCGCGGATCGACGCCGACTACGACAACCTCCTGGCGGCACTGCGCTGGTCGACCGAGCACGACGTCACGCTGGCGCTGCGGCTGGTGCCGCTGCTGGCGATGTACTGGTGGATGCGCGGACGGCGGTTCGAGGGCGCCGGGCTGTCGCTGGCGGTGGTGGCGCGGTGCCCGCCCGAGCTGCGCGAGGAGTACGTCGAGGAGTTCCTGGTGTGCGTGCTCGGCGCGCTGGCCGGGCAGCCGCACGAGTCGCTGGAGCAGTACCTGCCGCTGGTCCGCCGGTACGCGACGGACGAGGACTGGACGCCCCGCAACCCGATGCTGGTGATGCTGCTGGGGGTGGTGGCCGGCCCGCCGGGCGACGACGCCGAGCTGCTCGGCCGCGGCAAGAGCCTGCTGGCGGCCGGCGACGCGTGGGGCTGGGCGCTGCTGCCGATGGGGCTGGGCCTGCGGTCGATGATGTCGGGCGACCTGGCGGGTGCCGAGGACGGGCTGCGCGAGGGTGCGGCGCAGTTCCGCGCGCTGGGCGAGCGGTGGGGCCTGTCGATGGCCCTGGACCACCTGTCCCAGCTGCTGACCTGGCGCGGCGAGTACGCGGCCGCGGTGCCGCTGATGGACGAAGCGCTGGGGCTGATGCACGAGATCGGCGCGACGGACGACGTCGCGGACCTGATCTGCCGCCGCGCGTGGACGCACCTGCTGGCGGGCGACCACGCCCGGGCCCACGCGGACTACGAGCTGGCGGCGGCCACGGCGAGCCGCTCGGGCATGCCGGAATCCCGCGCGGCGGCGTACGTCGGATTGGCCAACCTGGCCCGGCTGTCGGGAGATCTGGTGGCGGCCCGGGAACTGGGCGAGCGGGCGCTGACGGAGTGCGCGGGCGGCTCGTTCGCGGCGGAGTCGGTCCGCGCGACGGCGTCGATTTCGCTGGGCCGGCTGGCGTTGGCGGAGGGCGACCGGTCCTCGGCCGTCTCGTTGCACCGCTCGGCGTTGCTGATCGGGAAGCAGTGGAACGCGAGCGACGTGGTCGCGTTCGCACTGGAGGGCTTGGCGGAAGCGGCCCAGCCCCCGCAGGCGGCGGTCCTGCTGGGTGCCGCGGCCGCCGTGCGGGGAACGGCGATCAGCGGCGACCCGGACGTGTCCGCCGTCCGGAGGCGGCTCGTGGAGTCGCTGGGCGTGGCCGGGTTCGAGCGGGCCTACCGGGCCGGGCTGGGGATGACGGCCCAGAAGGCACTGGAGCACCTCACCGGCTGACCAGCGGCACCGCCCGCCGGTCGCCCGACCGCACCATCGCCAGCAACGGCTTCACCAGCACGCGCAACACGCGCGCCACCACCGGCCTGCCGTTCGCGCGGGCGATGTCCGGGCCGAACCGGTCCATCAGCGCCACCAGCCCCGGCAGCGTCCGCACGAACAGCGTCGCCTCCTCGACCAGGCCGTCGTCGTTCAGCCGCAGCAGCGCCGCTTCCTCGATCGGCTCGCCGCCGATCCGCGCGGTGTAGACCACCACGCGGGTCCGCGCGTCGCCGGTGTCCGTGTGGAAGCTGATGTCCTTCAGGTGCCGGTACGCCACCTCGATCAGCGGCCGCAGCTCGGCGTGGCCGGTGAAGCGCACCCGGGACGTCAGCGGCGAATGCAGCACCGCGTCCGGCGCGAACGCCGTCAGCGCCAGCTCGACGTCGCGGGTTTCCATGGCCCGGCGGTAGGTTTCCGTGCTCATCGTGCCCCCTTGATCAGCGTGGCGAGCCCGCGCCACAGCAGGTCGACCGTCAGCGCCACCACCTCGTCGCGGGGGATTTCGCGGTGGTCCCACCACCACGTCGCGATCGAGTTGAGCGCGCTCTTGCACGCCTCCGCCAGCACCTCGTCGGCCAGCGGGCGCGGGATGCCGGACGTCAGATCGAGCGGCACCCCGTGGAACAGCGACGTCAGGTTCGCCGTCGCGCGGGCCTGGCCGCTGCGGTGCACCGCCGCCACCGCCGGGTCCGACGGGGCTTCGGCGAAGATCATCCGCCAGCCGCGCTCGTTGGCCTCGATCCAGCCGAAGATGGCCGAGACGCGGCTGCGCAGCAGCACCTCCGGGTCGTCCGACCCCGGCAGCGCCGCCCAGCCGGCCAGCAGTCCGTCCACTTCGGACTCCAGCAGCGCCGCGTACAGCTGCGCCTTCGCCGGGAAGTGGTCGTACAGCACCGGTGTGCTGATCCCGGCGGCCGCCGCGACCTCCCGCATCCCGGCCGCGTCATAGCCCGCCGAAGCGAACACTTGCCCCGCCGCGGCGAGGATCCGCTCGCGTCGCGCTTCCCGCGTCAACCGCTTACCTGACATCGGTTAGGTACTGTACCTGACAATCGTTAGGTAACGCCAGGGAACATCACCTGCGAAGACTCGCGTAGCCTGATCGACCGTGCGCAACGTCGTAGTCGTCGGGGGCGGGATCGTCGGTCTGGCCGTGGCCTGGGAGCTGACCAGGCGCGGGCTGGACGTCACCGTGCTGGAAAAGGAATCCCGCTGGGCGGCACACCAGACCGGGCACAACTCGAACGTCGTGCACGCCGGGCTCTACTACAAGCCCGGTTCCTTCAAGGCGCGGATGTCCGTCGCCGGCAATCGGTCCATCGTGGACTTCGCGCGGCAGTACGGCGTGCCCGTCGAGGTGTGCGGGAAGCTCGTCGTCGCCACCCGGGAGAGTGAAGTTCCCGCGCTCACCACGCTCGCCGAGCGCGCCGAGGCCAACGGCGTCCCGGCCAAGCAGATCTCGCCCGCCGAAGCCCGCGAGTACGAGCCCGAAGTCGCCTGCGTCGCCGCCCTGCGCGTCGAATCCACCGGGATCATCGACTTCCCCGCCGTCTGCCACGCGCTCGTCCGGCTGCTCGACGAAGCCGGCGTCGACCTGCGGCTGAACTCGCCCGCGCTGGCCATCCGGACCGGGAGCACCGGCGGCGTCGAGGTCGCGACCGGCGACGACGTCGTCCAGGCCGACGCCCTCGTGAACTGCGCCGGCCTGCACTCCGACCGCGTCGCGCGCCTGGCCGGGCTGACGCCGTCGGCGAAGATCGTGCCGTTCCGCGGCGAGTACTACGAGCTCAAGCCGGACCGGCGGCACCTGGTCAAGGGCCTGATCTACCCGGTGCCGGACCCGACGCTGCCGTTCCTCGGCGTGCACCTCACGCGCATGCTCGACGGCAGCGTCCACGCCGGCCCGAACGCCGTGCTCGCGCTGCGCCGCGAGGGCTACCGCTGGCGCGACTTCTCCCCGAAGGACGTCGCCGAGGTCGCGGCCTTCCCCGGCGCCTGGCGGCTCGCGAAGAAGTACGCGTTCCCGACCGGGCTCGACGAGGTCCGCCGCTCGTTCTCGAAGAAGCGGTTCGCCGCGAGCCTCGCCCGGCTCGTCCCGGCCGTCACCGAGGCCGACATCGTCCGCCACGGCTCCGGCGTGCGCGCCCAGGCGATGCGCCGCGACGGCTCGCTCGTCGACGACTTCCTCATCGAGACCACCCGCAACCAGGTGCACGTCCTGAACGCGCCGTCGCCGGCCGCGACGAGCGCGCTGGAGATCGCCCGCCACATCGCGGACCAGGTGTCCGAGGGCTAGCCCGGCAGGTTCGCGGTCACCAGCGGCAGGCCCTGCTTCACGAGGTCGCAGGTCTTCGTGTCGTCGCCGATGAAGCCGCTGACCACCCGCACGGACGACGTTTCGGTGATCGCCAGCGTGGCGCCGCAGGTCACCCGCAGGCCGCTCATGTTCGGGAACAGGCCCCACTTCCGGCCGCCGACGTCGAGGGTTTCGGTCGGGGCGACGTCCTTCACCCCCGGCCACTCCCCGGCCGGCGTGCTGGGCCCGAACCAGACCTCGAACGCCTTCTGGCCGCCGTCGCCGTCGGTGTCGTCCCAGAGGCAGTAGGACGCGTTCGGGACGGTGGACGAGTTGTCCTTCTTCCCGTCCGGCGAGATGTTCTTCAGCTGGGCCACCTGGTCCGGCTTCAGCGTCGCGCACGGGTCGGCCGCCAGCAGCGGGCCGCCCGGCTCGGGCTTCGCCGACGTCGACGCCGTGACCGGCGGGGCGTCCTGCCCGCCCGGCAGGTGCGCGGCGACCTGCGGGATCACCTGCTTCGCCAGCTCACAGGACTTGTCGAGCTTGTTGGTCGAGACGCTGACGAAGGCGAAGGACTTGGCGCCGAGCAGGGCGTAGAACGGGCAGTCGTCGGGCAGGATCGAGGCGTACTGCGTCCAGTTGAGCCCGCCGATCGGCTGCGGCTCGGACTTCTTGACGGCACCGGAGATGTACTCGTTGAAGTCCATGTCCGAGGCGACGCCGACGTTGAGGACCGCCGACGGCTCGACGTCGTCCTTGGAGTTCCACAGGCACATCGGCGGCTGGAGCCGGTCCTTGTTCTCCTTGACCGAGCGACCCGGCGACCGGTAGCCGAGGGCGTCGACCTGCGCCTGGTCGAGCAGCGTGCAGGCGTCGACGGCGGTGACGACCGGCCCCTGCCCGGGTACCGGCGACGCCGAACCGCCGACGGTCACCGTGCAGCCGGTCACCACGGTCACGGCCGCGAGCGCGGCCGCGACCTGCCACTTGTTGCGCATACGAGTCCTCCCGTTCGGCCCGGACACTACTGGGACGAACGGAGCAGCACCGCGGATCCGCCCGATTCAGCGGGGCTCGAGGACTTCCTTGCCGCCGACGAACGGGCGCAGCGCCTCCGGCACGCGCACCGAGCCGTCTTCCTGCTGGTGGTTCTCGACGATCGCGACGATCCACCGGGTAGTGGCCAGCGTGCCGTTGAGCGTGGCGGCGACCTGCGGCTTGCCGTTGTCGTCGCGGTAGCGGATCGCCAGGCGGCGGGCCTGGAACGTCGTGCAGTTGGACGTCGAGGTCAGCTCGCGGTAGGTCTCCTGGGTGGGGATCCACGCCTCGCAGTCGAACTTGCGGTGCGCGGACGTGCCGAGGTCGCCGGTCGCGGTGTCGATCACCCGGTAGGGCACCTCGATCTTGGCGAGCATCTGCTCTTCCCAGCCGAGCAGCCGCTCGTGTTCGGCCTCGGCGTCCTCCGGCTTGGCGTAGACGAACATCTCCACCTTGTCGAACTGGTGGACGCGGATGATGCCGCGGGTGTCCTTGCCGTAGGAGCCGGCCTCGCGGCGGTAGCAGGACGACCAGCCCGCGTACCGCTTGGCCTCGGTGAGGTCGAGGATCTCGTCGGAGTGGAAGCCGGCGAGCGGCACCTCCGACGTGCCGACGAGGTAGAGGTCGTCGTCTTCGAGGTGGTAGATCTCGCTCGAGTGCTGCCCGAGGAAGCCGGTGCCGGCCATGATCTCGGGGCGGACCAGCGACGGCGTGATCATCGGCGTGAAGCCGTTCTCGAGGGCCTGCGCGATGGCCATGTTGAGCAGGCCGAGCTGCAGCTGCGCACCGACGCCGGTGAGGAAGTAGAACCGCGAGCCGGAGACCTTCGCGCCACGTTCCATGTCGACGCCGCCGAGGCCTTCGAGCAGCTCGAGGTGGTCCTTCGGGGCGAAGCCGAGCTTGGTGGGCTCGCCGACGTGCTTGACGACCGTGTAGTCGTCCTCGCCGCCGACGGGCGCGCTCGGGTGGACGAGGTTCGGCAGGGTGCGGAAGAGCGTGTCGAACTCTTCCGACGCGGTGTTCTGCTCAGCCTCGGCGGCCTTGACCTGCGCGGCGAGCTCCTTGGCTGTGGCCAGCAGCTGCTGTTTTTCCTCGGGCGGCGCCTTCGGGATCTGCTTGCCCAGGAGCTTCTGCTCGTTGCGCAGCTTGTCGGCGGCCGCGATCGAAGACCGGCGCCGGGTGTCGAGGGAGAGCAGCTTGTCGACCACTCCCTCGTCTTCACCACGGGCGCGCTGCGACGCGCGCACGGCTTCCGGGTCATCGCGCAGAGTCCTGGGGTCAATCACGGGTCAGAGGGTAGTCCGTACAGACTGTGCGTCCCTACTGGGTTATCCCGACAGTCTGATCGTTGAAGCGCTGTTCACGGCCTCCTCATACTCGCTTGAGACCCCGAGGAGGCGTTCGATGACCGATGAGCTGCTCGCCCGGCACCGCGCAGTCATGCCGTCCTGGATGTCGCTGTTGTACGAGGAGCCCATCGAGATCGTGCACGCGCACGACCGCCGGATGACGGATTCCCAGGGCCGCACGTACCTGGACTTCTTCGCGGGCGTGCTGACCAACTCGATGGGCTACGACGTCGCCGAGATCGGCGACGCGGTCCGCAAGCAGCTCGACACGGGCATCCTCCACACGTCGACGCTGTACCTGATCAGGTCCCAGGTCGAGCTGGCGGAGCGCATAGCTGCGTTGTCCGGCATCCCGGACGCGAAGGTGTTCTTCACGAACTCGGGCAGCGAGGCCAACGACACGGCGCTGATGCTGGCAACGCAGTACCGCCGCAGCAACCAGGTACTGGCGATGCGCAACAGCTACCACGGCCGGTCATTCGGAACGGTGGCGATCACGGGCAACCGCGGCTGGTCGGCCTCGGCCCTGAGCCCGGTGAAGGTCAACTACGTCCACGGCGGCTACCGCTATCGAAGCCCGTTCAGGGACATGTCGGACGCGGACTACATCGACGCGTGCGTGGCGGACCTGGTGGACGTCCTGAACACGGCAACGGCGGGCGACGTGGCCTGCCTCATCGCGGAGCCGATCCAGGGTGTCGGCGGATTCAGCCTCCCCCCGGACGGCCTGTTCCGGGCGATGAAGGAGGTGCTCGATTCTTATGGGGTCCTGTTCATCTCGGACGAGGTCCAGACGGGCTGGGGAAGGACGGGCGAGCACTTCTGGGGCATCGAGGCCCACGGCGTGACACCGGACATGATGACGTTCGCCAAGGGCCTCGGGAACGGCCTCGCGGTCGGCGGCGTGGTGGCCCGCGGAGATGTGTTGGACTGTTTCCAGGCCCAATCGTTCTCGACGTTCGGCGGCAACCCGGTGTCGATGGCCGGGGCAACGGCGGTCCTGGACTACATCAAGGACCACGACCTCCAGGCCAACTGCGCAGCCCGCGGAGCACAGCTGCTGTCCGGCTTGCGTGCTTTTGACAGCCCGCTGGTGGCGGAGGTCCGCGGCAAGGGCCTGATGATCGGGGTGGAGCTGATCAAGCCGGGAACAACGGAGCCGAACGTCCCGGCGGCGGCCCGCATGCTGGAGGAGACGAAGAAGCGAGGCTTGCTGATCGGCAAGGGCGGCCTCCACGGAAACGTGCTGAGGCTGGGCCCCCCAATGACCCTGACGGCAGAAGAGGCCCAGGAGGGCTTGCAAATCCTGACGGACGCACTGGAAGCAACCCACGCGGCACCGTGACAACAAAGAAGGAGCAGGGTGGTCATCCCGTCGCCTGAGGCCGTGAAATCACTTTGAGCCGGGCCCGCAACACACAGCGCAGAGGGGGTTGACAGCGCAAGCTTGCGGGCCCGGCTCAAAGTGATAGGCCTCGTTCAGGCGACGGGATGCCCACCCAGCGGCCCACCTCTCGAACGTGAGGTGGCAGCGGGAAGGGTGGTCATCCCGGAGCCTGCCCGTCCGGCGAGGACAGCTTTTTCTTTCTGCCGCGGCAGGCTGCGGGTCCGACCTCGTTGGCCGGCTTGCGTTGCCGGCCGCCGGTTTCGTTGTCGGCCGTTTAATTTTTTGCCCGATCGAGTGATGAACTCGTGTTCGATGGTCGGTAACTTGGAGGTGTGACCAGCAACGCGACCTCCTCACCCGACGCGGCGGCTTTTGCCGACCGCATCAGTGAGCTGCTCGCGTGTATGCGGTCTGCCGAAGCCGAACTTGGTGCCCTGCTGGTGGAAATCGAGCAGCGCGGAATAATGGAGACCTTCGGATATCGTTCTGCGGCAAGGCTTCTGGAGCATCTCGGTGATGTGCCGAAGCCGGCAGCGGAGCGGATGGTGAAACGCGCTCGCTTGGTGAATCCCGGGCGGAACCTCGATGGCAGCCCGATCCCCGCCCTGGCGCCCGCGACCGGCGTTGCTGCCCGGGCGGGGCGGCTGAGCAACACGATGATCGACGTGATCACCGATGTCCTCATCCAGGTTCCGCCCGAACATCGGCTGAGCGCCGAGGCCAACCTGCTGACTTTCGCCGAGGAGGCCGGGCCACAAGCAGGTCGCCGCCCTCGGTGCCCGCATTCTCGCCCATCTGGCTCCCGATGGTGCCGAGCCAGACGACCCCGAACCCGTCACTCCGACCCGCGAGTTGTTCCTGCGCCGCAAAAGAACCGGGATATGGGAGGTGAGTGGCCGGTTCGACGACGAGACCGGTACGCGTGCCAGCGCAGTGCTCGATGCGCTGGCCGAACGCCGCACCGGCGACGACGGCCCCGACTTCCGCACCACCCCGCAGCGCTACGGCGACGCCTTCTCCGATGCCGTCGACCTCGCCCTCAACTCCCCGAACCTGCCCATGCAGGCCGGTGAACGAGCGCACGTGATGGTCGCGGTCTCCCTGGACGATCTGAAGTCCGGAGTCGGCAAGGCCACCCTCGGCGACACCGGCACCATGACGGCCGCCGAAGCGCGGGTGCACGCCTGCGACGCCATGATCATCCCCGCCGTTCTGGGTGAGAAGAGCGAACCGCTCAACCTCGGCCGCCTCCGCCGCCTGATCTCCGCGGGACTACGCCGAGCCCTCTTCCTCCGGGATCGGGGTTGCGCTTTCCCCGGCTGTCATCGGCCACCCAGGCACTGTCAAGGTCACCACATTCGCCACGTGCGCCATGAGGCGCGTGTTTATCCGATCGGAGGTGCAAGACCTCCGACGCTGGATCGTCACAGCGGTTCGGTGAAGCTGAGGGCAGCCTGACCTGCGGGAATGGGCAGGTTGAGGTGGCAAGCGGCCCTGACAAAGTCGAGTCGTGCCAGTATCGCCAGATGGTGCGGGCTCGGTGAGCGAGACGAGAAGGTATACGAATAGGAATCAGTGTCTGAAGCCTCGTTATGTGGAGCCGACTCGAACCTGGCGGATATGGGTCGGTAGTGCAGTGCGCGTGAACCAAGTGGTAGGGGTAGCGTCCGCCCGGGAATTGTTCTCGGGCAGCCTGTGGAGAAAGTCTGTGGCGTATTCACAGGGACTGCCGGGGTAAAGCTGGGTGCCTCACTCGTCGATCGGGAACACGTGAACATGGGAACCACCGCAAGCCTTCCATAAACGGGTCACAGCCGGTGGCTTGATGACGGATAGGCGCATTGCCTGCCGAGAGGCTTGCGATGGGGCGGAGTCGCCGTAGTACTCCGAGGATGGGAAAGCCGTCCACATGGGGAAGGGCGGCAGCGAGACGAAGCAGGGAAGTTGAGGTAATGCCAGAAGAAGCCTCACCGGTGAACATCGGTGATCTGCTGTTGGTGCCGTTCACCGCAGGGCAGCGGGTACTGGGAATGCAAACGAAGCTGCACCGTTGGGCGGCGGCCGATCCCGGCCGCCGGTTTGATGATCTCTATAACCTCGTGGCCGACCCCGCATTCCTCGTCACGGCGTGGGAACGGGTGTCGGGGAACACCGGAGCACGCAGCGCGGGTGTCGATCGGCGGACTGTCCGCTCGATCACCGAATCGAAGCTGGGTGTTGTCGGGTTGTTGGAGGAAATCCGGGCTGATCTGAAGGCTCGGGCGTTCCGTCCGCTCCCGGTCCGGGAACGGCACATTCCCAGAACCGGCGGGAAGACGCGCCGGCTGGGGATACCGACCGTGACCGATCGGGTCGTTCAAGCCTCGCTGAAGCTGGTCCTGGAACCGATCTTCGAGACCGGGTTCCGGGACTCCAGTTATGGTTTCCGGCCCAGACGCCGGGCCCAGGACGCCGTCGAGGAGATCCGCCACTATGCCCAGCAGGGCTATGAGTGGGTCTTCGAGGGCGACATCGCCGCCTGTTTCGACGAGATCGACCACACCGCCCTGCTCGGGCTGGTGCGGAAACGGATCAAGGACAAGCGGATCCTGGAGCTGATCAAGGCGTTCCTGCGCGCGGGAATCCTCAGCGAGGACGGCGCCGACCGGGACACCCATTCCGGAACCCCTCAGGGCGGCATTCTGTCGCCGCTGCTGGCCAACATCACTCTCTCCGAACTGGACGACTATTTCCACCAGATCTGGGAGAACCACAGGAACTCCTGGACCCGGGCGCGCCATCGCCAACGCGGCGGCGCAACATTCCGGCTGACCCGTTATGCCGACGACTTCGTCGTCCTGGTCAACGGAACCCGAGACCACGCGGAGAAACTATGGGATGAGATCGGTGCGATCCTGGACCGGATCGGGCTTCGGCTCGCCCCGGAAAAGACACAGATCGTGCACATCGACGAGGGATTCGACTTCCTGGGATTCCGCATCCAGCGGCACACTCAATACGGAAGCGACCGGAAACTGATCTACACCTATCCGTCGAAGAAGTCGATGACTTCCATCAAACGGAAGGTGAAGGCAGCGACCAAGCGGATCACCCATCAGGACGCGGACCGACTGTTCCGGCAACTCGGGACGATGACCCGCGGATGGGCCCAGTACTTCCGGCACAGTTCCTCCAGCAAGGCCTACCACCATCTCCAGCACTACCTGTGGTGGCGGGTCTGGGAATGGCTGAAGAACAAACACCCCCGCACCAGCAGACGGTGGATCATCCGCCGCTACTACAACCGGTGGTGGCCGGAATACAACAGTGTCGCACTCTGGCAACCCGCCACGATGACCATTCAGCGTTATCGCTACCGGGGCCACCGGATACCGACACCATGGGACAAACCAGGCGTCTCGCCTGCCTGACGGCGACTCGTGGAGAGCCCGGTACTCGGAAACGGGTACGCCGGGTTCGGGAGAGCGGCAGGGGGAAACGACCCGGCGAAATCCGGACACCGCGCCCCCTGCCGACTCTCACTGGGCAGACGGCGGCCCCACAAACTTGAACAACCTGGTGCTGATGTGCGCTCACCACCACCGGCTGCTGCACCGCTCGGGTTGGGAAGTCCGCATCGCCCCTGATGGCCTCCCGGAGTTCCTGCCACCGGTGTTCATCGACCGGCGCCGAAAACCGAGACGCAACAACCTCCACGAACCCCTGCCATTCGCAGCCTGAACCACGGGAAAGGCCCGCAGCCACACGGCTACGGGCCTACACCCACGCGCACAGGTCTTGGCCAGGAAGTCGGGGCTGCTCAGTCAGCCGCGCACGAACCTCGCCACGTGCTCGGCCAGCTCCTCGCCCTTGTCCTCCTGCAGGAAGTGCCCTGCTCCCGCGATCACCGGGTGCTCCAGCCCCTGTGCCCCGCGCATCGCGCGCTTCAGGATCGGGGCCATGCCGCCCGTGATCGGGTCGCCGTCCGAAAAGGCTGCCAGGAACGGGATCTCCAGTTCCGTCAGGGTCTTCCAGGCCGCCCGGTTCGCTTCCGAAGCCGGGTCGTCCGGGCGGTAGGGCACCAGACCGGGCATTGCGCGCGGTCCCGCCTTGTACGTCTCGTTCGGGAACGGTGCGTCGTACGCCGCCCGGACCTCGGAGGACAGCGGTGTCCGGCACCCCGACTGCACGAACCGTCCCACGTCGAGGACCGGTGCCTTCTCCACGGCCGAGCGAAATGCGTGCCACGCCGCCGGCATGTCGACGTCGCCCGTCGGCAGCCCCGTGTTCGAGGCCACCACCCGCGCAAACCGGGACGGCGACGAAGCCACCATCCGCAGCCCGATCAGCCCGCCCCAGTCCTGGCCGACCAGCGTCACGTCCCGCAAATCGAGCGCGTCGAACGCGAACCCGCGCATCCACTCCACGTGCCGGGCGTACGAATGATCCACCAGGTCACCCGGCTTGTCGGACCGCCCGAACCCCACGAGGTCCGGCGCGATCGCCCGGAGCCCCGCGTCTGCCAGCACCGGCAGCATCTTGCGGTACAGGAACGACCAGCTCGGCTCGCCGTGCAGCAGCAACACCACCGGGCCGTCCGCCGGACCTGCCTCGACGTACCCCACTCTGATCCGGCCGCCGTGGGGATCCGGCAGCTCGACGTAGCGAGGCAAGTACGAAAAGTCGGGCAGGTCCGTGAACCGGTCGTCCGGTGTCCTCAGTAGGCGCACACACCCAAGCTAGTGGCGAACCTCAGGAGATGCCCACCGCCACCACGAGGCCGAGACCGAGGTGCGCCGCCGCGACGACGATGCTCACCGGGGCGAACTTCTCGCTCTCGATCGTCGATGCCACGTCGATGCGGGTTGCCCACTCCAGGAGCCGGACCGCGATCACCTGGACGACGATCCCGAGCAGGCCGTAGACCAGGGACGTGATCAGGCCTTCCGTCAGGTCGCTCGCCGAGTTGAAGATCGCCACGACCACGATGAACGCCATCGAGAGCATCCCGGACGCCGTCACGATCACGGCGTTCGGCAGGCCCTGCGTCACCAGCTTCGACAGCTTGCCGGGCGTGGTCCAGTCGATCGCGTAGAAGCCGGCGAACATCAGCAGCAGGCCGACGACGCCGTACAGCAGGATCGCGCCGATCCCCCGCACGAGGTCGGAGCCGAACGTGTCGGACAGCGCAAGCGTCGAGGTCACGAGTTTTCTCCTGAAAGGTCAGCGATGGGGTGTTTTATCACGACTCGACGATGCGGTGTGGGACGAACGCCGCACCGTCGTCGGTGACCAGGCCGCCGGTTTCGCGGATGCCCAGCCCGGCGGAGCTGTCGCCGACGATCCACGCGCCGAGGGCCGGCCGGTAGCCGTCGAACTCGGGCAGGGGGTCGAAGGCCTGGTAGACGAAGCCTTCGGCGCCGTACACGCCGTCGGTCTGGGTCTCGTAGCCGGTCGCCACGATCTGGACGTTCGCGCCCTCGCGGCCCAGCTTCGGCTTGCGGACGTACTCGGTGAGGATGCCGGGGTCGTCGGCGAACGCCGGCAGCAGGTTCGGGTGGCCCGGGTAGTTCTCCCACAGGATCGCCAGCAGCGTCTTGTTGGAGAGGATCATCTTCCAGAGCGGCTCGATCCACAGCGTCCGCGGCAGCGACTCGACGGCGTGGCGGCCGAACTCCTCGTCGACCACCCACTCCCACGGGTACAGCTTCAGCACGGTCGCCATCTGCGCCTCTTCGAGGTCGACGAACCGCTTGAGCACCGGGTCCCAGCCGATCTCCTCGATCGCCAGGCCCACCGTGTCGAGGCCGGCCTCGGCCGCGGTCTCCTGCAGGTACGCCGTCGTGACGTTGTCCTCACCGGACGGATCGGCCGCCGACCAGGTGAAGTGCAGCTCGTTGGACGGCAGCTTGTCCTGGAGCTGTGTCCATCGCTCGACGAGCTTCTCGTGGATCGAGTTCCACTGGTCGTCGTCCGGGAAGACGTCGGTCTTCCAGTGCCACTGCAGCAGCGACGCCTCCAGCAGCGTCGTCGGCGTGTCCGCGTTGTACTCGAGCAGCTTGGCCGGCGACTTGCCGTCGTAGCGCAGGTCGAACCGGCCGTAGACGTGCGGGTCCTGCCGCTTCCACGACTCGGCGATGTGCGGCCAGACCCACTCGGGGATGCCGAACCGCTGGTAGCCCTCGGTCGTCACGACGTTGTCGACGGCCTCCAGGCACATCGAGTGCAGCAGCTCGACGTCGGCCTCCAGGGAGAGGACCTCGTCCATGTCGAAGACGTAGTGCACGGACTCGTCCCAGTACGGCCGCACCCGGCCGCTGCTGTCGCGGGCCGGCGTGCCGTAGACGAGCCCCTGCTCTTCGACGATCCGCTGCCAGTCGCGCCGCGGCTCACGCCGGTCCCGGTACACCTACGATCCCCCGCTCTTGCCGCTGCCGCCGCTGCCGCTCTTGCCGCTGATGCCGAACCCGCCGCGCTGGACGGACTTGCCGCTCTTCGTCGTGACGTTGGCGCGCGACGACGGCGCGTCGTACGAGCCACCGGTCACCCGCTGGCCGACCACGCCCGTGCCGCCGTAGTTGTAGCGGTAGCTGTTGTAGCCGCCGCCCGGGATCGGCAGGAACAGGAAGCCACCGCTGTGGTAGCCGCCGTGGCTGGTGACGTAGTTGTCGTCGCAGTAGTCGTCGTTCTGGACGACGACGCCGTCCTTGTCCGTGCAGACGGCCGTGACGTTCTCGGTCTTCGCGACCGTGTAGTACGTCGCGACCAGGCCGACGAGCCCGACCGTGACGCCGCTGCCGATCAGGATCTTGCGCCGCGTCGCCGCCTTGGCGTCGGCTTGGCGGGCCAGCTCCTCGTTGCGCTCCTCCTGGGCCAGCGCCTGCTGCCGGGCCCGCTGCTCGGCCAGCGAAGGCTGACGAGGCTGGGTGTTCGAGTCCTGGAACCTCATCGAGCCGCGCTTCGGCGGCTCGGGGGGCGGCTGGTCCCCAGTATTGTTGTCCTGCGTCATGTGCGCTCCGTAATCACCGGCCACCGCGAAACCGTGACCACCCTAACCACCCGGACCGCGCACGTCATGCGCGGCGCGGGCATCATGGACTGCGATGTCTCCCAGCGCCGATCGGTTCCCCACCGCCACGCAGACGCTGCGCACGCGCGTCGTGATGGGCGGGATCTTCGCGGGCGCGCTCATCGCGCTCGCGCTCAGCGTCGTCTTCTCGTGGAGCGACGGCGTCACCGGCGGGTCCGGCGGCGGCGCGGGCAAGCTGTCCGCGGCGGCCCAGGAGGCCTTCCACTCCCCGCCGGGCAGCTGCCTGACCTGGGACAACCCGGACGCGAGCGACGCGCGCAAGGTGGCCTGCACCCAGCCGCACCTGTTCGAGGTGACGGCGCTGGTGGACATCGGCCCCCAGTATCCGGAGGGCGCGCCCGTCCCGTCGCTGGACCAGTGGCAGCAGATCGCGCAGCAGAAGTGCACCTCGGACGTGAAGCCGTACCTCGGGCACAACCTCGACCCGTATGGCAAGCTCACGACGAACCTGCTCCGCCCGACGCCGTCGCAGTGGGAGGACGGCGACCGCCAGCTGCGGTGCGGCCTGCAGTGGGCGGGCGCCGGCGGCAAGCTGCTGCCGACGACCGGGCCGGCGAAGGAGCAGGACCAGTCGCTGGTCTTCGAGCCGGGCACCTGCCTGGCGCTGCTCGGCAAGGGCGTCGGCGACCCGATCGACTGCACGCAGCCGCACTCGTACGAGATCGTCGCCACCCTGGACCTCAAGTCGAAGTTCAAGGACGCCTACCCCTCGCAGGACGACCAGAAGACCTGGCTCGACACCGAGTGCAACAAGGCGGTGGCCGACTACACCGGCGGCGCCGACCTCGACGCGAAGAAGCTGATCCTGACCTGGGACCTGCGGGAGCAGGAGAGCTGGGACGCCGGCTCGACCAAGGTCAACTGCAAGGTGGCCTCCCTGCTGCCCGACAAGAGCGGCCTGCAGGCCGTGACCGGCAGCATCAAGGTCGCCCCGGCCGGCCCGGACGGCGGCCAGCCCCAGGACGGCGGCCCGCCGTCGGACGGCGGTGGTGGCCCGGCCACCTCGGGCCCGGCCCCGACGACGGCGAAGCAGGGCGGCTGATGCCGGTCGAGATGAGCCGGGAGCGGTTCGAAGAGCTCGTCTCCGAAGCCCTCGACGAGGTGCCGCCCGAGTTCGCGCGCGCGATGGACAACGTCGTCGTGCTCGTCGAGGAGTTCAACGACGAGGCGCCGGACATCCTCGGGCTCTACCACGGCGTCGCGCTGACCGAGCGGACGTCGTCGTACGGCGGGGTGCTGCCGGACCGGATCTCGATCTACCGGCAGCCGATCCTGGCCATGTGCGAGGACGAGGACGAGGTCGTCGAGGAGGTCCTGATCACCGTCGTGCACGAGCTGGGCCACCACTTCGGCATCGACGACGCCCGGCTGCACGAGCTCGGCTGGGGCTGACCGGGCGCGGATTTCGCCCGCCACGACCCGGCTTTCCACCGATTTCCGCACCTACCACCGGAAACTGTCACAGTTTTCACCAGTAGTGACACCGTGACCACGCGCTGCCATCACCGCCGTTATCCTCTACGCAAGTCGTTGGGTGACTTCGATTCGTGCGGGGAGGCACAGTGAACGAAGCCCGGAACGACGGCGGCGGCCGAAGACTCGGGTGGCTGCTGACGTCGAGCGCGGCATCCCACCTGGGGGACGGCATCGGCAAGGTGGCCCTGCCCCTGCTGGCCACGACGCTGACCCGCGACCCGGTGCTCATCGCCGGGCTCTCCGCCACCCAGTTCCTGCCCTGGCTGCTGTTCGCCGCGGTCGCCGGCGCGCTGGTCGACCGGATCGACCGGCGGCGCGCGATGATCGTCGCGAACACCGTCCGCGCCGCCGCCGTCGGCGCACTGGCCGTGCTGGTCGCCACCGGCGGCATGACGATCTGGCTGGTCTACCTGACCGCCCTGATCATCGGGACGGCCGAGACGATCGCGGACAGCGCGGCGAACGCGCTGATCCCGGCGGTCGTCGGCAACGGCTCGCTCGACGCCGCCAACAGCAAGCTGCAGGCCTGCGAGATCGTCGGCCAGACGTTCCTCGGCGGCCCGGTCGGCAGCTTGACCTTCGCGCTCTTCGCCGCCTTCCCGTTCATCCTCAACTCCGCGGGCTTCGCGATCGCGGCCGCGGTGCTGCTCGGCCTCGCGGGCACCTACCGCGCGAAAGCCGAGACGCCGGTCGAGCCGGCGAAACTGCGCACCGAGCTCGCCGACGGCCTGCGCTGGCTGCGCGGGCACCCGCTGCTGCTGCGGCTGGTCGTCGTCGCCGGGCTGCTCAGCCTGGTCAGCGAGCTCGCCCAGGCGCAGCTGGTGCTGTACGCGCTCGAAGACCTCCACCTGTCCGACGCGACCTTCGGGTTCTTCGCGTTCGTCGGCGGGATCGGCGGACTGGCCGGCGCGGGCCTCGCCCCGCGGCTGGTGCGGGCGACCGGCAGGCTCCCGGTCGTCGTCGGCGGGATCGTCTGCTGCGGCCTCGGCTTCGGCGGGATGGGCCTGGTGCGCTCGCCGGTCGCGGGCGCGGCGCTGTTCGGCCTGTTCGCGGCCGCGGTGGTGGCGGTGAACGTCGTGCTCGCGACGGCCCGGCACACGCTCGTGCCCGGCGAGCTGCTCGGCCGGGTGCTCGGGGTCTGGCGCACGGTCGTCTGGGGCGCGATCCCGCCGGGTGCGCTGCTGGGCGGGGTGCTGACCGAGCGGCTCGGCTCGGCTGCGCGGACGTTCGCGGTGTCCGGCGTGGCGATGCTGGTGGTCGCCGCGTTCGCGTTCGGCGCGCTGCGGCGGTTCTCCCTCGGTGACAAATCGGACTCAGCCGCGGCGCTGACGCACCACGATCCCGGAATGTGAGCTGAAATAGCTCCTCACCCAGGTGGTGAGGAGGCAGTCATGCGCACCGTGGACCCGGGGACCGGCACCGACGCCGATCCCGACTTCGACGCGCCTTCGCCCGAGTCGGAGTCTCCATCGCCGCCGCCGTCGCGGCGGTTGCTCGTGCTGTGCGGGGTGGCCGGGTTCGTGCTGGGTGGCAGCGTGCTCGGGCTCCTGTGGGGACTGTCCGGGGTGCACGCCGGCGCGCTCGACGACGCCGTCGCGGCGTGCCAGGCGCTCGACCGCGTGGGCGAGCTGCCCGACACGAGCCGCGAAGCGCACCCCGCGCTGACGCCCGGCCTCAGCCCGGAGCGGCTGCACCGGATGGTGGCGGCGCGCGAGCTGTCCGCGGCCGCCGCGCAGATCAACGCGAACTACCAGCCGCTGGCCGACCACATCGACGGCGTCAGCCGGATGGTGCTGAGCCTGCACTTCAGCGACATCTCCGGGCAGCGGCACCTCACCGAAGCCAGGGAGATCTGCGGCCGCATCTAGGCGGGGTGGACCGTCTTCACCGCGAGCTGGTTGCCGGGGATCTTCGTGCCGGCGCAGCCCGTGCCGTCGCTCGGCACGAAGTTCGACGCGGTCTCCTGCGGCAGGTAGATGCGCAGGCCCTTGACCGGCGTCGGCTGGCAGGTGGCCGGGTCGAAGTTCCGCACGTTGACGAACTGGATGTCGGCGGCCGCGGTCTGGCCCGGGTTCAGCTTGACGGCGTTGCCCTTGGTGCCTTCGCGGAAGGCGTCCTTGCCGACCTGGTGCCCGTCCGCACCGGCCACATAGGACACGCCGGGGAAACCCTGGATGGTGCAGGGCTTCCCGCTGGAGTTCGTGATGAGCAGCGGCCGGTAGACCGAGCCGGCGCCCGCGTCGCCCTGGCCGAGCGCGAGCTTGACGTCCCCGGCCTTGCAGAGCCCGTTGTCGGCGGGCTGGGCGGCCGGTGGCGCGGCGGGGGTCGAGGTGGGGCTCGGCGTGGCCGTGGTGACCGTGGTGGTGGCGGTGGGCGACGCCGAGTTCGACGGCGTCGAGCTGCTCGCCGCGTTCGTGGTGCCGCCACCGCCGCAGGCGGAGAGCACGAGGACGCCCGCCGAAGCCGCGACGACCGGGAACAACCGTGAAAGCTTCATGTCAATCGCCTCCCTGGTGTGGTGCTACTGGCGTAGACGTACCGGGCCGCGGGCGGGTTGGCTGCTTTCGTAAATTCCCCACCGAACGTGTTCTAAACGTGACAGGATCACACTTTAGAGACCTTCAGATCGGCGTGTCCACCCAGGTGAGGCAGTGCCACTGGCCGTCCGTCCGGGCCACCAGCTCGACCAGGCCGGTGTTCGGGATCAGCGCCGCGTTGGCGACGTCCGCGTGGACGTTCGGCGCCAGCCACTCCCCGGTCAGCCGGATCGCGCCACCGTGGCTGACCAGGGCGATCACTCCGTCCGGGTCGGCCTGCTCGTGCTTGGCGCGCAGCCTGCCGACCGCGTCCAGCATCCGGGTGCGCACGTTCGTGCCGCTCTCGCCGCCGGGCATGGCCGGGGCCAGCTCGCCGAGCGTCCAGCGGCGGACCGTGTCCATGTACGTCCGGATCGACGCGTGGTCGGTCGCCCCCTCCAGGTCACCCGCGCCGACCTCGTGCACCCCGTCGACGACCTGCACGTCCAGGGAGAACCGCGCGGCCAGCGGCGCCGCCGTCTGCTGGGCGCGCGTGGCCTGGGACGCGTACACGGCGACCAGCGGCTCCTCCGCCAGCCGCGCCGCGAGCGCGTCCGCCTGCCGGCGGCCGAGGTCGGTCAGCGGCGGGCCGGGCAGGGCGGTGTCGAGCGCGCCGCGGACGTTCCCCTCGGTCTGCCCGTGGCGGATGAGCAGCAGCCTCACGCCATGTCCCCCTTGCGGACCGCGTCGGCCCACACGGCCGCTTCGACGAAGTCGTCGTTGCCGAAGCCGGCCTCGATCGTGTTGCGGGTGCCGTCGGCACGCGGGTGCGAGCCCAGGAACCGCAGGGTGCGGCAGTGCCGGCGCAACGCCGTCAGCGCGTCGAGGACCCGCGGCTCGGCCACGTGCCCCTCGAAGTCGATGAAGAAGCGGTACTCGCCGAAGTTGCTGCGCGTCGGCCGGGCGTCGAGCCGGGTCAGGTTGATACCGCGGCCGGCCAGCTCGGTGAGCAGCTCGGCGAGGGTGCCGGTGCGGTTCGCGGCCGCGGCGACCACGGACGTCCGGTCGGCCCCCGTCGGCTCCGGCAGCTCGCCCGGACGGCGGACCAGCAGGAACCGCGTCGCCGCGTCGGTGACGTCGGCGACCTCGGTGGCCAGTACCTCGAGGTGGTAGTGCTCGTTCGCGACCGGCGCGCAGACCGCCGCGTCGAAGTCGCCCTCCAGCACGCCGACCGCGGCGGCGGACGTCGACGACGACGCCACCGTGTGCACCCCCGGCAGGTTCGCCTCGAGCCACTCCCGGACCTGGGCCAGCGCGTGCGGGTGGCTGGCGACGGTCCGGATCTGGGCGGTCCCGGGCCGGGTCAGCACGCTGAAGTGGATGGGCAGGATGGTCTCCGCGACGGCGACCAGCGGGCTCGCCTCGCTGAGCGCGTCGAGCGTGGCGGGCACCACGCCCTCGACCGAGTTCTCGATGGGGACGCACGCCGCGTCCGCCTCGCCCTCGCGGACGGCCGTCATCGCCAGCCGGACGGTCTCGACCGGAACCAGCTCTTCGCCGGCGGCGAGCAGCCGCGCGGCCTGTTCGGTGAAGGTCCCCCGGGGGCCGAAGTATGCGATCCGTGACACAGGAACCAGGCTACGGGGCCCGGCCGTGGCGACATTCACTCGGACAGCCGGTACGGGAACCGGTTACGCCGGGTGGCATTTTTTGCGATGCTGAGGGCGTGACCGCCGAATCGGGCACGCACACCGGACGTGAGGGCGCCAAGCCGCCGGTCGCCCCTCGCGCGCCGGAGCTGGTGCTGTGCGCCGTCGATGAACCACTCGCCCACGCCTGGACCGCCGCCGCGGAGAAGCTGGCCGGCCGGGTCCGGGTGCACCGCGGCTCGGTGCTCGACGTCGTCGCCCAGGCAGTGGTCAGCCCGGCCAACTCCTTCGGCTGGATGCGCGGCGGGATCGACGCCGTGTACGCGCGGGCGTTCCCGGGCGTGGAGCAGAGCGTCCGCAGCGCTGTCCTGGCCTTCCACGGCGGGGAGCTGCCGATCGGCGACGCCGTGGTGGTGCCGACCGGCGAGGTCCAGCCGGCCTGGCTGATCAGCGCGCCGACCATGCGCGAACCCGGCGAACGGCTGCCCGCCGACACCGTCCACCCGTACCTCGCCGCCCGCGCGGTGTTCCTGACCTGGCGCGACGGCCGGCTCGACCACGGCCCGGTGCGGGAGTTCGTCGACACGATCGCGATGCCGGGGCTCGGCACCGGCGTCGGCGGCGTCGCCCCCGCGACCTGTGCCCGGCAGGTGGCCGCCGCGTGGGACGAAGTCTTCGGCAATCGTGACGTTCGGTGATCAAGCCCTGGTCGAGGGTGGACTACATCACAGCGCTTTAACCGGCCCCAAGCCCTACCGTTGAGCAGGCAGGTGAACGTCCGCCAGTGCAGGCGACGGCCGGAGGAGTGTGCGATGACCCGGGTCCGCGAACTCAGCCCGTATGTCGAGCTGCACCGGGAACAATGGAAAGAACTGCGGAGTTCGACGCCGCTGCCGCTGACGGCGGCCGAGCTGCTGCGGCTGCGCGGCCTGGGCGAGCAGGTCGACCTGGCCGAGGTGGCCGACGTCTACCTGCCGCTGTCCCGCCTGATCAACCTGCAGGTGGCCGCGCGCCAGCGGCTCTACGAAGCGACGACGACGTTCCTCGGTGACGACTCCCGCGGCACGAAGGTCCCGTTCGTGATCGGCATCGCCGGGAGCGTGGCGGTCGGCAAGTCGACCACCGCCCGCATCCTGCGCACGCTGCTCGCCCGCTGGCCGGACCACCCCCGCGTCGACCTGGTCACCACCGACGGCTTCCTGTACCCGCGCGCCGAGCTGATGCGGCGCGGGATCATGCACCGCAAGGGCTTCCCGGAGAGCTACGACCGTCGCGCGCTGCTGCGGTTCGTCACGGAGGTCAAGTCGGGCGCCGAGCGCGTCGCCGCGCCGGTGTACTCGCACCTGGCCTACGACATCCTGCCCGGCCAGGAGCAGGTGGTGCAGCAGCCGGACATCCTCATCGTCGAGGGCTTGAACGTGCTGCAGCCGGGGCCGCGGCTGATGGTGTCCGACCTGTTCGACTTCTCGATCTACGTCGACGCGCACACCGACGACATCCAGCGCTGGTACATCGAGCGGTTCCTGGAGCTGCGGCACACGGCGTTCGCGGACCCGGCGTCGCACTTCCACCACTTCGCCGGCCTGCCCGACGACGAGGCCCGCGCCGAGGCGCGCCACCTGTGGCACTCGATCAACGAGCCGAACCTGATGGAGAACATCAAGCCGACCCGGCCGCGCGCGACGCTGGTGCTCCGCAAGGACTGCGACCACACCATCAACCGGGTGCGGCTGCGCAAGCTCTGACCCGTCACGCACGCCGTCACCCACATGCGTCGCATTCGCACGCTGAGCGAATGCGCGGCCACTTCACGTTGCCGTCCCGCGACTCTCCGCGCCGGAATCCGGCCGATCGGCCGAGGCGGGCCGTTCAGCCGTAACCGGTTGGCCGATACCGGGCGTGGGCTGTGAAAGCGACCCTGAAGGAGTCAGGAAAACGGCTCTGAGCTGGGGAGGAGGCCCACGATGTTCACGATGATCCTCACGTGGGTCGGTGCGGTGCTCGGTCTGGCCTTGCTGATCGCGATGGCCGCCGGAACGTTCGTCGTCGACTTCGACGACCGGCTCCAGGAGCGACGCAGCAAGGCGAAGCCCGCCGAACCGGCAGGCCCCCTCCCGTAGCGCTCAGAGCTCGGCGAGCGCCTCGACGTAGGCGTCGGCGTCGTACTCGAGGTTTTCGCCTTCCAGCAGGCTGTTTTCCAGCGCGTCGATCAGCTGCTCGAAGATCTCGTCGCGGTCGAGCTCGCCCTCCTGCAGCTTCTCGGCGGCCTGCCAGACCTCGGCGGGCTCGTTGTCCCACAGCTGGTCGACGATGGTCGCGCGCAGGATCAGCCGCTGCTCGTCCTCGTCCTCGTCGGCCTCGGCGATGACGAGCGCCCGGCGCTGGTCGGCGTCGGTCGGGTCGAGGTCGACCTCTTCCTCGTCGATCTCCGTGGTCAGCGTCGGCACGGCGAACATCCGGCGCTCCAGCGCGTCGGCCAGCTCGGTCGGCGACAGTTCGCTCGTGTCGGCGAAGTAGCGCTCCAGCGGGGAGTCGTCCTCGTCGGCGTACTCGCTCAGGTAGTCCTGGACGGCCTCGTCGAGCGCGGCGATCGCGGTCTCGGTCAGGTGCGCCCGCTCCCCCGTCCACTGCACCCAGGCCAGCACGACCGGCTCGACGGCGTCCTCGTGGTCGGCGTCCAGCTCGTACTCCTCGCCCAGCAGGCCCTCGAGGAACCGCGCGATCTTCTCCGGCCCGACACGCAGCGGGTTGCCCGGGTCGGTGCGCAGGCCGTGCTCCAGCAGCAGGCCGCCGATCGCGCGGGCGGCGTCGGCGTCCTCCCCGCTCGCCGCGACGAACTGCTCGACGACGGCGGCGCGTTCGGCGTCGGACCACTCGGCCACCTCGGGCACGAGCGCGGGCTCCGGCAGCGCGCGGCACCAGGTGAGCGCGACCGCATGGAAGCGGGCGTAGTCCTCGCTGACGTCGGCCTCGTCGAGGTGGTCGGTGGCGGTGAGGCCGTCCGCGATCAGGCGGTGGGCTTCGGCGGGGTCGACGGCCTCGAAGAGGACCAGCTCCGGGTCGGCGTCGGACTGCTCCCGCATCTCCGCGAGGACGTCGGCGGGCTGGTCGATCACGACGAGGTCGCGCACCCGGCCGCCCTCGGTGAAGTCGAGCAGCGCCAGCAGGCCGTACGCCTGGTCGCCGTGGGAGAAGACGCAGAGCAGGGACGACTCGTCGCCGTAGACGTCACCGGTGCGCCGGCACTCGCCGGCGGTGACCTGGCCCAGCCCGGCGGCGAAGGCGGGCTCGGGGATGCCGCGGCCGAGGACGACCTGCAGCCCGGCGTCGGCGGCCTTGCGCTCGACGTCGGTCTCGGCGACGACCTTCAGCGCGGCCAGCAGCGCGGCGGCACCCGGCGTGATCTTGCGCTGGGCGAAGCCGATGAGCTCCAGGCCGAGCGGCTCCTCGCCCGCCTCGACGGGCAGGTCGCGGAACTGGCCGAGCACCTCGGAGGCGAGCAGTTCGACGTCGACCGGCGCGGGGTCGGCGCCCAGCGCCGAGAAGTCGTTCAGGACGTCCTTGAACAGGCCGGTCACGCTGTGCGTGACGGGCTGCGGCTGCCTCTTGCGGGCGCGACTGACCGGGCTCATGGCCTCATGGTTTCACTTCACCGCGAGCGGGTCGCGGTGGCCCTGGCGCGGGTCCCGCCGGTGCTCGACGGGGAGGCGCCGAGCCTGGGCGACGGAACTGGGCCACCGCGACGCCTGGCGCGCTCACGATGTCCCGGTGCACGTGAATCACCGGTTCTCCCGGGTCAACGAGAGGTGCGCGGCGAGGTTACGGGCTTCGGCATGGCGATTCTGGCGGCCCGGATTTCCGTGATCAGCCGGGTTTTCCGCCGGTGGTTTTCCACCAGCACGGCCAGGTAAGCGGTGAATTCGTCGGGCGTCTCGGCGCGCTTGTGCAAGGTGCGCAACAGCTTCAGCCGCCGGGCGGCTTCCTGGTAGGCCGCCGGGTCCTTGCGTTCGATGAGTTCGTCGACGTGCTCGCGGAAGACGGGGATCGTCTCGGCCGGGTGCTCTGCCGCCCGCTGTTCGGCCAGTTCCAGCTTGAGTTCCGCGGACGCGCCGAACCGGACACAGGCCCGCCAGGCTTCGTCGGGACGGCCGTCGTCGAGCAGGACGCGGACGAGCTCGTCGGCCCGCTCGATCCCTTCGGCGGCCCGTTCGCGCAGGCTCGCCAGGGCCTCCCGGCGCTGGACCGTCCACTTGCCGTCCTTCGTCGCGGCCTCGCGCAGCGCGGCGTACGTCTCCCGTCCCGGCTCGGCGTCGAACTCCTTGCGTCGCCGTGAAGTCTCGTCTTCGGGTGGTGGCTGCTTGTCGTGGGTCAGCGCGCGGGCGGCGTGCGCGATGGCCTCGCTGTGCCGCCCGGCGGCCCGCAGCACCCGGACGATCTTGAGGCTGACATCCACCCGCGGCGGCTTGGCCGACAGGATCGCCACCAGCTCGTCGACGTCGCCGAGCACCTCGGCCAGCTGCTCCCGCAGCCGTTCGGCCACGTCACGGCGGTGGCCGGGCCCGTTCGCCGCGAGGATGTCGTCCACAGTGGACTTGATCCGCCGGAGGCCGGGCTCGCCCAGCGCCGTCGCGAACTCGGCGAGGTCGATCACCGGGCGGCCGGGGCCGTCGAACTCGACCTCGAGGATCCAGTCGGCCAGCTTCTCCGGGTCCGGCGGCCGGGCGGCGCAGGCGCGCGCGTACAGCTCGACGGCCCGGTCGAGCCGGTCGGCCAGGTCGCCGGCGTGGTCGCCGGACTGCTCCAGCACCTCGCTGATGTCGTCGACCGTGCGCCGGGCCAGCGGGGCCAGGTCGGCGCGGCTGCCGGCGTCGAGCATCCGCTGCAGCGTGTCGAGGACCGCGCCGATCTTCGCGGTGTACTCGACGTTCCCGTCGGTGACCGCGGTGTCCAGCAGCCGGTGCGCCTCGCTGACGTCACCGGATTGGGTGGCGGCGCGCAACTCCAGCGTGTGCCGGAGCTCGGGATCGCGCTCGGCTTGGGCGTGCAGCAGGTCCGCCAGCGTCTCCGCGTCCAAAGTGCGCAGGTAGGGGCGAAGATCCGAGGGGGGACTCACGCGCACCAGTCTGCCCGACGGCCGCGGACACGAGTGTGGGCCAACCCAGTGCTCTTTTCGGAGTAATCAGTGACTTTGGGTGAGCGCCTCATCGACGCCGCAAGTCGTCGAGCACGGCTTTCAGTGGCCAGGGTTCCGGGAGCCGCGGCCGTGGTGACCGTACGTGGCGGGGCCGCGGGATCGCGGCCCGGACGGTCGGCACCATGATCGGGACGACCGGCACCGGCACCCGGGCCACCAGCCGCCGCACGACCACCATCAGCAGCCCGGCGAACAGCAGGAGCGCGGTGCCCGCCGCGAGGGCGCCGGCGAGGGTGCGGCGGCCGTCGTCGAGCGTCAGCTGCACGGCGTACTGGTTCTGCTGCGTGTACAACGCGCCCAGCTGCGCGGAAACGGTGTAGGCGGCGTTGCGCCAGGTGGGCAGCGGCAGCGGCAGCGGTTCGGCCGCGGTGAACGCGTTCTCGGCGGCGGCCAGCCTGCTCCATTCGGCGCTACGCGTAAGCGTTTCGTACGCCATCCGGCCACTCTCGGTGAGCTGCGGGACGACCCGGGCGAGATCGGCCCGGTAGGAGGCGACGGCGGAGGTGAACGACCCCCGCGTCACGTCGTCGAGCCCGGCCAGGGCGAGGGAATCGGAGCGATCCATGCCTTCGGCGACGGAAAGCAGCTCGGCGGCGGTCGTCTGCTGGTAGGCGGACTCGGCGTCCGGCGCGTAGCGGGCGTAGTCGCGCAGCCCGGCGATCGCGGACTCGATCCGCTGGGTGTACGTCGCGTACGCGGCGCTTCGCTGTTCGGGCGCGGCCATCGCCGCGTTGCGCTCGGCCTGCAGCGCCACCACGGAGCGGGCCGTCCGGTCGGCGGCCGCGGCCGTCTCCACGGCCATGTCCCGGGTCCGAACCGCTTGGTGGATCAGGAGAATCGCGATCACGACAGCCACGGCGACGAGCGCGCCGCCGGGGATGAACGCGATGCCCAGCATGCGGCCGCGGACGGATCGCAGGTACTTCAAGACGTTCCCTTCCCCGGCCTTGGTCCCCGCAAGCATCCCGACGAAGTTCAACCTATTGAGTGAGAGATTTACCGGTCAACGCCAATCCGCCATACGGCCGTTAGCGCAGGGTGACGACGGGCAGAATCACGCCCGTGACTTTCGACGACGTGACCCAGCGGCTGCGCGGCTTCGCGGCGGCCCGAGCCTGGGAGCCGTACCACACCCCGAAGAACCTCGTGATGGCCCTTTCCGGCGAGGTCGGCGAGCTGACCTCGCTGTTCCAGTGGCTGACCCCGGAGGAGTCCGACGCCTGGCGCGAGGATCCGGCGCTCGAGGCGAAGGTGCTGGACGAGATCGCGGACGTCACGCTGTACCTGCTGCAGCTGGCGGACCGCCTCGGCGTCGACCTGCCCGCGGCGGCCCACGCGAAGATCGACCGCAACGAGGTCCGCTTCCCGCCGCCTGCCTAGCCCCAGAACACCCCGCCGGGATTCCGGTCGATCTCGTCGAGCAGGGCGGGCGGCGTGCTGGCGACGGGCGCGTCCGGGTAGCTCAGCCACCGCCCGTTCCGGTCGGCCCACCACACGGTCCAGATCCCGAACTCGTCGAGCCGCAACTGCGCGATCTTCTGTTCGCTCCAGTCAGGCCCGACCTGCGGCGACCACGGCGCCCGGCGTTCGACGATGGTGACCGCGCGCCCCCGCGTCCGGCACTCGACCCGGATCCGGTCCTGGAGGTGCTCGGGCACGCGCTGCGCGCACCACCGTTCGATCTGCCGCAGCGCGAGCTCCGGAATTGCCATGGGCCCAGTGAACCGGACCGCCCCAGCCGGCGCGCAGGTGGGCGAGCGAGCCGGTCGTGGACCCGTTCGAACGGCCGGCTAGCGCGGCGCGGGCTCGGCGAGCCACCAACCACCGAGCAGCGCCCCGACCCCGAACACGGCGAAGAAGAGCCCGGCGGCCACCGGCGTCCCCCCGAACATCGCGAGGACGACGAAGACCATCAGCAGCAACCCGATCCCCATCAGGATCCGCCCGCCGACGAGCCTCGGCGCGGTGGCGGGCCGGACTGCCGGCCGCGCGGGCGGCGGCTCGAACCCGAGGGCCACCGGAGCGGCACCGGCGTCGAGCACGACGGCACCCAGCTCGGCGGCCCGCGTCAGCCGCGGCTCGGTCGCGGGCACGGACGAGTCGGCCACGAGATGGGTGACGCTGGCCGTGAGCTTCTTGGCCAGCTGGACACCCTCGGCGAGGACCCGGGCCCGCAACCGGTCCGCCGCCACCGTCGTGCCCAGCACCAGCACCCGGGTCGGCTTCCCGCCCGCGGCAGGCCGCAGGTCACCGGCGTCGGCGACGCCGAGCGCCGTCGCCACCTGCCGCAGCTCGCGCGCCTCCGCCGCGGTCACCACGCCGTCCCGTTCCGCGATCTCCCGCAGCGCGGTCACGAACCGCTGGTGCGTCGCCCGCACCCGGTCCGCCGGCCACCCGGCTTCGGCAGCCAGCGCGGCCAGCGCCGCCACCTCGCCGGGCGCGAGGTGCTGGTCGGCCACGACTTCCGCGAGCAGATCCAGGTAGGCGTCGCCGCCCGGGCCGGTCACCACGCGTTCGGCCGCCTCCGCCATCCAGCCCGGCTCGGCCGGCTCCGGCTCTTCGCGGGGGTGCAGCGGACCGGCGGCGAACCGCGGCACCGCCGGCAGGGCCGGAGGGGTCGCGAAGGTGACGCCGTGCCGCCCGAAGAGGGCGACGACCAGCTGCGCGACCGTGCGCGCGCCCGACAGGGCCGACCGCCCGGGCCGCGCCGGCACCCCGAGGGCGTGCGCCACGGTGGCGAGCCGGTAGTTGGGCAGCGGGACGGCGGTCCGCGCGGCTTCGAGGGTTCCGACGCCCGGCAGCACCGGCATCCCGGTGCCCAGCCGCGCGGACTCGTGGTTCAGGAACGCGGCGACGAACGGCAGGTCGTGGGCCACGACGACACTGCCGCGGCAGAAGTTCAGCAGCGAACCCAGCACGGCGCCGAAGGACGGCGCGCCGTCGAGTTCGCCGCGCGTGATGCCGTGCACGAGCGCCGGGCCGGGCGGCACCCCGGGCCCGGGATCCACCAGCGTCGACAGCTCGGCGGCGACCGACCCGCCGGCGTGCACCCGCACCGCGGCGAGCTCCACGACGTGCCCCGGCCGCAGGCCGGTGGTCCGGATTTCCAGTGCGGTGAACTCGAGGCCGTGGGCGGAGTGGCCGCCGGCGCCGAGCAGCGGGAGGGATTCGATCACGTCCGCAGGTCGTTTCCCGCCCGGCCGTTGTGACACCTTTTCGGCGCGCGGCCGTGGTTCGTGACGTGATCGTGACGGCAACATTCCGGCGGATAACGACTGGTGGTCGATCACGAGCCGGGGCGTAACAAGGAAGGGAGATTTCCCGAGTACACCGTCGGCACGTCGCTCGAGGAACGAGGAAATCCCGCATGCAGCCGAAGAAGCGCTTTCCGAACTGGCTGAAGATCGTCCTGGCCGCGTTCGCCGTCCTGTTCGTGCTCGGCGCCGTCTTCGGCGAAGCACCCGTGCCGACGCCTGCGACGACCGCCGCTCCGGCGTCCTCGACACCCCCGCCCACCAGCACGACTTCGTCGCCGACGCCGACTCCGGCGGCCGTCACGTACACCGTCGGGAGCGTGACCGACGGCGCGACCGTCGTGGTCAACGGCAGCGACGGCACCAGCAGAACGGTGCACGTTCTCGGCGTCCTCGCCCCGCTCGCCGGCACCGGTTGCTACGCCGCGGAATCGCTCGGCTGGGCCACCGCGACGCTTTCCGGCAAAACCGTCACCCTTGGCGCGGAAACGGCGCAGGGAGTCGCCTTGACGCTGGCCGGCGGGCAGGACTACGCGACTTTGGCGATTCAGCAGGGTTATCTCAAGTACGCGGCCACCGCCGGTTCGTCCGCGCTCGCCGCCACCGAATCCGCGGCGAAGGCCGCCGTCAGCGGGCTGTGGGGCGCGCCGTGCCACGGGACCATCGACGCACCCGCGCCCGCACCTGCACCGGTCGTGACGCCCACCCCGGCGCCGAAGCCGGCCCCGGCCACCAAGGCGGCTCCCCCGCCGCCGCCCGTGGAGACGACCGAAGAAGCCCCGGCCGCCTACTACGCGAACTGCTCGGCCGCGAAGGCCGCCGGTGCGGCGCCGCTGTACCGCGGCGAACCGGGCTACCGGTCCGCGCTCGACCGCGACGGCGACGGCGTCGCCTGCGAACGGTGATCTAGCCTGGGCCGATGACCACCGCCGACGAACTGCTCGGCCGCCTTTCGGGCCTGGACGCGGACGCCCTCGCGAAGGTGCTGGCCCACCGGCCGGACGTGCTCGAAGAGCCGTGGCCGCGACGGCTGGACGTCGTCGCCGCGCGGCTGGCGGCGCCGCCGTCCATCGACGCCGCGCTGCTCGCCCTGCCGATGCCGCTGGTGCAGGTCATGCGGACCGTCCAGTTGTGTTACGCGCTGGGGCGGCGGCCGGCGCCCGTCGAGGAGGTCGCCCGGCTGCTCGGCGCCGCCGACGTGGATTCCTATGTGGACGAACTCGCCGAACGCGCCCTGCTCTGGCGGGACACCGACGGCATCACGCTGCCGGAACCCCTGCACCGCAACAGTTTCGGTCCCGAAGGGCTCGGCCAGCCCGTGGCGAACCTGCTCGGGGAGCTCGGCACGAGCCGGCTGGCGAAGCTGTCGCGGGCGCTCGGCCTGCCCGACACCGAGCGGAAGCCGCAACTCCTGCTCGGGCTCGTCCGGTTCTTCCGGGACGGCGACGCCGTGCGCGAGCTGTTCGCCGACGCGCCGGAGGAAACGCGGAAACTGCTGCTGGACATGGCCGACGGCGTGCCCGAGGTCGAAGGGCTGGCCCCGGCGGGCTGGGCGTTCGACCACGGCTTCCTGTTCGCGACCTACTTCGGCACCGTCGCCATGCCGATCGAGGTTTCGCTCGCCCTGCGCGGGCCGGACCACCAGCTGCCGTTCACGCCCGAGGAACCGCCGCTGCCTGTCACCCACACCGGGGCCGAAGCCGCCGAAGCCGCGTCGTCGGCCGCGGCGCTGCGGTTGCTCGACCGGGTGTCGGCGATCCTCGACCTGGCCGCCGCCGAACCGTTGCCGCTGCTCAAGGACGGCACGATCGGGGCGCGGCTGGTCAAGAAGATCGCCAAGGACACCGGGGGCACCCCCGCGGAGATCGAGCTGGCCATCGACCTCGCCGCGCAGGCCGGGCTGCTGGTGGCCGACGAGCCACCGCCGCCGGGCCGCGGCCGGAAGGCCGCCGCGCCCACGCTCGCGCCCGATCCGGACCTCGCGCGGCCCGCGCCGGCGTTGCTGTACCGCCTCCTGCTCACGACCTGGTGGGACCCGGCGCCGCCGGAGTTCGAGACCGACGTCGAGGCGCTCGTGCGGCGGCTGGTCGTGCGGCTGCTGGCGCGGCTCGATCCCGGTGACGCCGTCACGGACGTCGGCGCGCTGACCCGGCTCGCCGCGTGGCACGCGCCGCTGCTGCCCACCGACGACCTCGCCGGGCACGTCGAGGGCGCCCTCGCCGAGGCCGAACTGCTCGGCGTCGTCGCGCACGGCGCCGTGACCGCGGCCGGACGCGCCCTGCTCGCGCCGCACACGCTTGTCAAAGTCACCGACGAGCTGGTCTCCCGGGCACGGACGACGGCGTTGTTCGGCACCGACCTCACCGCGATCGTGCCCGGCTCGCCCGACGCCCGCCTCGCCGCGCTGCTGGACCGCGTCGCCGACCGCGAAAACCAGGGCACCGCGACCAGCTGGCGGTTCTCCCCGGCATCGGTGCGGCGGGCGTTCGACCAGGGCGCGACGACCGCCGAGCTGCTCGACGACCTGCGTGCCGTCGCCGCCGGCGACCTGCCGCAGCCGCTGGTGTACCTGCTGAACGACGTCGCGCGGAGGCACGGCGAGGCGCAGGTGATCGAAGTCGCCAGCGTCGTCGTCGGCGAGCCCGCCGTGCTGGCCGAGCTCGCCGCGCACCGGAAACTCGCCAAACTCGGCCTGCGCGCGGTGGCGCCGACCGTCCTGACGTCCACTGTGGACGCAGCGCGCACACTGGAGGCGTTGCGCGAAGCGGGTTACGCACCGACCCGGCACGCCGCGGACGGCAGCATCGTGCTGCCCGCCCGTGACCAGCCGTCGCCGACGGTCGCCGTCCGCGACCCCGAACCCGGCGAGCTGCCGCCCGATCCCGCGGCGCACGCCGAGCGGCTGCTGACCACTCCGGCGACCGGTCCGGCCCTGCTGCGCGGCCAGCTCGCGCGGGCGATGAGCGACCGCTACGCGGGCCGGCTCACGCCGAAGCAGCAACAGCTCTGCTGGCAGCTCGAAGCCGGGCTGCCGGTCGACATCGCATACGGCGACGAGCACCTCGTCATCGCGTATCCCGAGCTCGACGGCGACATCCTGGACGTCTGGTCCCTCGGCGAGCGCACCTACCGGCGGCTCGAACTGACGCGCATCGACCTGGCTCAGGCTTCGACGCCGGTGAGCCGCGCGTAGGCGACGACGTTGTCGAGGTAGTTGCCGCTCGCCCGGTCGAACGCGCCGCCGCAGGTGATGAGCCGCAGTTCGGGGTCCGGTGTGTCGCCGTAGACCTCGTCGGTCGGGAACGCGGCCTTCGGGTAGCGCTCGACGCGGTAGACGGTGAACACGGCGGTCCGGCCGTCCGCGCGCCCGACCTTGGCCTGCTCGCCGGGACGAAGTTCCTTCAGGCGTGAGAAGGCGCCCGGCACGTGCTTGTAGTCGACGTGCGCGGCCAGCACGGCCGGGCCGGTCTCCCCGGGCGACGGCGCGCCGGTGAACCAGCCGACCGTCGTCGCGTCGCCCGGGACTTCCAGTGCGCCGTCCGGTGCCAGCCCGAGGTCCGTGATCCCGTCGGCCCGCACGCCGATCGCCGGGATGGTCAGGGACGCCGGTTTCGCCGCGGGGAGGCCGTCGGCGGTCGTTGCCGCGGTGTGCGTGCGGCTCGAGCTGCCCACCGGGTCCGTGGCGGCCGGGCTCGGCGGGGCGATCTCCTGCGGCGCCTTCGGTGACAGGACGAGGACGAGAGCCACGGCCAGTACCACGCCGAGCGCGGCGGCGACCGCCGTGACCGCGGGCCACAGGCGCGGGTGCCTCAACTCGGGCGCCGGCGCAGGTAGAGCACCATGCCGCCGGACACCGTCGCGGCGAGCAGGGTGCCGCTCAGCACCAGGAAACCGGGGACTTCGCCGTCCGGCTCACCACCGCCGGTCGCGACGCCGCCGACCGGCTTGACCTTCACCTGGTTGCCGGTGGCGGGCTTCTTGGTGCTCGTCTTCGGCGCGGGCTGTTTCACCGTCGACGTCGTAGTGCTTGGCTGTTTCGGCCGGTGCGGGAGCGATTCGCAGGCGATTCCGTTGTTGTCGCCGTCCAGGTTGTAAGGATCGCCCGGCGTGGCGTCGAGGACGTCCTGGGCTTCCTCCTGGTACTGGAAGTTCTTGCAGTCCACGTCACCGGTCAGGGGCGTCGCGAGCTGCGCGGAGGCGAAGGGAACGGGGCCGAGGAGAGCGAGCCCGGTGACGGCGGCGGCCGTCGTCAGGGCACGGCGAAACAGGGACAACGGAATTCCTTCCGAACGGATTCTGGGGCGATTGCGTGGTTACTATCGCGACCTCGGCGACGCCGTTACGGACCATTCCGGAATTCCGGAAATGCCAGCCTCCCACGAACAGCGGCCCGACTGGTGATTCTCTGCCGTTTCCGCTTCGACCTGCGGATTCACCGTGCAGGAATGCTTGGCGGACGGAATGTTACGGGGTCCGCGGTCACACCTTTGAGGTAATTCACGTGTGACGGTGCCGACCGGCCGCCACCGCGGCGCCCGCGCACCCCGTAACCTCGGGGTATGCCGATCCAGGTACTGCTCGTCGACGACCACGAACTGGTCCGCCGCGGGCTCCGCGACCTCCTCGGCGACGAGCCCGACATCGAGGTCGTCGCCGAGGCGAGCAGCGTCGAAGAGGCACTGGCGGTGGCGATGCACGTCGAGCCGGAGGTCGCGGTGGTCGACGTCCGCCTCGGCGACGGCGACGGCATCACGCTGTGCCGCGAGCTGCGGTCGAAGCCGAACCCGCCGGCCTGCCTGATGCTCACGGCGTTCGACGACGAAGAAGCGATGGTCGGCGCGATCATGGCCGGGGCCGCGGGCTATCTGCTGAAGCAGGTGCGGGGGCAGGACGTCGTCAACGCGGTCCGCGAGGTGGCGGCCGGGCGGTCGCTGCTGGACCCGGTGAGCACGGCGCGGGTGCTGGACAAGATGCGGCACCCGCCGACGGACGAGCTGGCGACGCTCACCGAGCGCGAGCGCGACGTGCTGGAGCTGATCGGCCAGGGCCTGTCGAACCGCGAAATCGCCGAGCGGTTGTTCCTCGCGGAGAAGACGGTCAAGAACTACGTCACGTCGGTGCTGGCGAAGCTCGGCATGCAACGCCGCACGCAGGCGGCCGCGTGGATCGCCCGTCGCGAGAAGTAACCGCTCTCGTCCGCAATCCGCCGTTCGCTGGGAGCTTTTCCGCGTCCCGTCACGGTCCGCCATGTCGATCACGGTATTTACCGCAAGAGATTCACTCGAACGTGAGTCGAATATATGTTCGACGGGTCGGTAAGATCATTGGCGAGGGCGTGGAAGGGAGGCAGGATGACCCGAGAAGGATGAGAAGGGCTCAGTCGAGCGGAAGATCGAAGGCCACGAGCGTGCCGAGGCTGGGCGAGGAGTTCAGGAAGAACTTCCCGCCGGCGGCGTCCGCGCGTTCGGCGAGATGGCGCAGACCGCGGGTGGCGACGCCTTGGGGCACGCCGGAACCGTTGTCGCGAACGCGGAGTTTCACCCCGCCGGAGTCCCTGGTCAGTGTCACGCGGGTTTCGCTCGCGCCGGAGTGTCTGACCACATTGGACAGCGCTTCGCGCAGCGCGGCCCGGATGTGGTCGGCGCGTTCCGCCGGGATGTCGGCGAATTCCCCGGACAGCTCCAGGGTGGGCGGATAGCCGAGCAGCTCACCGGCGATGCGCACCTCACCGCGAGCCGACTCGGCGAGATCGGTGGGCGTACCGGTGTCGTGGCGAGGTTCCGGTGACCGCAGCGCGCGCACGGTGCCACGGATTTCCTCGATGGTCTGGTCGAGCTGGTCGATGGCGTCGGAAAGCCGGGCGCCGTCGGCCTGGGCGAAGCGCTTGCGCATGTTGCGCCGGACGCGGTCGAGCTGCATCCCTGCGCCGTAGAGCCGCTGGACGATGACGTCGTGGAGTTCGCGCGCGATGCGTTCGCGCTCTTCGTAGAGGGCGACCCGGTGACGGGCGTTGGCGCCTTCGGCGAGCGCGAGGACAACGCCGGCTTGAGCGGCGAAGGCAACGAGCATCTCGACGGTCCCGGCGGAGAAGGGCTCACGCCCCCGCTTCCGGTAGACGGTGAGCGACCCAAGAACCCGCCCTCCCGAACCGAAAGGCGCGGCGGCGAAGGCACCATAGCCGTGAAGTTCGGCGGGCACGTAGGGCGCAGTCCGCGGGTCGACGGTGAAGTCCGCACTGGAGACGGGCTCGCCACCCCGGGCCACCTGCCCGGCCGCGGAGTCGGCGGGAAGGGTGAGGCCGCGTAAGGACTCGGCCGAACTGCTGTCGGCTGCCGCCCCGCCAGGCTCGACGTGCTTGTCGCGCTCGGCGTGCTCGTCGGCGGCCGGCTCGCCGGTGGCGTAGTGGGCTGCCTCGACCACCACCTGGCCGTCCTCGGTGCTCACCATCGCGAGGCCCAGGTCGGCGTCGGCCAGTTCGGCGGCTCGGGCCACGACCGTGTCCAGCACCGCGCCCGGGTCGTCGCCGGACAGGGCGGTGCTCGTGATCTCGGTGGCCGCGGACAGTGCCCGCGCGGCAAGTGTCGGGTCCATGAGTTCCGTCATTATCGCGCGGCGCGGTGGCGGCACGGCAAGGACGCCGGGGAAATCGATCACGTCACCCGTACCCGGCTCACGACCCGGCCGTCGCGGATCTCGAGAACCACGTCGGCTCCCGCTGCTTCCTCGGCGGCGTGCGTCACGTGCACCACCGTCCGGCCCGCCAGCGCCTCCCGCAGGTGCGCGCGCACGGCCTGGGCCGTCGCCTCGTCCAGGTGTGCCGTCGGCTCGTCGAGCAGCACCAGCCCGGCCGACGGTGCGCCCAGCAGCGCCCGCGCCAGCGCCACCCGCTGGGCCTGGCCGCCGGAGAGCCCGGTGCCGCCGCTGCCGAGCAGGGTCTCCGGTGGGACGTCGGTCAGTGCTGCGCCGTGCAGAGCCGCGCGCAGCTCGTCCTCCGTCGCGGTCGGGCGGGCCAGGCGCAGGTTCTCGGCGATCGTCGTCGCCGCGAGCATCGGCTCCTGCGGGGCCCACGCCACCGCTTCCGGCACGGCCACCACGCCGCGCCGCGGCTCGAGGAACCCGAGCAGCGCCGCGACGAGCGTCGACTTGCCGGCGCCGCTCGGGCCGACCACCGCCGCGTTCGTGCCCGGTGCCAGCTCGAGGTCGACGTCGTGGAGCACGACCGGTCCGCCCGGCCAGCCCAGGTCCGCGCCCCGCAGCTCGACGCCGTTGTCACCCCGAGCCGGCACAACGGGCTCCGGCACGTCGGCGAGACGGCGGCGAGCGCGCTGCAGCGTGTCCCAGTGCTGCGCCACCGGTGGCAGCAGCGAGAGAACTTCCGCCAGCGCGAGCGGTACCAAGGCCAGCAGCGGCGCCAGCACCGGGTCGAGCCGACCGGCCGCGACGGCCTGGGCTGCCAACGCCGTGCTGACCACCGCGGCCGCTCCGCAGACCAGCGTCACCAGCGCTTCGGCCGCGCCCACGCCGAACGCCTGCCTGCGGGCTTGCGTCACCAGGCGCGTGTCCGCGTCCGAGAGGGCGCGGCGGTGGTGTTCCGCCGTCCCGAACGCGAGCAGCTCGGCCGCCGCCTCGAAGACGACCAGCACCCGCGCGGCCACCGTGCGGCGGCCGTCCGCCAGGGCCGACGTCGCCCGGCGCTCGGCGCGCAGCGCCACCCACGGCGCGCACAGCCCGAGCGCGACCGCCGCCGCGAGCGTCGCGCCGGCCGCGGGCAGCACAAACGTCTGCACGACGACGGCCCCGGCCGCGACCAGCGCCACCACCAGCGGCGGCGAAACCACCCGCGGCAGCAGGTCGCGCACGGTGTCGACGTCGCCGACGAGCCGGCGCTGCCCCTCGCCCGCGCGCAGGCTCCGCGCGGGCCCGAGCCGGACCAGCGAGTTCCACAACCGCACCCGGACACGGCCGGCGATGCGGAACGCGGCGTCGTGCGTGACCAGCCGTTCGACGTACCGCAGCCCCGCGCGGCCGAGCCCGAACGCGCGAACGCCGACCACCGCGACCGTCAACGTCAGGATCGGCGGCTGCTGTGACGCCTTGGCGATGAGCCAGCCGGACGTCGCCGTCAGCGCCACGCCGGCCAGCAGCGCCAGCGCGCCCAGCGCGGCGCCGCCGAAGAGCCGTCCGTCGAGGAGCGCGCGCCACCGCAGCGGCGCGGCCGAGGTGTCCACAGTGGACGTCTCGGTGGCCTCGACCGCCTCGGGCGGCAGGTCGACCGCCGCGGTGCGTTCGTGGGCCGCGATGACGGCCGCCGCGCCGTTGTCGACGGCGCGCCGCACCGCGTCGAGTACCAGGCGCGCGCTCGCTTCGTCGAGGTGGGCGGTCGGTTCGTCGAGCAGGAGCAGCCAGGCACCGGTGCGCACCCGGTGCAGCGCCCTGGCGACGGCGACGCGCTGTCGCTGGCCCTGCGACAGCTGCGCAACCGGCCGGTCCTCGAGGCCGGCCAAGCCGAGTTCCGCCAGCGCCGCGTCCGAGCCGGCCTCCTCGCGGACCGTGCCTCCGGCGAACACCGGCGACTGCGGCACCCACGCGACCTGCTCGCGCCAGCGCGCGAGGTCGGCGTCGGCGAGGTTCGTCGAGCCGACCGTGATGGTGCCGTCGTGGGCCGGGACGAAGCCGAGGAGCGCCGAGAGCGTCGTCGATTTGCCGCCGCCGCTCGGGGCGCGGAGCCAGACCGTCTCGCCGGGGCGGACCGCGAACGACTCGCCGTCCGGCGCGAAGCCGCCGCGGCGCGCGACGCGCAGGGACGTCACCCGCAGCTCGCCCGGCGCCGGGATCGCGGTCCCCGGCGCCGGCACGGGGAGAGCCAGCAGGTCGGCGACGCGCCGGACGGCTTCGACGCCGTCCTCGCTGGCGTGGAACGCGGCGCCGACCGCGCGCAGCGGCTGGTAGCACTCGGGCGCGAGGATCAGCACGCCGAGCCCGACGGCCAGCGGCAGGTTGCCGCCGGCGAGCCGGACGCCGATGACGACGGCGACGAGCGCCACCGACAGCGTCGCGACCAGTTCGAGCACGAACGCCGAGGAAAAGGCGACCTTCAACGTCTTGAGCGTCGCGCGGCGATGACGTTCGGACAGCCGCCGGACGGTCTCGCCCTGCGCCGCGGCCCGGCGGAACGCGGTCAGCACCGGCAGGACGCGCACCAGTTCGAGGAGCCGTTCCGACATCCGGTGCGTCGCGTCGGTCGCGCCGGCGACGCGGTCGGCCGTGTACTTCCCGACGAGGATGGCGAACATCGGCAGCAGCGGCACGGTCAGCGCGACGATCACGCCGGACGGCCAGTCGGCGAACAGGATGGCCGCGCCGGCGCCGAGGGGCACGACGGCCGCCGTCACCAGCGCGGGCAGGTATTCGCGGAAGTAGGCGTCGAGCGCGTCGAGGCCGCGAGTGGTGAGGGCGGTGAGCTCGCCGTGTCCACGCCGGGCGATCCACTCGGGGCCCAGGCGCAGCGCGTGGTCGACGGCTTGGGCGCGCAGCTCGCGTTGCGCGGTCGCGGCGGCGCGGGCCGAGACCGTGCGCACCGCCCAGCCGGTCAACGCGCGCGTCGCGACGAGCGCGAGCAGCGCGGCCAGCTGGGCGGTGCGTCCCCCGGAACCTGCTCCGACGATCGCCGCGAGGACGTCGGCGAGCAGGAATGCCTGTGCCACCAGCGCGGCGGCGTGGACGAACGACAGGAGGCCCACCAGGGCCAGCGCTCGGCGCACGGCCGGCACGAGGGCCGGCAGCGCGCCGAGCGGGCCCTTTCCCGGCCGCGCTGAGTCCACTGTGGACTCCGAGGCGAGAAGGGGTGCGCGCCCGGGAAGCTTGCTCATGGTGCGTGGACCGCCGGGATGTGCTGGGTGCCGATGCGCTTGCGGAACACCCAGTACGTCCAGCCCTGGTAGATCAGCACGGCCGGGGCACCGAAGACGGCGACCCAGGTCATGACGGTCAGCGTGTACGGGCTGGACGCGGCGCCTTCGATGGTCAGCGTGTTGGCCGCGTCGAGGGTCGACGGCAGGACGTTCGGGAAGAGCGAGCCGAACATGACGACCGCGGCCCCGGCGATGACGACGCCGAGCGCGGCGAAGGCCTGCCCGTCACGGCCGGCGCGCAGCCGCAGCCAGGCGATGACGGCGGCGAGAGCACTGATCCCAAACGAGAGCAGCGTCCACAACGTGCCGGCGCGCCACTGGACGACCGAGAGGAAGGCAACCATCGGCACCATGGCGACCGGCAGCGCCTTCACGGCGAAGTTCTTGGCTCGTTCCCGCAGGTCACCGCTGGTCTTGAGGGCGAGGAAGGCAGCACCGTGGGCGATCGAGAAGGCGGCGATGGCGACCGCGCCGAGCAGCGTGTCCCAGCGGACGGCGGCGAACGCGGACCCGACGCGGTTGCCCTCGGCGTCGAGGGGCAGGCCCAGGACGGTGGTGGCGAGGATGAGGCCGACGCCCAGCGGCGGAACCCACGAGCCGAGCACGATGACGCGGTCCCAGTTGCGCCGCCAGCGTTCGGAGTCGACCTTCCCGCGGTATTCGAAGGCGACACCACGGCCGATGAGGGCGAGCAGCACGACCAGGAGCGGCAGGTAGGCGGCCGAGAAAAGCCCGGCGTACCAGGCGGGAAAGGCGGCGAACATGGCCCCGCCGGCGACGATGAGCCAGACTTCGTTGCCGTCCCAGACAGGCCCGATGGTGTTGACCATGACGCGCCGCTCGGTGTTGTTCTTGGCGAGCACGGGCAGCAGCATGCCGACGCCGAAGTCGAAGCCCTCGAGGAAGAGGTAGCCGAGCCAGAAGAAGGCAATGGCGACGAACCAGACGATGGCGAGGGTCATCGGGCACCTCCGGCCGGCTGGTCGCGGTGAGTTATCCACAACGGGTCGAGTTGTCCACAGATTTGCTGTGGGTAACCCTGGAGAGTGACCACGCCGATACACTGGGTTCGGGGACGCCCCCCGGGAAGGGCGGGGGTTCCGGCAAAGTCGATCGCTGAGTGACCCTTCACCGGGTGGCCGAAGGCCGGTGGAGCTGTCGCCGATGCAGTGAACGACTCGTTCACTGCGCCAGACGTCATGAAAGACACTTTCATGACGTTCGAACCCGCTGCCACGCCCGGCTGAGCCCAGCAGCGCGGCTGCTCGGACAACTTTGCCGGAACCCTGCCGGGAAGGGCGGGGGCTGCCGTGGGTGCGGGAGGGGCCGCCACATAGTCGCTGAGCTGGGGTTTTGGCATCTTCGTCCGCCTCAGTACGCGAAGGCGAGGGTGTCCTCGCCCGGTTTGTCCGAGTCCTTCGGCTTCGCCGGCGGCATCACCGCGTCGACGCCGCCGCGGATGTACTTGCGCATCAGGTACACCTCCACCACCCCGAGGGCCGCGTACACCGTGGTCAGCGCGATCAACGACGTCCACACCTCACCGGTGGTCAGCCTCGACACCGCCTGGGCGGTGAACATCCACACGCCGTCCACGCCGGTGGGGTTGGGGACCACCACGAACGGCTGGCGGCCCATCTCGGTGAAGATCCAGCCCGCGCTGTTGCCGAGGAACGGCGTTGCGATGCCGCCCAGGACCAGCCAGGGGAACCAGCGGCCGGTGGGGGTTCGGCCGCGGCGGGTCAGCCAGAGGGCCAGTACTCCGATGCCCGCCGAGATCGCGCCGAAGCCGATCATCATGCGGAAGCCCCAGTACGTCACCGGGAGGTTCGGCACGTAGTCGATCGGTTTGCCCGCCAGTGAACCCAGGGCCGGGTCGTCCGGGTAGTTCGTGCCGTACTTGGCCTGGTACTCGGCAACCAGGTTCTCCACGCCCTTGACCTCGGTCGTGAAGTCGTTGTGCGCCAGGAAACTAAGCAGCGCGGGCACGTTGAACGTCTTCACGTCCTCGCAGTTCGCGCCCGAGACGTCGCCGATCGCGATGATCGAGAAGCTGGCCGGTTTTTCCGTGTGGCACAGCGCTTCCGCCGATGCCATCTTCATCGGCTGCTGCTCGAACATCAGCTTGCCCTGGGCGTCGCCCGTGATCGCGAGGACCGCGAACGCGGCCACGCCGACCCAGCCGCCGAGGCGCAGCGACGAGCGCCACACGTCAAGATGGTCGCCGCGCCGCCACAGGTGCCAGCCCGCGACGCCCACCAGGAACGCCGCCGCCACCGAGAACGCGCCGGCCAAGGTGTGCGGGATCGCGGCGAGCGCCGTGTTGTTCGTCAGCACCGCCCAGATCGAGTTCATGGTCGGCTTGCCGTTCTCGAACGTCACGCCCACCGGGTGCTGCATCCACGAGTTCGCGGCCAGGATGAAGTACGCCGACGCCATCGTGGCCAGCGAAAACGCCCAGGCGCACGCCAGGTGCACCTTCTTCGGCAGCCGGTCCCAGCCGAAGATCCACAGGCCGAGGAACGTCGATTCGACGAAGAACGCGACGAGCCCCTCCATCGCCAGCGGCGCGCCGAAGACGTCGCCGACGAAGCGGGAGTACGCGCTCCAGTTCATCCCGAACTGGAACTCCTGCACGATGCCGGTCACCACGCCCATCGCGAAGTTGACCAGCAGCAGCTTGCCCCAGAACTTCGTCATCTTCAGGTGCCGCAGCTCGCCGGTGCGGACCCACATGGTCTGCATCGCCGCGACCAGGATCGACAGCCCGATGGTCAGCGGGACCATCAGGAAGTGGTAGACGGTGGTGATGCCGAACTGCCACCGCGCTAGCTCAAGGACCTCCACGTGGTCCAGCGTGCTCCGGGCCTGGTGACGCAGCCAGATCAACTGGTCCCGTTCACCACGGGACCAACGTCCTACAGCCGATCGAGTGCCTTCCGCGCCTCGTCCGCCACGACCCGCCGCGGGCCCTGGTCGCCCAGCTCGAGGACGTGCCGCAGGGCCAGCTCATACGCCGTGTCGAACGCCTTGTCCGCCGCGACCGGGACGTCCGGCGGCACGCCGGCGCCCTCCCAGTTCTCCCCCGTCTTCGGGTCGTACGCCCGGGCGATCGACACCGTCACGTCCAGGTAGGTGTCCACTTTGTACTGTTCACGCGGGTGGGCGCCGCCGCGCGTCGCCTCGCCCACCGTCTTCGCGCGCCCCTGCCGTTGCAGGGAGAAGGCGAGGTCCTCGCCGCCGGAGAACGTCGCCGGGCCGGTGAGCACCCAGATCGGCTTCGTGCCGCCGAACTTCGGGCCCGGGACGTACGGCAGCGTCCACATCTGGGTGACGCGGTCGCCGTCGCGCTCGTAGATGTCGAGGTAGTGCGTCGGCTCGTCGACGAGGTAGCTCTGCAGGAACGCGCTGGCCTCCGGGGCGCCGCCGCGGTTGTGCCGGACGTCGATCAGCAGCGCGTCGGCCGGCGCGACCAGCGTCATCGCCGCCGAGAACGCCGGCGCCGCGAGGTCGAGGGGGTAGAGCAGGGTCGTGTCGACGTAGCCGACGTTGCCCGGGAGCCGCCGCGCCGACGCGACCCCGAAGTTCTCCAGCGCGGCGGCCTGCCGGAAGTCGTCCGAGACGTGGTCGGCGTCACCGTCCTCGGCCACCGGGTCGACGTGGTGGCGCAGGCGCAGGTGCCGGTCGTCGTTCACGGACTGGAGGTCCGCTGTGACGACCGTCGCGAATTCCGGGTCGTCGAGGTCTGCGTACGCGCCTTCGTCGAGGCGCGCGCGAAGCACCTTCGCGAGCTTCGCGGCGACGTCCGGGAAGACGTAGTGGGCTTCCACCCGGCGGATGACCTCTTCGACCTGCGCGGCACGCGCCAGTGACCCCATGCCGGTGAACCTACCGCAGGCCACAACCCAAAATTCGGCATGCCGAAGAAAATTGTGCGACACCCCGGTATGTCAAATTCATGGCCGCCGATCGAGCAAATTCGCGGAAGCCATCTGCTTGCAGCTTTCCCGAGCGCCCCTTTATCGTTGCAGTGAAAGGGGCGAAAGAATACTCATGACTGCCGCTATGGTGGCGCTGATCAGCGCGTTCGGCCTGGTCCTCGCCGTGGAGCTGCCGGACAAGACGCTGGTCGCCACCCTGGTGCTGACCACCCGTTTCCGCGGCTGGCCGGTTTTCGCCGGGGTGTGCGCCGCGTTCGCCGTGCAATGCGTCATAGCCGTCGCGTTCGGCAGCGTGTTGACGCTGTTGCCGGACGTGGTCCTTTCGCTGGTCGTCGCCGCGATGTTCGGCCTCGGCGCCTTCATGCTCCTTCGCGAGGGATTCAGCGAAGCCGACGAAGCCGGTGAAGACGCTTCGCGCTCCGGCCCCTCGGCGCTGTCCTTCACGCGCTCCGCGATGACGTCGTTCGGCGTGCTCTTCGCCGCCGAGTGGGGCGACGCGTCCCAGCTCGCCACGGCGAGTCTCACGGCCAGGATCGGCAACCCCTTCGCCGTCGGCGTCGGTGCCTTCAGCGCCCTCGTCGTCGTCGCCGGGCTCGCCGTGTTCATCGGCGCGAAGCTCCGCAGCCGGATCCGGCCGAAGCTGATTCAGCGCTGCGCCGGGTTCGCGTTCGCCGGATTCGCGGCGTTCGCGCTGCTCCAGCTCGCTTTCTGACCCTTCCCTCACAGGTTCGCCGGGTAACCTTTCGGAAACGAAAGGGAGAGCACCAGGTGAACTCGCCGAAGACGCACGCGGTCTCGCCGCTGCACGGCCGGATCGCGCTCGGCGGCATCGGCCTCGCCGTGACGATCTCGATCGACCTGCACCTGCGCCTGTCCGGCCAGGTCAGCCCGATCTGGCAGACGCTGTCGGAGTACGTCTACGGCAAGCTCGGCACGGCTTCGGCCGCTCCCCTGTTCAGCGTCATGTGCCTGGCGCTGTCCCTCGGCTCGGTGGCGCTGCTCGCCGGCATCGCGAAGGCCCACCGCCCGGGCACCACGGCCGTCTGCGTGCTGCTCGGCGTCTGGTCGGCCGGGCTGTTCGTGTGCGGGCTCGTCCCGGTCGACCCGGACGGCCAGGCGCGGTCGCTCGCCGGGCAGGTCCACAACATCGCCGCGCTGACGGCGTTCGTCGCGCTGCCCGCGGCCGCGTTCGTGCTGACGAAGAAGGGCCGCGAGCGCTGCCCGTGGGAGCCGCGGCGGACGACGATCCGGCGGCTGGCCACGGCGAGCTTCGCCGCCGTCGGCGTGGTGCTCGGCGGGTTCGTCTTCACGCTGACGCTCGGCCTGTTCGAGCGCCTGCTGTTCACCGTCGACGTCGCCCTGCTGCTGACGATGGTCCGGCCGCTGCTCAGCCGTCCGTCCTGAGGATGTCCGCCAGCCGGGTGGCGGCCACGACGACCTGCGGGCCCACCTCGGCGGCCTTCAGCGGCTCCATCGAGATGACGCCGACGCTCGCCCGCAGCCCCGGCACGCCACGAACCGGCGCCGCGACGCCGGACGCGCCCGCCTCGAGCTCGCCCGTCGACGTCACCCAGCCGTCGCCGCCGGGGCGCAGCGACATCGCCTTGCCGGCCGCGCCGGCGGTCAGCGCGTGCCTGCTGCCCACGCGGTAGGCGACGTGGAAGTTGGTCCAGGACGGCTCGACGACGGCCACCGCAAGCGCTTGCGTCCCCTGCGCGACCGACAGGTGCGCGGTCGCGCCGACCTTCTCGGCCAGCTCGCGCAGCACCGGGCCGGCGGCGTCCCGCAGCTGCGGCAGCACCTGCCCGGCCAGCCGGAGCAGGCCGACGCCGAGCCGGACCTTGGTGCCGTCGCGCCAGACCAGCCCGCGCTCGGACAGCGGCACGAGGAGCCGGTAAACGGCCGCGCGGCTGGCCCCGATGGCCACCGCCAGCTCGGAGATGGTCGCCGCGTCGCCCCCGGCGTCGGCCACTGCCTGCAGCAGCGCCAAGCCCCGGTCGAGCGTCAGCGACCCCTCCCGGCTGGTCACAGCAAGCCGAGTTCGCCCAGGTCGGCGACCGGCTCCTCGAACGACGCCGCCGCGTAGGAGGCGAAGAGCGCCCGCACGGCCTTCGCGGCCGGCTCGGACAGCGCACGGGCCTCGTCGGCCAGCGCCTGGGCGTCGGTCGACTCCAGGGCCGCCCGGACGTCGCCGCCGGCGAGGCTGCGGGCGGAGGCCACGAGCAGGTTCAGGAAGCCGTGGTGCACGAACCCGGTGCCGGGGTCGGTGTGCCGGACCGCGCGGTGCAGGCTGTTCGTCGCCTTGAACGACGCTCCCGTCGACCCGCTGACGACGGCGAGGAAGTCGGCCACCTCGTCGACGCTGGGGAAGTTCTCGCCCGCCTGCCCGCCGCAGCGGATCTTCGGCCAGCTGCCGTGCTCGATCACCTTGCGGACGCCGTCGAGCCAGCCGACGCCGCGCCGCGGCTCGACCACCCGGATGACGTCCTCGGGCACGAACTCCGAGACGCGCTCCAGCCAGACCTCGTCGACGTCCGACGGCGCGGGCATCTCGACCATCCGGAGCGCGAGCAGCTCACTGCGCGACTCGACGATCGAGATGGCCTTCGGGACGCCGCCCAGACCGGTGTCGATGATCAGCGAAAGCGGCAGCGGCTGCTTCGGTTTGATCTTGATCAGCTCGGTGATGAGCTCGGGCAGCCGCGACGCCTGGCAGAGGAAAACCCCCAGCACACCGGCGTGTTCGGAGCCTCGGCTGGCGAAGTGCGCACGCAGCGCTTCGGGCATGGCCGCGTCGCCCGGAGGGAAGAGCGCCGAGTCGTCGACGAGCCTCGCGAACAGGGGAGGAATTCCACGGGGGCCGGGGGGCGTGAGTTCCACAGCGCTTGACACGACTGACACGCTAGTAGCGTACGACATCAGGACAAAATCGTTCGCACAACGAACACGTCAGAAGGGGACGTCGATGCCTTACTACCGGCGAGTAGGCGAGCTCCCGCACAAGCGGCACACCGCGTTCCGGAAGCCGGACGGCGGCCTCTACGCCGAAGAGCTGATGGGCGTCGAGGGCTTCTCCGCCGACTCCGCGCTGCTCTACCACCGCGGCCTGCCGACGGCGATCGTCGACGCCGTCGCGGTCGAAGAGGACCGCGGGTCGCTCACCCCCAACCACCCGCTCAAGCCGCGGGCGTTCCGGACGCAGGACCTCAAGTTCGGCGGCGAGGCCGACGCGGTGACCGACCGGCGACGGCTGTTCGGCAACAACGACGTCACCATCGGGTTCGTCACGGCGACCGCGCCCAGCCCGCTGTACCGCAACGCGGCCGGCGACGAGCTGTTCTACGTCCACGGCGGCTCGGCGACCTTCGAGACCATCTACGGCCGCCTCGAGGTCGGCGACGGCGACTACGTCGTGATCCCGACGTCGTGCACCTACCGGGTCGTCCCGCACGGCGAGGTCAACCTCTTCACCCTCGAGGCGCGCGGCCACATCGGGCCGCCGAAGCGCTACCTGTCGGCGAAGGGGCAGTTCCTGGAGCACTCGCCGTACTGCGAGCGCGACATCCGCGGGCCGGCGGAGCCGCTGCTGGAGGACGGCGAGGACGTCGAGGTGCTCGTGCGGCACCGCGCCGGGCTGACCCGCTACACCTACGCGACGCACCCCTTCGACGTCGTCGGCTGGGACGGCTGCCTCTACCCGTGGGTGTTCAACATCGACGACTTCGAGCCGATCACCGGCCGCGTGCACCAGCCGCCGCCTGTGCACCAGACGTTCGAGGGCCCGAACTTCGTCGTCTGCTCCTTCTGCCCGCGGAAGGTCGACTACCACGAGGGCGCGATCCCGGTGCCGTACAACCACGCGAACGTCGACTCCGACGAGCTGATGTTCTACGTGCGCGGCAACTACGAGGCCCGGAAGGGCTCGGGGATCGGCATCGGCTCGCTGTCGCTGCACCCGTCCGGCTTCACGCACGGCCCGCAGCCGGGCGCGGCGGAGGCGTCGATCGGCGCGGAGTTCTTCGACGAGACGGCGGTCATGGTCGACACGTTCGCGCCGCTGGAGCTCGGTGAGGCCGCCGACGCGTCCGAAGACCCCGGCTACGCGTGGACGTGGTCGCGCCGCGGACCTAAATCCTAGTCAAGATTCGGAAATACCGTCCCCTCCCCGTTCCGCCGCCCGGATAATGAAACTCCGAGTGGCGGAACGGGGAGGATTCGATGATCAATTCCCAACCAACGCGGCGCCGAGGAAAAGCTCTCCCGTTTTTGGCCGCCATCGTGGTCGCCATCGCCCTGATCATCGGAATCCGGTACTGGACCAGCGGCTCGAGCGACGACGCCGACGCGCCGAAATGCACGGGCGCGGACGCCGTCGCACTCACCATCGCGTCGTCACCGGAAAAGGCCGGAGTGGTCCAAGAGGCCGCAAAGGCCTACTCCGGACGGTCGGTCGGCGGGCACTGCGTCGACGTCGTCGTGAAATCGAAGTCGTCCGGGGTGGCGATGCAGGCGCTGGCGAACGGCTGGAACGAAGCCACCGACGGGCCGCGCCCGGACGTCTGGACGCCGGCCGCGAGCGGCTGGGTCAACCTGCTGCGCGTCAACGCGAAGGGCGACACGGGGTCGATCGTGCCCGACGGTGATCCGCAGTCGGTCGCGAACGCGCCGCTGGTCGTCGCCATGCCGAAGCCGATGGCCGAGGCGCTCGGCTGGCCCGGCAAGGCGATCGGCTGGACGGACCTCGCGGCGCTGGCCACCGACCCGGCCGGCTGGGCGAAGTACGGCCACCCGGAGTGGGGCAAGTTCCGGCTCGGCAAGACGAACCCCAACATCTCGACGTCGGGGCTGAACGCCACCATCGGCGCCTACTACGCCGCCACCGGCACGTCGTCCGACCTCACCGAGGCCGCGCTCGCGAAGCCGGAGGCGAGGCAGTTCGTCACGAACATCGAGCAGGCGATCGTGCACTACGGCGACAACACCCTCACCTTCCTGACCAACCTGCAGAAGGCCGACGACAACGGCACGGCGCTGTCGTACATCTCGGCCGTCACGGTCGAGGAGAACTCGCTGATCGGCTACAACCAGGGCAACCCGACGAACGACCCCGCCAAGGTCGGGCAGCACGGGCCGCCGAAGGTGCCGCTGGTGGCGATCTACCCGGGCGACGGGACGCTGAACTCCGACCACCCGTTCGTCACGCTCAACTGGGCGGACCCGACGCGCAAGCAGATCGCCGCCGACTTCCTGGGCTACCTGCGCCAGGACGAGACGCAGGCGAAGTTCGCCGCGCTCGGCTTCCGGTCGTTCGACGGCAAGCCGGGCCCGCAGGCGACGCCGGCCAACGGCGTCCAGCCGGACACGAAGATCAGCTTCCTGCGCCCGCCGGCGCCCACGGTGCTGTCGAAGCTGCTGGCTTCGTGGACCGACCTGCGCAAGAAGGCGAACGTGCTGCTCGTCGTGGACGTCTCCGGGTCGATGAGCGCGGAGGCGAAGGGTACCGGCAAGAGCAAGATCGACCTGGCGAAACAGGCCGCGATCGACTCGCTCGGCCAGTTCGTGCCGCGGGACCAGGTCGGGTTGTGGCAGTTCTCGACCAAGCTCGACGGCGACAAGGACTACCAGGAACTGCTCCCGGTCCAGGCCCTCGGCACCAGCGGCAAGGAGACGCTCGCGACGCGGCTGAGCGGGCTGACCCCGCATTCGGGCACCGGGCTGTACGACTCGTCGCTGGCGGCGTACGAGTACATGAACGCCCACCTCGACCCGACGGCGATCAACGCCGTCGTCGTGCTCACCGACGGCCGCAACGAGGACTCCGGCAGCATCGACCTCCCGCACCTGGTGGCGGAGCTGCGGCCGGAGGGCAACGCGGAGGCGGTGCGGCTGTTCACCATCGCCTACGGCGCGGACGCCGACCAGGACGTGCTGAAGCAGATCGCGGAAGCGACCGGCGGATCGGAGTACGATTCGTCCAAACCGGACTCGATCAACCAGGTGTTCACCTCCGTGATCTCCAATTTCTGACATGAAGTTCGCCCGTGAGCTCGCCGAACCGTGGGGGCTGCTGCTCGCCGCCACTTCGGCGGGCATGGCGTGGGCCGTGCAGCTGCCGGTCGTCGCGGCCGTCGGCGTCGGGGTGGCGGTGCTCGCCGCGCGGGCCGGCGTGGCCGTGGCAACCCGCGAGAGGGAGCCTCCGCCACGGGAAGCCCGGGTGCTCGACGTTGCGCCCGGGTCGCCCGAGGCGAACTGGCTGCGCCGGGCTTCGGCCGCGGCGGACGGGTTCGACTCGCTCAGCGGGTCCCTCGGCGCCGGCCCGCTCGCCGAGCGCGTCGCGGACATGGAGCCGGTGGTCCGGGAAACGCTGGCCACGCTCGAACGCCTGGCGGGCCGCGCGTCGGCGACCGGACTGGCCCTGTCCCGCGTCGACCTCGACGCCGTCGCGCACGAACGGCGACGGCTGGAAGGCGAGCTGCGCACGGCCCGCCCGGAACTCCGCGGCGACCTCGAACAGGCGCTGACGGCCGTCCAGGCCCAGGCGGACGTGCACGCCCGGCTGTCCGGGGCCCGCGACAAGCTGCTGGCCCAGCTGCAGTCCGGCGCACTCGGCCTGGACAGCCTGGTGGCCCGGGTGGCCGAGCTGACCGCGGCAACGACGGACGTCGCCGTGGACACGGGCGCGGTGCGCGAGCTGAGCGACCAGCTGGAGGGCATCCGGCAGGGCGTCCTGGAGACCGAGCAGGCGACGCGGCGGTCGCTGGGCTAGGCGGCCCAGCCCGGCCGCCACGCACCGGCGGCGCGCTCGCCCTGCGCGAGGTGACGTCGGAGCGCGGCGAGCCCGGGGTGCGCGTTGCCCCGCCGCCACACGAGCGAATGCGGGTACACCGGCACGGGCGCTTCGATCGGCACCCGCCGCAAGCCGTGCCCGGCCGGCCACCACACCCGGCTTCCCGCGCCGACCAGGGTCGCCACCTCCCCGGACTCCGCGATCGTGTCCAGCACCACCTCGATCCCGAAGTTCGGTCCGGTCGCGTCGATCCACAGCCCGAACGCGGCCGCGAACTCGGCGTAGTACGCGCCCCACTCGGTCCCGGGCACCACGCCGGGCAGCCGGATCCGCCGCCCGGCCAGCTCGGCCGGAGCCACCGAAGCCGAGCCGGCCAGCGGGTGCGCGGGGCCGCACAACAGCTGGATCGGCTCGTCGCACACCCACTGCGCGTCGAGGTCTTCGGGCAGCGCGACGAGCGCGCGGAACGACGCGTCGATCGAGCCGTCCCGCAGCGCGGCGACCGCGGTGTCCAGGAGCGTCGCGACCTCCAGTGCGACGTCCGGGTGCGCCTCGTGGAACCCGCGCAGCAACGTGGCCGGGCACAGCCGCCTGCCGATGACGTCGACCCGCAGCGGGCCGCCGCGCACCGATGCCAGCGCCCGCAGCTCGGCCGCCAGCAGCTCGCGGGCGTGCGGCAGGAAAGCCGCGCCCTCCCCGGTGAGCACCGCGCCGCGGGCGGTGCGGGTGAACAGCCGCACCGCGAGCGACTTCTCCAGCGCGGCAATGCGTTTGGAGACGGCTTGCTGCGTGATCGCCAGGTCGGTGGCGGCGTCCTGGAACCGGCCCGCCTCCACGGCGGCGACGAAGGTGCGCACGGCGTCGAGGTCCACGACGACCGACTCTAGATTCACAACGCGGCGTTGTGGCTCGCCGCCGCGTCGGTTGTTTGCCGGGCGCGGCCGTTCCGGGCTTTGATCTCCGGCGTGATGCGCGGGCGGTCGATGGGGCCGCGGTTCAGGTGGCTCTGGTCGGCTTACGCGGTGAGCGCGTTCGGGACGTGGCTCGGCTTCGGGGCCTTCCCGATGCTGGCGATCCTCGTGTTGCACGCCGGGCCCACGGCCGTCTCGGCGCTGGCCGCGGTCGGGCCGGCCGTCGGGGCGCTCGTGGCCGTGCCGCTGGGCCCGTGGGTCGACCACCGCCGGAAGCGGCCGGTGATGATCGCCATGGACCTCGTCCGGTTCGGCGCGCTGATCACCGTGCCTGCCGCCTACGCCCTGGGGGTGCTGAGCTTCGTCCAGCTGCTGGCCGTCTCGGTGGTCGTCGCCGCGGCGGACATCACCTTCACCTCGGCGAGCGGCGCCTTCCTCAAGGGACTGGTGCCACCGGAAGACCTGCTCGTCGCGAACGGCCGGTTCGAGTCCACGAACTGGACCGCCACCGCCCTCGGCCCGCCGCTCGGCGGGGCGGCGTTCGCCCTGTTCGGGCCGGTGACGTCGGTGGTCGCCAACGCCGTCAGCTTCCTGCTCTCCGCACTCGGGATCCGCGCGATCGGCGGCGGCGAGCCGCACCCGCGCACCGCCACCCGGCCGCGCCCGCGCGACCTGGCCGACGGCTGGCGCTTCCTGCTGGCGCACCGGGGACTGCGGCCGCTGCTCTTCAACGCGATGGTGTTCAACGGCCTGGTCATGGGCACCGAGCCGCTGCTCGCCGTGCTGATGCTCAACCACCTGGGGTTCGCGCCGTGGCAGTACGGGCTCGCGTTCGCCGTCCCGTGCCTCGGCGGGCTGGCGGGCTCGCGGCTGACCCCGCGGCTCGTCGAGAGGTTCGGGCGCCACCCGGTCCTGGTCACGGCGGGCGCGATCCGGGCGTGCTGGCTGCTCGCACTGGCCTTCGTCCCGGCGGCCGGCGACGGCGGGCTGGTGTACGTGATGGTCGTCGAACTCGGCCTGATCGTCAGCTGCAGCGTCTTCAACCCGGTGCTCGCGACCTACCGGCTCGAGCAGCTCCCGGCGGACCGCGTCGCGCGGACGCTCTCGGCGTGGTCGGTCAGCACCAAGGCGGCCATCGCCACGCTGACCGCGATCTGGGGCGTGCTGGCCGGGCTCACCGGCCCGCGCTGGGCCATCGGGATCGCCGGCGTCCTCGTGCTGGCGACGCCGCTGCTGCTGCCCCGCCGAGACCGGACGCCCGCTCAGCCGAGCCAGACGGTGCCCAGCACCGGGTAGCCGGGCACGCCCGTCTGCACGGCCCCGGGCGCGGGCGCCCCCGCGATCCACAGCCGGCCCGTCGCCGCGATGTTGGCTGCCATCGACGGGTCCACCTTGGGCAGGCGGAACGGGATCACCCGGCCGTCGGCGAGCATCGTCAGGCCGCTCAACCGGGCGGATCCGCGGCGGCCCATCCGGACCGGGCCGTCGAGCACCGCGCGCAGCTCCGTCCAGTGGTCGGCCGGGAGGGGCCGGTCGCAGGCGACCGACCGCAGCACGGCCGCGAGCGCACCCAGCAGCGCGCCGGCGCCGAACGTCCAGGCGACCCACCGCACCACCGGGACGTCGAGGCCGACCCAGACCGCGAACCCGGACAGCAGCAGCAGGAACGCCGCCGTCGCGCGCAGGTCGCGGGCCAGCTGGCGGCGGTGCGCGGTCAGCACGGGGTCGAGCCGCGGCGACCCGGACCCGGCCGGCTGCGGCACCGGCAGCGCGCCCGGCGGCGGCGTGTCGTGGATCCCGGCGCGGCGGACCCGCACCACGCCGGCGAAGCCGACGAACACCTTCGGGCCGCGGCCCAGCAGCCAGACCCGCCGGTGCCCGGCCACCAGCAACCGGTGTGCTTCGTCGAGCCGGACGCGCAGCCAGCGGCCGTCCGGCAGCCGCACGCCGACCGTCCGGCCGGCCGCGACCAGGCCGCCGGCGGTGATGTCGACCTGCCGGAACGCCTCCCGCTTCAGCCGCGTCTCGGGCACGTGGGCGCGGGCGCGGTAGAGCCAGCGCGCCTCGATCGCCCCGGCCAGCGCGAACGTGCCGACCGGCAGCGCCACGCCGGCGCCGGCCAGGAACTGGGCGACGCCGAACACCACGAAGAACCCGGCCACCAGCCAGCGGTTCGCCGTGTCGCCGAGGCGGTCGAGGTACTCGCCGAAGATCGGCAGGGCCCCGGACGGCATGGCGGGGTCGAGCTCGAAAGCGCGGACGCGCTCGGGGACCGGGACGATCGGCACGCGGAACCCCCAGGGGCTCGGGTTGTCACCCCCTTTTCGGCAAAGTGGGCACCGGCGTTACCGGATGTGCCGATCAGTGGGTGGGACGTGATCGCCACGACTACCCAGACCGTCTAATTCAGGTTAGGCTCACCTAAGTAGGAGGTGAGCCGTGACCGAGGCACCCACATCCGTCCGCCGCCCGCCGGCGCCGAACCCCGCCGAGCGCGCCAAGACGATCGCGACCCGCAACGGCCCCGCGTCGTTGCTGCCCACCTGCGATCGCACGGACCTCGACGGGCAGCGCGTCGTGCCGCTCCTGCACCACGTGCACCACAGCGGCAGTGTCAGCGTGCTGCTGGCCGACGACCACCCGATGGTCCGCGCGGCGAAGCAGACCCAGCGCGGTGAGCTGGCCGTGATGGTCGAGCTCGCCGACCAGGCCCCGGTCGACCTGCGGGAGCCGATCCGCGGGCTGCTGTGGATCACCGGCTGGCTGCGGCCGCTCTCGCCGGTTTCGGCCCGCGCGCGGGCGATCGCGATCGCCGAGACGCGACCGGACGAACGGCTTCTCGACGTCGGCCACGGCGTCACGCTGCTGCGGCTCACCCCGGCGTCGCTCGTCCTCGCCGACGCCGAAGGCACGCACTCGCTGCGCCCGCACATGTTCAGCGCGGCGCCGCCCGACCCGTTCCACGACTACGAGGCCCGGTGGCTGCGGCACCTGGAGAGCGACCACTCCGACGTCGTCGAACAGCTGGCGAAGCACCTGCCGGCGACGCTGCGCGGCGGCCGGATCCGCCCGCTCGGGCTCGACCGGTTCGGGCTGCGGCTGCGCGTCGAGTCCGACACGGGCGACCACGACGTGCGGCTGGCGTTCTCGAAGTCCGTCGACGACCCGGCGCAGCTCGCGTCGGAGCTGCGCCGGCTGGTCGGCTGCCCGTTCCTGCGCGGGCGGTCAGGCTAGTTCGGCGGGGAAGCCGCCCTTCGCGATCGGGCCCCAGCTCTCGATCGTGACGCGGATGATGCTCTTGCCCTGCTTGACCATGGCCTCGCGGTATTCGGCCCAGTCCGGGTGTTCGCCGGAAATGGCGCGGAAGTACTCCACGAGCGGCTCGACCGAATCCGGGATGTCCAGCACCTCGGCGGTGCCGTTCAGCTGCACCCACTGGTCGTTCCATTCGTCGGAGAGGATGCAGGCGGAGACCTTCGGGTTGCGCTTGATGTTCACGACCTTCGCGCGTTTCGGGTAGGTCGAGACGACCAGCCTGCCCTCGGCGTCGACGCCGCACGTGACCGGCGAGAGCTGCGGGCCGCCGTCGGCCTTGGTGGTCAGCAGGATGGCGCGGTGGCGGGTCGACAGGAACTCGACCAGGGCGGCGCGGTCGACGGTTTCGTTGGTGGCGATGCTCCTCGGCATACCCCGAAGGTAGCGTGCGTCCATGACGTTCACCGCGCGATCGTGGCTGGCTCCGGCCCGCCCCGAGTTCCCCGGGACGATCGAGGACCCGGCCGAGCGCCGCGCGATCAAGCTCGAGCTGCTCATCGTCTTCGGGATCACGCTGGGCCTGTCCGGTGTGCGCAGCCTGCTGTCCCTTGTGGACTCGCTGCTGCAGCCGGTGCCGCTGGCCCAGCAGCAGACGCAGCTGAACGTGCCGCAGGCCGCGGCGAGCCTGATCGACCTGCTCAAGCAGCTGCTGTCGGCGGCGCAGCTCGTCGGCTGGGGCGCGCTCGGGCTCTACCTGCTGTGGCGCGCGGGCATCAAGGTCGCGCAGCTCGGCCTCGACCGCCGGTCGCCGGGCCGGGACGCGCTGCTGACCGTGGCGCTCGCGGCGCTGATCGGGATCCCGGGCCTGGGGCTGTACTTCCTCTCCTACCACCTCGGCTTCAGCCTGGCGGTGCAACCGTCCACTTTGGGCGATACGTGGTGGCGGCCGATCTCGTTGACGCTGTCGGCGTTCGGCAACGCCTTCGCCGAGGAGGTCCTGGTCATCGGCTACCTGCTGACGCGGCTGCGCCAGCTCGGCGTCCGGGAGAACAGCGCGCTGTTCGGCGCGGCCGTGCTGCGCGGCTCGTACCACCTGTACCAGGGGTTCGGCGGGTTCGTCGGCAACTTCATCATGGGGCTGGTGTTCGGACGGCTGTGGCAGAAGACCAACCGGCTGTGGCCGCTGGTCGCCGCGCACACACTGTTCGACTTCGTGTCGTTCGTCGGATATTCGCTGCTCAAAGGTCACGTTTCCTGGTTGCCCTGAGTACGCTCGGCAGGTGATCGACGAAACGACACCTCCCCGGGTGGACAGCGAAGTCGGACCCCTGCGCGCGGTGCTGCTGCACCGGCCCGGCAACGAGCTCAAAAGGCTGACGCCCCGCAACAACGACCAGCTCCTGTTCGACTCCATCCCGTGGGTCGACCGGGCCCAGGACGAGCACGACGCGTTCGCCGAGGTGCTGCGCGGCCGCGGCGTCGACGTCCTGCTGCTGGCCGACGCGCTCCGGACGGCTCTCGAGGACGACCGCGCCCACGCGGCGGGCGTGCACGCGGCGGTCGACGACCGGCGGCTCGGCGGCGACCTGGCCGACTCGCTGCGTTCGCACCTCTCGGGCGTCTCCTCGGCCGGGCTGGCCGAGGTGCTGATGGCCGGGATGACGTTCGAGGAGCTGCCGTCGGCCGAGGGCGCGTCGCTGGTGCGGATGATGAACCACCCGCACGACTTCGCCGTCGATCCGCTGCCGAACCTGCTGTTCACCCGCGACTCGTCGGTGTGGATCGCCGACCGGGTGGCGATTTCGTCGCTGACCATGCCCGCGCGCCGCCGCGAAACCGCGGTGCTCGACCTGATCTACGCCTACCACCCGCAGTTCCGCCACGCGGCCCGCGCGTACGGCGCGCATTCGGCGCCGATCGAGGGCGGCGACGTGATGCTGCTGGCCCCGGGCGTGCTCGCCATCGGCGTCGGCGAGCGGACGACCGCGGCCGGCGCGGAGTCACTCGCCCGGTCGGTGTTCGCCGACGGCATCGCGCACACCGTGCTGGCGGTGCCGATCGAGCAGTCCCGCGCGACCATGCACCTGGACACGGTGTGCACGATGGTCGACGCGGACGCGGTGGTGATGTACCCGCTCGCCCGCGACTCGCTGACGGCGTTCACGCTGCGCCCGACCGGCGACGGCGGCGTCAAGGTGGCCGGCCCGGCACCGTTCCTGGTGGCGGCGGCCGAGGCGATGGAGATCGACCGGCTGCGCGTCATCGACACCGGCCTCGACCCGGTGACGGCCGAACGCGAGCAGTGGGACGACGGCAACAACACCCTCGCCCTGGCGCCCGGCGTGGTCGTGGGCTACGAGCGGAACGTCGAGACGAACGAGCGCCTGGAGGCGGCCGGCATCGAGGTGCTGCCGATCGCGGGCTCGGAGCTGGGCTCGGGCCGGGGCGGGCCGCGGTGCATGTCCTGCCCGGTCCGCCGCGATCCTCTCTGAAATGAAGTAAGCCTTCCCTAAATGTGCGCAACAATTTAGGGAAGGCTTACTTAAATAAGGTTCGTCTTCTTTAGGAATGGTAACCCTAATAGGGGGCAGATCACCAGTACCGAGTGGCATTGACGCCAATCTTGATCTATTCTGGTCTGCATGGCCCTCACCAAGAAGAAAGAACCGCGCTCCAAGTTCTACGAACTGCTGCAGGCGCAGATCCACAACGAGTTCAACGCGTCCCAGCAGTACATCGCGCTCGCGGTGTGGTTCGACGCCGAGGACCTCCCGCAGCTGGCGAAGCACTTCTACAAGCAGTCGGTCGAAGAGCGCAACCACGCGATGGCGCTCGTGCAGTACATGCTCGACCGCGACCACCACGTCGAGATCCCCGGCACCGGGGAGGTGCGCAACGACTTCTCCGGCGTCACCGAGCTCATCGAGCTCGCGCTCGAGCAGGAGAAGGAGGTCGCCACCGACATCTCCGCGATGGCGAAGGCCGCGCGGGCCGAAGAGGACTACATCGGCGAGCAGTTCACGCAGTGGTTCCTCAAGGAGCAGGTCGAAGAGATCTCGCAGATGAACACGCTGCTGAACGTCGTCAAGCGCGCGAACGGCAACCTGTTCGAGGTCGAGAACCACCTGTACCGCGAGTCCGTCGGCGACGGCGGCACCGACTCGCAGATGCCCCCGGTGGCCGGCGGCGCGCTCTGACGTTGCGCGCCCCCACTGAGGGCGGTGAATGAGAAACCCGGGCTCTCCCCCTGTGGACAGCCCGGGTTTTCGCATGCGTCCGGCGTTCAGCCGGCGCAGTCCTGGGTGGCGCTGGTCAGACTCGTCTGCACAACGCCGTTGTCGCCGAGCCGGAAGCGGTATTCGGCGGCGGCCCCGACGGGCGCGACCACGCCGCCGGCCTCTTCCTTGGCCGCGGGGTAGGCGGCGAGGATCTGGTCTTTCGTGGACCCGGCGCCGATGCCCTCGGCGGTGTGCGCGGCCACGTCCGGCGTGACGACGACGACCCCGGCCGTCTTCGAAATGACAACGCTGGCGGACACGGGGACCCCGTCGCCCTGTGCCCTGTAGGCGGTGCAGCTCGCGCCCGCCTGCGGGTCGCTGAGCGTGACGGCCTGCGCGGCCACGTCGGCCTCGGACATGCCGAGCTTGAGCTTGCCGAAGCCGTCGGCTGCCAGCAGCGGCCCGCTCGCCGCCCCGGGAAGCACGGTGGCTTTCTGGGAAGGCGGCGTCCGCGGCGGGGCCGACGTCGGCTCGTCCGGCCGCGCGGAATCCTGGATGCTGCGGGTGGCGGTCGGCCCCGGCGTCGTCGGCTCCGGTGACCATCCCGGTGTGAGGTTCTCGGGCGGTTTGCCGCTGGTGCCGAGGCTGCCGGGCGACATCGCCGCGGTGCTGTCCTCGGTGTGGAGCCGGACCATGGTCAGCCCCCCGGCGACGGCGACCACGGCGGCCGCGACCCCGGTCACGGCCTGCGCGACGTGCCGGCGACGGCGACGACGTCGCGCCCCGACGACGATCGCCGTCTCCGCATCGGGTGGCGGAGGCAGGTCCAGCCGCTCGTCGGCGAACAGGGCGCGCAGGCGCTGCTCCAGTTCGTCCTCGGAGATGTTCAACCCGCACCACTCCCTTCGCTTTCGCCGTCAGCCGACTTCAGTCGCGTCCGCAGGGACGCGATCGCCTTGCTGGCCTGGCTCTTGACCGTGCCCTGGGTGATCCCGAGGGCCCGGGCGATCTCCGCTTCGGAGAGACCTTCGTAGTAACGCAGCACCATGACGGCCCGTTGTCTCGGCGGCAGCGTTCGTAACGCACGCCACAGCGGCTCGTGCTCGAACGGGTCGGCCGGAACGTGCGGGCTGGTGTCCGGCAGGTCGGCGACGAGGTTCTCCCGCCGCGTCCGCCGCCAGCGGCTCACGTGCGCGTTCGCCATCGACCGGCGGACGTAGGCCAGCGGGTCGCCCGTCTTTTCGTGGACGTACGACCAGCGCGAACCCATCTTTTCCAGCACGGTCTGCACCAGGTCGGCGGCGTCGTGCGGGTTGCCGGTGAGCGCGTGGCCGTAGCGCAGCAAGCCGGGCAAGGTGGCCTGCACGAACTCGCCGAAGTCGACGAAATCGCCAGGCAACGTCGCGGCCCTCCCTCGGCCTGCGCTGGTCACCCACGTATCTCCCCCGGTGAAGACGGGTGCCGCAGCGGTCACCGTATCGCCTCCCATCGGGGTCGGGTAGCCAGAAGCCGAGTCGCTTTCCTCCCCAACACGCATCACAGCCCCCTCAGGTTGCCCGCGTTCCCGGCCGAATTCGTGTTCGTTCGGCCGGGTGATGGTCTGCCCACGTCAGCGGCGGGCGAGCGAGTCGGGCAGCCGGAAACCGCCGCCCTCGGATTCGCGGAACTCGTGCACGCCGACGACCGCCGCCCGCGGTATCGGGCCGTAGACGTGCGGGAACCAGATCCCGGCCGGATGCGGCGGCTCGCCGTCCTCCCAGCGGACCGGTGCCCCGACCTTCGCCGGGTCGATTTCGAGCAGCACGAGGTCGGTGCGTCCCCGGAAAAGAAGGTCGGCCGGCAGGTGCGCCGTGCCGAAGTCGGAACAGTGGATGAACCCGACTTCCCCCAGTGAAGACGGCCGGTACTCGCCGCCCTCGCCCACTTCGGCCCACTCGGCCGCCCCGCAGATGTGGAGTATCACGCCGAGAATCGTCCCACCGCCGCGATCCGGCGGGGGTGTCTCGTGCGCCACATAATGCCTGGTTGAACGCTCATCGAGCGGTGGAGGACCGCCGGTTCGTACCGACGGTCCGGCACCCGCCGACGGGGGTCAGCGCAGGGTCAGCTGCCGTCCGATGAGGCCGTCCCGCGCCCGGCGCTCGGTCGCGTTCAGCGGCTCGTCGTCGAGCGACTTCAACGCCGTCTCGAGCCGGGCGCCGAGGGCGTCCTTCGCGTCGGCCCACTCGCGGGCGTGGGCTTCGGGGTCGAGGTCCCAGACCGGGACGAGCAGGCCGTGCGCCCGGAACGAGCCCGCGTAGCGCGAGCCTTCGCCGAGGCCCAGCTCGCCGGCCGCGGACAGCCGGGCCAGGGCCTGGAGCAGCAGGTTTTCCGGCTCCGGACGGACCCAGCGCAGGTGCGCCTTCTCGCCGGCGAGGACCCAGTAGGCACCCGAGCCGAGCCGTTCGGTGGGCATGATCGCGGCGTTCGCGCGCTCGAGCGAGACGGCGACGTCACCGGTCGCGTCGGCGTCCTCGGGCAGCCACCAGCCGAAGTCGGTGTGCAGCGTGACGTCGAGCTCGGCACCGGGGGTCAAAAGGTCCTGGAGCCGCGCGTGCTCGTCGGCGGACGGCGGCGTGGTGGTGTCCGGCACGCCGAGGACGTCGCCCTCCTTGGCGTCCAGCAGCCACTTCAGCGACCGGCCGAGGTCACGGCTGATGTCGGACGAGCGCGTCTGCACCTGCAGCCCGAGGTACCGCCGGCCGTCGGAGCGGACGAACGCGGCCGCCGCCATCGGCAGCACGGTGCCGAGGGTGACGTCACCGCCGTCGGCGAGGGTGAGCTGAGCCGTCGCGGACGGCACGAACTCGCGCAGCGCGATCAGCTCGGGCTCCGCCGCCAGCCCTTCGAACGGCTGGCCGACGAAGACGTCGCGCACCTTCGGCTTGCGGTCCGACGCCTGCTTGGGACCCTTCTTGCGCGCGCCCTTGCCCACTGCTGCCTCCTCTGGCTCGGGTTCAGACGCTATCGAAGGGTTAGTCTCGCGACGTGTTCGACCCCCGCGATCCTCTGTTCCTGGAAGACCCGTACCCGGCGTTCGCCGCCCTGCGCGCACGAGGCGATGTCCATTTCCACGAAGGGCTCGGCATCGCCGTCGCGGTGTCGCACGCGGCGTCGTCGGCGGTGCTGCGGCACCGCGGCCTGGGCCGAATCTGGCAGGACGCCCAGCCGCTCGAGCGGTTCGCCTCGTTCAACCTGCTGCACCGCAACTCGCTCCTGGAGAACGAGCCGCCGGCCCACACGCGGCTCCGCCGCCTGATCGCGGGCGCCTTCGGCCGCGGCCACGTGCAACGGCTGCGTCCGATGGTCGCGACGCTCGCCGCCCGCATGGTCGACGACCTGGCGGCGGCCATCGCCGCGGACGGAAGTGCCGACCTGCTCGAGCACCTCGCCCAGCCGCTGCCGGTCGCGGTGATCGCCGAGCTGCTGGGCGTCCCCGTGACGGACGGGCCGCGCATGGTCGAGCTGTCCAACGCGATCGTGAAGATGTACGAGTACGGAGTTTCGTCCGAGGGACGCGACGCGGCCGAGCGGGCGTCCGCCGAGTTCGTCTCGTACGTCCGCTCGGTCGCCGCGGCCCGCGCCGAGGCACCGGGCGACGACATCATCAGCGACCTGTTGCGCAGCGAGCTGACGCCCGACGAGCTGGTGGCCACCGCGGTGTTGCTCCTGATGGCCGGCCACGAGGCGACTGTCAACGTGCTCGGCAACGGCATCACGGCCCTGCTCACGCACCGCGATCAGTGGGAGCGTCTGCTGGCCTCACCTGCCCTTCTGGATTCGTGTGTCGAGGAGCTGATCCGCTTCGACGCGCCCCTGCAGCTGTTCGAGCGAACGGCGACCGAGGACGTGTCGATCTGCGGGTATGTCGTCCCGCGTGGCGAGAAGATCGGCGCACTGCTGGGCGCCGCGGCACGGGACCCGGAGGTGTTCGACGAGCCGGACCGCCTGGACATCGGGCGGACGCCGAACGCCCACCTCGGGTTCGGGCTCGGGATTCACTACTGCGTGGGTGCTCCTCTCGCGCGGGTGGAGATCGCCGCCGCGTTGAGTGCGCTGGCGGAGAAGCTGCCGGGGTTGCGGTTGGTGGAGGTGCCGCCGCGACGGCCGGAGTTCGTGATTCGGGGGTTGCGGGAGCTGCGGGTCACCGCGTGACCGGAGTGCCCGCCGGAACTCGCGTGATTCCGGGCGGGACTCGCGTGATTGGGGGCGGATCTCGCGTGATTGGAGGCGGGACTCGCGTGATTCCGGGCGGGACTTGCGTGATTGGGCGGGCATCTCGTGTGTCTGGAGGGGTATCTCGCGTGATTGGGGAGGCATCACGTGTGATTGGGGGGTCGACACGGCGGGGTGGGTCATGGGGTTACTCCGGTGAAGAGGTCGGCTTCGGGGGTGGTTGGGGTGGGGTGGGCCAGGTGGTAGTCCTCGTGGGGCCAGACCTGGCGCTCGATTTCGCGGGAATGGGCGAAAAACGGGTGGGCCGGGTCTACCTGGGTGGCGTGGGCCAGGAGGGCTCGGTCGCGGGTGGCGAAGTAGGCCTCGCAGCGGACTCTGGTGGTGATCGGGAGCTTGTCGGGTGGGAGTTCGGCCAGGACTTCGGTCATTGACGACTCCTGGCCGGCCGCCAGGGTGGCTTCGTGGATGGCCTGGAACCAGGCTCGGCTCAAGGTGGCCTGGTAGTACAGCTTTTGGGGACGCCACGGCGAGCCACAGCCGGGGTAGCGGGTGGGGTCGGCTGCCGCCGTGAACGCTTCGAGCGTCACCTCATGGGTGCGGATGTGGTCCGGGTGCGGGTAGCCGCCCGTTTCGTCGTACGTGATCACCACGTGCGGGCGGAACTCGCGGATCAGGGCCACCAGCGGGGCCGCCGCCTCGGGGAGGGGCAGGGCCGCGAAACAGCCTTCGGGCAACGGCTCGCCGGGGCCGGGGATGCCGGAGTCGACCAGGCCGAGGAAGCGCTGGCGGACGCCCAGGATCTCGGCCGCCGCCGCCATCTCGCGGCGGCGGATCGCTGGGAGGTCTGCCCACGTCTCGGCCGTGTCGAGGGCGGGGTTCAGGACGTCGCCGCGTTCGCCGCCGGTGCAGGTGGCCACCAGGACGTCGACGCCTTCGGCCGCGTAGCGGGCCAGGGTGGCCGCTCCCTTGCTGGACTCGTCGTCGGGGTGGGCGTGGACGCTCAACAGGCGGAAAGTCACCGGATGCTCCTTGCGGGGAAGAAAAATGCGGGGATGAGGGTCAGCGCCGACAGCGCCAGTGCCCAGGCGAACGTGGTGCCGAACGCCGCCGGGGCCGGGACGGCCGCCGTGAGCGAGGCGTGGAGGATCGCGGCCAGCAGGGCCGTGCCCAACGCGCCGCCGATGCGGTTGACCACGTTGAACGCGCTCGCCGCGCGGGGGATGCGGGACCGCTCCAGGGAGCCGTACAGCGTGGTCATGCCCGGGGCCGTCGCCGCGCCCAGGCCGGCGCCGCGGACGAGGAGGGACAGCGTCAGCAGGACGCCGCCGGGTGCCGAACCGAGCTGGGTGAACGCGATCGTGCCCAGCAGGGACAAGGCGATGCCGGCCAGCAGCATCCGCCGGGCGCCGAAGCGGGCCAGGAGCCGGCCGCTCGCCAGCAGGACCGCTGCCGAGCCGAGTGCCTGGGGCGCCAGCAGCAGACCGGCCCGCAGCGGGCTCGCGTGCTCCACCTGCTGGTAGTACAGCGGAAGCAGCAGCATCGAGCTGTACAGCGACGCCCCCAGCAAGAACGTGCTCGCACTGGCGACCGCGAACCCCCTGGTGCGGAACAGCCCCAGGTCGAGCACCGGCGACGGCACGCGGGAAGCGTGGACGCCGTACGCCAGCAGCAGCGCGGCCCCGGCCACCCAGACGACGAGCACGCCCTCGGCCAGGCCGTACACGAGCGCGGCGAGCCCCGGCGAGAGCAAGGCGATGCCGCGGACGTCCAAGGGTTCACGGACGCCGGACGGCCGCGGAGCCGGGAGGAGCCGGCGCGCGAAGAGGAACGTCGCCACGCCGAGCGGGACGATCCCGAAGAACATCCAGCGCCACCCCAGGTCGGCCACCAGCGCGCCGCCGAGCATCGGGCCCAGCACCGGGGCCACCGTGGCCGGCAGGGTGATCACCCCGATCATCCGGCCCAGTGCCGGGCCCGCCGCCTGTGCGAACACCGCCTGCCCCACCGGCTGCATCAGCCCGCCGCCCAGCCCGTGGAGCACCCGGAAGGCCACCAGGGCAGGCGCGGACCACGCGAAACCGCACAGCAGCGTGCCCGCGGTGAAGATCGCCACCGCCGTCAGCCAGACCGCGCGGCCGCCGAACCGGTCGGTCAGCCAGCCCGACAGCGGGATGGCGGCCGAGGCCGCGAGCAGGTACGCGCTCGCCACCCACTGCACCGTGGTCAGCGGGCTGGCCAGGTCACGGGCGATCGCGTCGATCCCGACGGTCACGATCGTCGCGTCGAGGATCGACAGCACCGCGCCCATGATCAGCACCCCGCCGAGCCGCCACAGCGCCGCATCGGGCCGCACTGCCGTTGTCATGCTCACCTCCCAGGTGACTAGGTCGAACCTCAGATTAGGTCCGACCCACTCGTTGGGTCAAGCACAATCTTGGGTTCGACCCAGTAGAGTGACGGCATGAGCGAGGGACTTCGAGCCCAGAAGAAGCACGAGACCAGGAAAAACATCTCCGACGTCGCCACGCGGCTGTTCATCCGCAACGGCTTCGAGGACGTGACGATCGCGGACATCGCCGCCGAGGCGCGGGTCGCCAAGATGACCGTGACGAACCACTTCCCGCGCAAGGAAGACCTGGTCTTCGACATCCGCGAGGACTTCGTCTCCTGGCCCACGGCCCTCATCCGCGACAGCGTCTTCCACGACACGCGCGAGCTGTACTTCGAAGCGCTCGGCGCCGAGCACGCGCTGGTCGGCTTCTCGGGCCCCGGCTTCGTGCGGATGATCAAGGAAAGCCCGGTCCTGACGAACGCGCTGCACGAGCTGCACCGCGAGCGCGAAGCGGCGCTCACCCACCTCCTGGTCCGCCGCCACCCCGAAGAAGACCTGGGGCCGACGCTCGCCGCCGCGCACCTCGCCACGGTCCTGCGGGTGCTCTTCCAGGAGGTCTTCGACCGGACCCTGGAGGACGAAAAGGCGATCGTCGAGGAGCTGTGGCCCCTCGCGGAACAGGCCTTCGACCAGCTCGAACCGGTCTACGGCCGCTACTAGCGAGCGGCGCCGGCCGGCCGCGAAGCCCGCAGCTCCGGCTCGGGCGCGCCCTGCACCTTCAGCACGCGCATCTCGCGCACGTCCAGCGCGTCCGACGGCACCAGCAGCGCGGTGAACCGCTGCACCACCAGGGCCGTCAGCACGGCGAGCGCGGCCGCGGAAAGGTCGGTCAGCGCGACGAGGAGGACGCTGTCGGCCATCGACTGCACGTCGTCGCGGAACCGCCAGCCGATCGAGACGCCGAGCAGGATCCAGTTCAGCAGCCAGGCGCCCCACCACACGAGCACCTGGCGCGACGGCTTCGGCCGGGCGTCACGCGAGCGGCCCAGCACGGCGTGCTCCAGCTCGCCGACGACCGACAGGGCCAGTGGCAGGTTCGCCACCGGCACGAGAACGCCGACGAGGACCTGCCACACCGGCCGCGGCGGGGCGTCACCCGACAGGTCCGCCGCCGCCTGGCGCGCGACCAGCAGCCACCAGAGCGACAGCCCGGCGGGCAGCAGCGCGAGGATCGACGCGAGCAGGCCCGCGGCGAGCACGAAGCCGTCGGAGAACGCCACCACCGAACGGGACAGCGCGGATTCGCGGCCCTGTGCCAGCAGCACGTAGCGCCAGATCTCGGCGCCGGCGGCGGTGAGGGCGAGCACGGCGAAGCCGAAGAGGACGGCGACCACGCTGCGGCCGAGCACCGGCACCCGGTCGATCGGGCGGAGCTCGTCGGAGGCCGTGCCCGGCACCGACGTCGGGCGCCGCCAGACCAGGTTCGGGAAACCCCAGCGCGGCGGCACCGGGTACGACGGCGGGCCGAGGTACGGCTCGGGCGGCGAGACACGGCGGCGTGGCCACGCGCCGGGCGGCGGAGTGGCCACCCAGCGCAGCTTCGGCCGGTGCACCGGGCGCCGGTGGAAGGGGTACGGCTCCGGCTGGGCGGCCAGCGTCCGGCCCTGCAACTGCTGCGCCGTCGGGGGCGGCGCCTGGCGCGGCCAGTACCCGGGCGGGTACGGCTGCCCGGCAGGAGGCTGACCCGGGTGCAAGGCTAGATCACTTCGGGTTCGATGCCGGGGTGCTCGCCGACCATCGGACGGCCTTCGCGCTGCCACGCGCCCATGCCGCCGGCCACGTTCACCGCGTCCCAGCCGCTCTGGTTGAGCCACGCTGCCGCCCGCGCGGACCGGCCGCCGCTGCGGCAGATCACGTGGATGGGCTGGTCGTCGGGCAGGTCGGCCAGCTCGCCGACGCGGGCGGGCAGCTCCCCCATCGGGATGTGCACGGCGCCGGGCGCGTGCCCGGCGGCCCACTCGTCGTCTTCGCGGACGTCGAGCAGCACGAGGCCGTCCTTGGGCAGATCGCGGACCTCGGCGGTCGGCAGTTCAGCAGGGCTCACCACGATTCCCATGCTGCCATGCGGAGGCGTTGCCCGCGCGTGAGGTCGAGGTGTGCGGACCGGATTCGGGCTTCGCACGTGATCCGGGAGGCATCACGCGTGATTGGGAGGTCGACACGCGTGATTGGCGGGTCGACACGGGTTACTTGCGGTGGCGGCCGCGGCCGGGGACTCGGGTCTTCTCCTCGGCCTGGCCGAACCGGGCGACGGCCCGGTCGCGCATGAAGCCGAGCGGGTCGGGGGCGTGCAGGCGCAGCATGATGTCGTGGACGTGCTCCGGGCGGCCGTAGCCGGTGACGCGGCTGACCAGGTACGTCGTCACGAAGGCGGCCGGGACGGTGATCAGCGCGGGCTGGCCGGCGAACCACGGCGCCCAGCCGCCGGTGTAGCCGCTCACGACGTTGACCACCAGCGCGGCCAGCACCAGGCCGCCGCCGACGAACATCCCGGCCAGCGCGCCCGGCCAGGACAGCTTGCGCCACCAGATGCCCAGCACCAGCAGCGGGCTGAACGTCGACGCGGCGAGCGCGAACGTCAGCCCGATCGACAGCGAGATGTCCTCCGGCCGCAGGACGACCGCCAGCGCGATCGGGAACAGCGCGACCAGCCCGGCGGCCACGCGGAAGTCCCGCACCCGGCCGGGCAGGACGTCGGTCGAGACCACCCCGGCGACGCTCACCAGCAGCCCGGACGTGCTGGACAGGAACGCGGAGAACGCGCCGGCCGCGGTCACCGCGCCGAGGATCTGGCCGCCGAGCCCCGGCAGGATCGCCGACGGCAGCTGCAGGATCGCCGCGTCCGTCTTGCCGGTCACCAGCAGCTCGGGGACGTACATCCGGGAGAGCGCGCCCAGCAGCGTCGGGAAGAGGTAGAAGAGGCCGAGCAGCAGCAGGACGTGCACGGTGGTGCGGCGGGCGGCCTTGCCGTCGGGGTTGGTGTAGAAGCGGACCAGCACGTGGGGCAGGCCCATCGTGCCGAGGAACGTCGCGAACATCAGCGAGTACGTCTGCAGCAGGTCGGTGAGGCTGCCCGAGCCCGGGTGCAGCCAGTCGGCGTTGTCCGCGACCGAGTCGCTGACCACCGGCACCGGCGTGCCCGCCATGAACTTCAGCTTCGTGCCTTCGGAAACGGTGTGCGGCGCCAGCGGCGTCCAGTGCGTCGGACCGGCCGCCGGGCCGTTGTCGGTGCGGCCGTAGGCGTAGAGGTAGGTGTCCGTGGTGACGTGCAGGGTGACGTCGGTCTGCACGTCCACCGTGGTGTCGTTGACGAACACCGGCGGTGCGGGCGAACCGAGCGGCCGGAACCCGTCCGGGCTGCCGCCGGTGAAGAAGACCATGCACAGCAGGAACGCGGGCACCGAGATCGCGAACAGCTTGATCCAGTACTGGAGCGCCTGCACCACGGTGATCGCCCGCATGCCGCCGGAGATCACGTTGAAGGCCACCAGGACCATGACCGCGACGGCGCCCGCCCACACCGGCACCGGGAGGATCGTCGCCAGCGTCAACCCCGCGCCCTGCAGCTGCGGGACCATGTAGAGGACGCCGATGAACACGACGAACGCCGTGGAGAAGCGGCGCAGCCCCTGCGAACCGAGCCGCATTTCGACGAAGTCCGGCAGCGTGTACGCGCCGGAGCGGCGCAGCGGCGCCGCCACGAAGAGCATCAGCGCGAGGTAGCCCGCGGTGAAGCCGATCGGGAACCACAGCGCGTCGGCGCCGTCCTTGAGCACGATGCCGGCGATGCCGAGGAACGACGCCGCGGAAAGGTACTCGCCGGAGATCGCGGCGGCGTTGCGGCGGGACCGCACGGTGCGCCGCGCGACCAGGAAGTCGTGCGTGCTCGTCGCCGACCGCGAGGAGCGGTGACCGAGGTAGGGCGTCACCACGGCGACCAGCACTATGCCGGTCAAGGCCCACGGGTTCAGCTGCACGGGAGGAATCCTCGCACGAGGGGTGCGAAACTAGTTCTCGATCATGTCCACGAACGCTCGTTCGTTGCGTTCGGCCAGCCGGTTGTACCAGATTCCGACGCCGAACAGGAACGGGAACGGCAGCACCCCGAGGATCAGCCACGCCACCGGGATGCCCAGCAGGCTGGCTCTGGAGAATCCGGGGAGCAGGTAGAACAGCACCGGCAGCGAGCCCAGCACGCCGATGACGAGCAGCGCGAGCAGCACCGCCGTCCGCAACTGCACCTTCACCAGGTGGTCGCGCACGAGCAGCTTCCCCCAGCTGGTCTGCTCCTCCAGCTCGACGCGGGCGCGCAGGGTGCCGGCGCCGCGGCGGGGATCGTTGAGGATCACCCGTTCCCGCTTGGGTTTCGCGTGGTGTTCCGGCTTCGGCGGCTGTTCGGGTTCGGGCGCGGCGGGCAGCGACTCGACGACGGCGCGGTCGGTCGGCTGCGGCAGCGGCCGCTGCCGGGCGCGCCTGCCGAGGGTCGGATCCGGTTCGCGGACGCCGTTCGCGCGGCGCTCGTAGAAGTCGTCGGTCATGGCCGGGCCCGGCTCAGCCGTTCCGGCCCGAACCGACCAGCCGGTCCTTCAGCGCGCGGGTGTGCCGCCTGCTCACCGGCAGCACCTTCTCCTCGTTGCCGATGACGACCTGGTAGCCGCCCTGGCCCATCCGCAGCTCGGTGATCAGCGGCAGCGCGACCAGGAACGACCGGTGGATCCGGACGAAGCCGGCCTTTTCCCAGCGCTCTTCGAGCTGGGCCAGCGGGATGCGGACGAGGTGGCTGCCTTCGGTGGTGAACAGCCGCGCGTAGTCGCCCTGCGCCTCGACCCAGCGGACCGAGGAGCGCGGGATGAGTTTGGTGGTGCCGGCCAGCTCGACCGGGATGACCTCGTCGTCGTTCTTGACCGGCTCGCCGCCCATCGCCCCGGGCGGCGGTGCCGCGGCGGCGGCCAGCTTGTCCAGCACGCGCGAGATCGCGCGGTCGAGGCGGTCCTGCTGGTACGGCTTGAGCACGTAGTCGAGCGCGCCGAGGTCGAAGGCGTTGACCGCCTCCTCGGCGTGGCCGGTGACGAACACCAGGCACGGCGACGGCCGCAGCGCGGCGAACACCCGCGACATCTCCATGCCGGAGAGGCCGGGCATGTCGATGTCCGCGAAGACGGCGTCGACGATCGGCAGGCCGCGGTCCTTGCGCTCGCGCAGCCGCGGGTCGTCGGTGGACAGCAACCGCAGCGCCTCGGAGGCGTCGATCGCCGGGAACACCTTCGCCACGTGCGGGCTGTTGCGCAGGCAGTGGACGAGTTCGTCAAGACCGTTCGGCTCGTCGTCCACGGCCAGGACCACGAGCTTCCGGGTGTCATCGTGAGCACTCACAGTGAAACGCATCCTGCCCATTGCCGAGTGCAATGTCCAGCCCCCGTCTGCCTGATGTGGGAAGACCCGCGGCCCGGGGCCGCGGGCCCCTCCTCTCAGTGCACGAAGGTGAACCAGTTGAGGTTCACGAAATCGGCAGGCTGGCCGCTCGTGAACGTCAGATACACGTTGTGCACGCCGGTCACCGCGCTGATGTTCGCCGGCACGGTCCGCCAGCTCTGCCAGCCGCCGGTGTTGCCCACCGCGAAGCTGCCGATGGGGGCATTGGAACGGCTGTCGAGCCGCACCTCGACGAGACCGCTCACGCCGGACGCGGCGCCGGAAGCGACGCGGGCCTGGAAGTTCGTGGCCGCGGAGCTGCCGAAGTCGACGTTCGGGTAGAGCGCCCAGTCGCCGTTGGCCACCGCGCCGACGTTCTGCCCGCCGCCGGTGTCCGTGGTGGTCTCGGTGATCATCCCGGACTGCTGGCTGAACGACTCGGCCTGGATCGTGCCGTACGCGCTGCCGCCCCCGCTCGGTGGCGTGGTCGTGGTCGGCGGGGTCGTCGTGCCGCCACCGCCGCCGCGGGTGGACACCGTGACGTAGTCGACGACCATCGGACGGCCGGGCACGATCCCCGGCCCCGGCGTCGTGGTGCCGGAGTTGTTGTTGGGGAACGCGCCGCCGATCGCGACGTTCAGCAGCACGAAGTAGCCGGCGTGGCTGGTCATGTTGGCCCACGTCGTCGCGTCGAGCTGGTTCTGGCTCACCGAGTGGAACTGCTGCCCGTCGACGAACCAGCGGAAGACCTGCGGGCTGGTGCTCGCGTCCCATTCGAAGCGGTAGGTGTGGAAGGCCGACTGGCAGCTGCTGCCGGGGCACGCGCGGTTGTTCGGCAGGCCGGTGGTCTCGTTGCACGGGCCGCCCGGGTTGACGCCGCAGTGCAGGACGCCCCAGACGGAGTTGATCCCGTTGACGTTCTCCATGATGTCGAACTCGCCGATGGCGGGCCAGTTCCAGTAGTTGCCGCGGTACGGGCCGCCGAGGGCCCAGAAGGCGGGCCAGTAGCCGAGCGCGGCCGCGCCGGTGACGTTCGGCATCTGGAGCCGGCTTTCGATCCGCATGACGCCGCCCGCCGGGGGCTTGAAGTCGGTGCGCTGGGTCTCGATCCGCGCCGACGTCCAGTTGCCCGCGCCGTCGCGCAACGGCGTGATGCGGAGGTTGCCGGCGCCGTCCTGGGCGAGGTTGGCCGTGCTCGCCGTGTAGTTCTGGATCTCGCCGGTGCCCCAGTTGCCGGGGCCGCCGGGGTAGCCGTGGCCGGTGTCGATGATCCAGTTCGCGCTGTTCGGCAGGGTTCCGGATCCGCCGGTGAAGTCGTCGGCGAACACCGTGGTCCAGCCGCTCTCGGGCGGCGGGATGGACGCGGCGGCGGGGAGGGTCAGCGGGATGGCGATGAGCGCGGCGCCGAGCACGGCGCCGACGGTGAACCGGAGTCGGGGCATCGGGGACGACCTCCTTGTCGACCGGATTTGTTGCCGTTCACAACAAAGCCCGTCGACAAGGAGAACTGACGCCCTGCACCGATTCCAGAGGCGTTACACGGGAAGGGTGATCCCGGTCACAAAGTCTGCCCGGAAGGCCACCGCGTCAGAGGTCGAGGGTGGTTCTCCGGAGCCGTGGGCCGCTCAGCGAGGACGATCCACGCTTCCCAGGTGTTCGACCTCGCCGCCTGGCACAGAGCTTCCCAACCCTTGGCCGCCTCGGAGGTCGCAAAGCGCGCCTCCCAGCCACCCGGCCGCCGGTGGCGCCACCCGGTCACCGCGTTTTGCCGGCATCTTCAAGCTTCCCCGGGTCCCGGCACGGGGCCGATGTCTTCGGCGATCGGTGCGGTGAGCTTGGCGGCGAGTGCCGGGTCGGCGTGAATGGCAGCGGTGCTGCGCCATTCCGTGATCGTCCGGGCGAGCACCGACCAATGCCCCAGCTCCGCCGAAGCCTGGAAGGCGCGCGCGAAGTCCCTGACGAACTGGACCTGCTCGGCGTCGGGCAGGACATCAACCCACGGGAACTCGTCGAGGAGCGCCGCCGCCGCCACGTCGTGCGGAAGACGGGCCAGCACATTGCGCAGCGCCCGCGCCGCCGCCACAGAGCCTTCCGAAGCCGAATGCGCTCGATCTTCCCTGGTCAGCAGGAGCGCGGCGCCGTCGCGGCGACGGACCCGTACGTCGCCTTCGTCAGCGAGCGCAGCGACGCTCTTGGGATCGCGCTGCAGCTCGCTCCACTGCACTTCAGTGGTGACCATACGTTAATTCTGAACTTTTTCAGAAGTTTCCGCAAGCCCTGTCCGGCCTGTTGAGCGACCAACGGCTCAGAGGCCGAAGCGGGACCAGGCCGCCTTCTGCGTCACCGCGTCCAGGACCGCCGACGCCGCCGCGGGCGCCCCGATGCCCAGGCGTGCCAGCAAGGGCTTCTTCGGCTCCGCCACCGAGATCTCCGCGTCCGGGTAGCGCTCGGTGATGACCTGGCGAAGCGTGCCGAGGCCGTCGACCAGGCCCAGCTCGACCGCCTTGGCGCCCAGCCAGACATCGCCGGTGAACAGGTCCTCGGACTCCGTCAGGCGGTCGCCGCGGCGCTCCTTGACCCAGTTCACGAACAGCTCGTGGAGCTGGGTGTGCATCTTCTTCAGCCACTCGACGTCTTCGGGCTTCTCCGGCGAGAACGGGTCGAGCCGCGACTTGTTCGCGCCCGCCGTGTGCAGGCGGCGCTCGATGCCGAAGCGCTCCAGCAGGCCCGTGAAGCCGAAGCCGCCGCTGATCACGCCGATCGAGCCGACCATCGACGTGCGGTGGGCGTAGATCTCGTCCGCCGCGCAGGCCAGCCAGTAGCCGCCCGAGGCGGCGACGTCCTCGCAGAACGCCAGCACCGGCACGTTCTTCTCGTCGGCCAGCTGCCGGATCCGCTCGGCGACCAGGCCCGACTGCGTCGGCGCGCCGCCGGGGGAGTTCACCAGCAGCGCGACCGCCTTGAGCCGCTCGTGGCCGAACGCCCTGGTCAGCGCCGATTCCACGGCTGCCAGGTTGATCGCGCCCCTGGCCAGCGGTGACGGCGACGGCGTGATCACGCCGTGCAGCTTCACCACGGCCACGACGTCCTTGCGCTCGACGCGGTCGGCGAGCACCGGGATCCGCGAAGCCAGTTTGTCCGTAACGCTCATGAAGCCAGGCTAGCCGGATTCAGCCCATGGGGAGGATGCCGGAGCGGGTGCCGTTGACGCCGTTCACCTCGGCGCCGTTCAGCTGGGCGGGGCCGCCCTGGGCCGGGACCTCGGCTTCGGCGTCCGAGCTGTAGTCCGGCATGTTCGGCCGGACGCCCGGGACGAACTTTGGCACCCGCAGCGTCACCTTCATGCCGGCGCCGGGCGCCGTCTCGACCATCACCGCGTAGTCGCTGCCGAACACCTGCTGCATGCGCTGGTTGATGTTGCCCAGCCCGACGTGCGCGCCGGTGCGGTGGGCGCTCTTGAGGTCGTTGAGCCGCCGCGGGTCCATGCCGATGCCGTCGTCCTCGACGCTGATCAGCGCCTCGGTGCCGTAGTCCTGGGCGATCACCGTGACGCAGCCGCCACTGGGCTTGCTGGCCAGTCCGTGCTTGACCGCGTTCTCCACCAGCGGCTGGATGATCAGGAACGGCACGACCACGCTGAGCACCTCGGGCGCGATCTTCATCCGCACCTCGAGCCGGCCGCCGAAGCGCGCGTTCTCGATCGTCAGGTAGCGGTCGATGTTGCGCAGCTCCTCGGCCAGCGAGGTGAACATGCCCGACGTCCGGAACGAGTAGCGCGTGAAGTCGGCGAAGTCCTGAAGCAGCTCTCGCGCCTCTTCGGGGTCCGTGCGGATCAGCGCGGAGATCGTGTTGAGCGCGTTGTAGACGAAGTGCGGCGAGATCTGCGCGCGCAGCGCCTTGATCTCGGCCTGCTGGAGCTGGTGCTTGGACTCGTCGAGCCGGGCCAGCTCGAACTGGGTGCAGACGAACTGGGCGACGGCGTCGGCCATCTGCACCAGCCGGCCGCGGGTCCGGCCGACGACGATCAGCGCCGCCTCGGTCTCGCCCTCCACCAGCAGCGGCACGATGACCGCGGTCTTCATCCGGCAGGTGCCGCGGTGGTTGCACGGCATCCGGTCGTGCGCGACGACCTCGCGCCGGTGCTTGCGGATCGCCGCGCTGACCGCCTCGACGAGGTCGACGTAGTGCTCGTTCGCCTCGCCGTCCCAGGACAGCAGCGTGCCTTCGCTGTCGGTGATGCCGACGGCGACGCAGTCGAGCATCTGCAGCAGCTGGGTGGTGATCTTGTCGGCGGCGTCCTCGTCGAGGCCGGAACGCAGGTTGGGCGCCGCCTTCGACATCCGGTGCACCGCCTGCAGCATGGCGTCCTCGACCACGCTGCCGGGTTTGCGCAGTTTGACGACCAGCACGATCACCGTGATGCCGAGCAGCACCACAAGAGCCCACGGGACGATCTGCGCAAGCGGGAACCCGGACACGGCGTCCATGCTCTGCGCTCGACCGACCGGGTGCAAGGCCTGATCCCACTTTCTGTCCAACTGCGCTGACCGAGGGTAGACGAGACCCTACCCAGCGTCGGCGAACGCCTACTTCAGGAGGCGCGACATCCGGCGGTCGGCGAGCGGCTTGCCGCCCGTCTGGCAGGTCGGGCAGTACTGGAACGACTTGTCGGCGAAGGATATTTCGCGGATCGTGTCGGCGCAGACGGGGCACGGCAGCCCGGTCCGCGCGTGGACCCGCAGGCCCGACCGCTTCTCGCCCTTCAGCCGGGCCGCCTTCTGCCCCACCGACCGCTCGACGGCGTCGGTCTCGATCTCGTGGATCGCCTCGGCGAGGGTCTCCAGCGCGCCTTCGTCGAGCTTGCCGATCGTCGCGTACGGCGAGAGCTTCGCGCGGTGCATGATCTCGTCGGAGTAGGCGTTGCCGATCCCGGCGAGCAGCGACTGGTCGGTCAACGCCCACTTCAGCCGGGTGTTCTTGCCGGCGAAGAGCGCCCGCAGCTGGGCGGCGTCGACGGCGAGCGCGTCCGGGCCCAGCCGCGCCACGCTCGCGATCTCCTGCGGGTCCTTCACGACCCACACCGCGAGGCCCTTCTTCGTGCCCGCTTCGGTGAGGTCGAAGCCCGGCCCGGTGGCGGACTCGAGGTGCACCCGCAGCGAGATCGGGCCCTTGCCCGGCTTCAGCGGCGCCGCGGCGAGGCCGTCGGACCAGCGCAGCCAGCCCGCGCGGGCCAGGTGGACGACCAGGTGCAGGTCGCCGGCCACGACGTCGAGGTGCTTGCCGTGCCGGGTCGCGGCGGTGATCTCGCGGCCGTGCAGTTCGGTCCACGGCGGTGTCGCCGTCTTCAGCACGCTCAGCGATGCGACATCGATGCGGAAGATCGTCCGGCCGACGGCGTTCTCGCGCAGGTGGTGAGCCAGTGCTTCGACCTCGGGTAGCTCGGGCATGGCTCCAGTGTCCTACTCGACCGGGTGCAGCGGCCCGTCGAAGTCCGGCAGCGAGTGCCGCTGGATGGTCTTGGAGATCTTCTTGACCTCGCCCTGCACGGTGAACATGCCGCGGATGGTGCCGACCCAGCGCTCGGACGGCCTGTCGCCCGTGACGTCGCCCTCGGTCTCCGCGACCACTGTCCACGGACGGCGCAGGATCCACCGCAGCGGGAAGAACAGCACCACGAGCAGCAAGGCCAGCAGCACCCACGCCGGGATGTTGACCTGGTCGGGCGTCCACACGATCAGGATCACGGCCAGCAGCGCCGTCACGACGATCATCGCGATGCCGGGCCCGTAGCTGCCGGCGACGTCGTGCTCGAAGTCGTCGGCCGTTGCCGGTGCGCGCCATTCCATCTGGGCACGGACCACCCAGTCGCGGCCGTCTTCGCCGCGTACCAGCCGGTTCATTCAGTTGCCTCCCAGGGCGCCCGCAGGGTGAGCATCACAACGGTACCGTGCCCGGGCTCACCCGCGCGAGGGAGGAATCCGGACATCTCGCCCGCCGGAACCGATCACCGCTGATCAGGAACCCGTCGGAGCGCTCGGTGCCGGGTCCGCCGGTTCGCCCGACCCGGTGACGGCCGACGCGCTGCCCGGGCACGGCTTGCCCGACGTCGGCGTCACCGTCGTCGACGGCTCGGCCGAGGTGTCCGTGTCCGTGGTCTCGTCGTCCTTCGGTGCGGGCTCGTCCGACGACGGGACCGGCTTGCCGGGCCGTCCGGTCGGCGACAGCTCCGGCGCGTCGACGTCCTCCGGCGCGGTCGCGTCGGTGGATTCGGTGGTCATCGTCATGTCGGGCCTCGACGTCGTGTCCAGCCGCGGCGACGTCGACTGGTGGTCGGGCGCCATCAAGGTCGACGAAGTGAGGTCTTCGCGCGGCTCCGGCTGCTCGGCTGCACCGCCCACGGCCGCGACCGGGACCTCCCCGGCGACGGGAAGCTGCGGTACCTCGTTGACGGCGACCTGCCGCTCCCCGCCCCGCGCGCGAGCCGGGACGGCGACCCCGGTGCCGCGGCCGTTGAGCACGCCGATGCCGATCCGCGGCTCCGGCTGCGCCTGCGGCGGCGGCTGGTGGTGCGTCTCCGAAGGCGGGACCACGACGAGCTCGGGCGCCCCGCCGGGCAGCCCGATGTCCTGCACCGGCCCGGTCGAGAACAGCACCGGCCCGGCCGCCACGCCGACCGCGCCCACGGCGGCGGTCGACGCCAGCGCCAGCCCGATCTTGACCTTCGACCCGACCAGCACGCCCTTGATCGTCGCGCCGAGCCCGGCCAGCACCCCGCTGCCGCCCAGCGACGCGGCGGCCGGCACCAGCAGCACCAGCACCCCGGCGTGCGCCCGCAGCGACGAGCAGACGTCACGCAGCTCGTCCTGGGTGCCCCGGCACGACGGGCAGCCGAGCAGGTGCGCCTTGATCCGCTCCGCCTCGGCCCCGGTCACGCTGCCCGCGGTGAACCCGCCGAGCTTTTCGACGACCGCGCGGCACGAATCCGGGCCGCGGTTCACCGAAAGGTGTGCCTGCAGGTACGCCGCACGCAGGCCCTGCCGGGCCCGGCGGGCCAGCGCCGCCGTCGCGTTCGCGCTCAACCCGAAGTGCGGCGCGACCATGGCGGGCTGCTCGCCCTCGACCTCGGTCTGCCACAGCACCGTCCGCCACCGCTCCGGCAGGCTGGTGAACGCGGTCGTGATCAGCGTGTGCTCGGCCGTGCGGGCGTGCGTGTCGGCACCCGCACCGGCGCGGAAAGTCAGTTCGTCGTCCGAAACCGGGACGTCCCGGCGGGCACCGTGCCACTCCCACGACACCCGGCGCGCGACGGTCAGCAGGTAGGCCCGGACGTAGTCGCGGGGGCCGGCACCACGGCGGAGAGCCTGCAACACGCGGAAGAACGTCTCCGCGGTGATGTCCTCGGCCTCCGACCGGTCCGCCGCCAGGCTCTGCGCCAGCCGCCGGACGGCGGCGGCGTGCAGCTCGAACAGCTCCCCGAACGCGGCGTCCTCGCCGTTGCGCAGCCGTTGCAGCAGTGCCTGTTCGTCGGATTCCGAGGCCGCTTGTGGCGGCACCGTGCCCAGCTCGGTCATCCGGCCCGGCACCTCCTCCCCGAAGGTCTCCCCATTCGGTCGAATGGAGACACCATACGGAGGGAATCAGCCGTCGTCACCCCTTGTACGCCAGCTGTGACACCGAAGCACCGGTCAGAGCGAGGGGGGACCCGGTGAAGAGCCCCCCACACGGAGGGTATAGAGTTCCTTCCATCAGCAAGACAACGCGGATGTAGCGCAGCTGGTAGCGCATCACCTTGCCAAGGTGAGGGTCGCGGGTTCGAATCCCGTCATCCGCTCGCGGTTAAAGGGCTGTATCGGCAGGAAGTGCCGATACAGCCCTTTTGCTATTTCACCCGGGAGGTTGAGCTCCCGGGTCGCGGCTGGCTTCTTCAGAGCTCGTAGGTGTCGAGGACCGTGGGGGCCACCGGGGTCAGGTGGGGGTCTTCGCGCTCGGTCACCTGGCCGCGGGCCATCCGGTAGACGCGGAAGTTGTTGTCGTTCTCCGTGTCCTGGTCGTCCCATGTGTACAGGAGGCCGTAGGAGCCGGGGGCCAGCTCGCCCGCTCGGGTGAACAACGTCAGGAGTTCGGGGCCCAGGTGGCCGCCGTGCTTGTCGAAGCCGCCGAAGTGGAGCATGGGGATTCCCGCGCTCCAGCGGAGGTCGACCAGGTCGAAGTCGGCCGCGTCGCGGATGGCCCGGTGGACGCGGTCGACCAAGCGCTCCAGGAGCGCCGCGTCGTCGTCGCCGCTCGCGGTCGCCTGGATGGTCACCCAGCCGTGATATTCGAACACCCGCAAGACGGTAGCAAGAGATCAACCAGCGGTTCAGCGGGCCAGCTCGGAGGGCTGTTCGGGGGTCCGGGTGGCGGAGCCCCCGGCCCGGGGCGAAGCCCCGGTTGTCTCGGAGGGCTGTTCGGGGGTCCGGGTGGCGGAGCCCCCGGCCCGGGGCGAAGCCCCGGTTGTCTCCGAGGGCTGTTCGGGGGTCCGGGTGGCGGAGCCCCCGGCCCGGGACGAAGCCCCGGTTGTCTCCGAGGGCTTCCCGTCCTGGCGGAGCACGTTCGTCAGCACCCCTTCGCCCAGCCGCTCGAACGCCGGCACCAGCTTTTCGCCGAACACGCACAGCGTGCGCTCCCACGGGTGGCCGAGCGTGCCGAAGGAGAAGTCCGAGGCCAGGAACAGGTGGTAGTCCGCGCGCGGGAACACCGGGACCGGCCACCGGGCGCTGCCGGACATCAGGTGCGGGCGGACGCGGTAGGACTGGTGCTGCCAGTGCAGCGCCCACATCCAGTCGTCCGGGCCGCAGACCTCGCGGAACGCGGCCAGCGCGATCGTCCCGACCTGGTGCTCCTCGACCGCGTACGGGCCCAGCCGGAACTCTGCCGAGGCGCGGTCCAGGTTCCCGGGCGAAAGGTCCCACGTCCGCGACGGCGCAGGCTCGCGGAACCCCGGCCAGGCGTGGGCGTACGTGCTCGGCCAGAACGCCAGCTTGTCGTACACCCAGTACCAGGCGGGCTCGTCGACGACACGGGAGACGGCTTCCCAGGCAGCATTCACTGTTACGACCTCATGTTGGCCAGGCACGGAAGAACACGCGAAAGCTTCGTGTTCGCTCTCCGGTTTGTCCAGTCCCCGTCCGCTCACTGCGAACGGTGTCACTCATCCGGGTGGATCCTGCCAAGTTGTCACCACGCGGATCCGCCGGCTTCAGAACACGAGGTAGCCCATCAGGAACTCCTTCGTCTTGCCCTCGCAGCCGGCGGAGAGCGAGTCGAAGTGGCTTCCACCGGCGTTGCACCGGTAGATCGCCCGCGCCGACGCCCACGTCGGAGGGTTCGCGTACGCGTACCCGAGCAGACCGATCGTCTGCTGCCCTTCGCAGTTGCCGCTCTGGTCGGTCGAGGTGAACCAGTCGTTCTGGCCCGTCACCTTGCAGGCGTAGAACTTGCGCGTCCCGGGCTCGGCCGTGGCCACGAGCGAGCCGAACACCCCCTCGCTCGTGAACCCGGGTGGCGGGCCGATCTTCTTCGTGGCGCTGAAGTGCGCGCCGTCCGGGTGGTGGTAGCGGGTCAGCGGCACCATCGCCGGCTTCGGCTGCTCGGGCTCGCCGCTCGCGGACGTGCTGGGCGGCGTGACCGTGCTCGCGCCGGGCAGCACCGAAAGGCTCGTGGCCGGCGGCGCCGAGGACGCACTGGCCGGCGTCGGGCTTGCGCTGGTGCTCGGCGCGGCGGTCGGGCCGGGCAGCGGCTCGGCCACCGGTGCCGCGGACGCCGGGGGCGCGCCTGCGTCCGCCACCGGGGTCGTCCCGCCGGGCTTGAGGAGGAAGATCGCGGCCAGCGCGGCGACGACCGCGACCGCCGCCCCGGCCAGCACCAGTGGCAGGCGCTTCTTCCGGGGCGGATCCCAGTCCGCCGTGGTGGGCGTGGGTGCGGCGACCTTCGACGTGACCGGTTCGAAGACGATGGTCGGCAGCTCGGCCGGGTCGACCGCCTGTGTCGGCGCGTCGGTGATCGCGGTGCGCGCCGTCTCCAGCCACCGCCGCAGGCCGGACGCGTCGAGGCGGTCCGGGGTGGCCTGCGTGAGCAGCCCGCGCACGGCTTCGGCGAGCGGACCGCGACAGCGTTCCAGCACCGGCTGGTCGTACATGATCGCGTGCAGGGTCGCGGCCGTGGTGGTGCGCTGGAACGGCGCCCGGCCTTCCGCGGCGTGGAACAGCGTCGCGCCGAGCGACCAGAGATCGGACGCGGGCGACGGCCCCGCGCCGGCGAACAGCTCGGGCGCCATGTAGCCGGGCGAGCCCATGACCCCGCCGGTCTGCGTCAGTCCCGGGTCGTCCATGGCCCGCGCGATGCCGAAGTCGGCGAGCTTCACCCGGTCGCCGGGCAGCACCATGATGTTGCTGGGCTTGACGTCCCGGTGCACGATCCCGGCCCGGTGCGCGCTCTCCAGCGCGCCGAGCACCTGCAGGCCGAGCGCGGCGACGCGGTCGTTGGCCAGCGGGCCTTCGCGCCCGATGACGTCGGCGAGCGTCGGCGCCACCACCAGCTCCATGACGATGAACGTGGCGCCCTGCTCGCGGACGACGTCGTACACCGTGACGACACCGGGGTCGTTGAGCCGGCCGGCCGTGCGGGCTTCCCGCATGACGCGTTCGAGGTTGGTCCCCGGCGGCGTGGCCAGCTCCTTCAGCGCGACCGGGCGCCCGAGCACCGTGTCTTCGGCGCGCCAGACGACGCCCATCCCGCCGCGGCCCAGCTCGGCCGAGATCGCGTACCGCCCCGCGACCAGTCTCATCGCCCCACCCCCAGAACCCTCGGGGCGATGCTAAGGGAGGCGCCGGGGAGCCCCGGCGCCTCCCCTGGTCAGGCCGCGTCCCAGAGGGTGAGGAACGCCGACGCCTCGCTGCGGGCCCAGAGCCGCAGCCGTTCGCGGTCGCGGGCGGAGAGCTGGTACTCCTTCGCCCGGCGAACGTCGATCACCAGTGCCTCGCCGCCCGGCAGGATGTCGGGCATCGCCTGCTCCAGCACCCAGAGCGCGAGCTGCGCCGAGGACCTCGTCAGCGGTTCCTCCTTGAAGTAGAGCCAGGTCGCGTAGCGGCGGCCGTCGCTCTTGCGGAGCCCGAGCTGCGGGCTGACGCCGATCTCGAGTTCGCCGATCGCGCACCGGCCGCGGCCGACCTCGACCAGCCGTGGCGACTTGCGGCCGAGGTAGCGCAGCCAGCCCTCGGCGATCGCCGCGTAGTGCGGTTTCGTGCGCTCGTCGGCGGCGTTGACGAGCGCGCGCAACGCGACCTCGTCCTGGTTCGCCGCCCGCCCGGACCGCACCGCGTTGGCCGCCCGCCGGTAGTAGTTGAACGCCGCGCGCGCCGGATCGAGGTACTGACGGCGCTGCCGCCGTACGAACGACGACCGCGACGGCCCGGAACTCGCGCTGTAGCCCACGAACGTGGACAGGGTGATGTAGGCCATGGCCCTGCCTTCCTCCATCACGCCACCCGCGGGTGCGGGCGGCATCTCCCCTGGACAACGCCAATTTTAGAACATACGTACGACAGTTTCCGGGGCCTGACGGGTGACCCGGCCGGCCGGGAAAACGGGTCTCCCGCAAACGCCGGACTTGCGCTACGTTGCCGATCAACCTCAAACCGCAACCTTGCAGGTCGGCCGTGCGTGCCAGACTGATGCCCCGAACGGTGGATGGGGGTCCAGAGGATGAGCTGGCAGGAAGAGCTCCGGCGTCTTGACGCGGAGCTTGCCGAAGGTCGCATCGAGCCGGCTGACCACCGCAAACAGCGGGACGAGCTGCTCGCGCAGGCCTCCGGTTCGACGGTGCCGTCACCGGTGCCGTCGCCGCTGCGCCGTCCGGGCGAGACCTGGCGGAGCACCAACCCGGCGAACCACCCGGCGCCCGCCCAGCCGACCCAACCGGTCCAGCCGGTCCAGCACGTCCAGCCCGGGCCGCCGATGCTGCCGCCGCAGCGCGTCGAATCGCCGCGGCCCGCGGTGCCGCCGCCGCCCTGGCAGCGCACCGGGCTGCCGACGTCGCTGGCCACCAGCCACGTGCCCGCCATCCCGGACCACATGACGACCGCGCCGAGCCCGGCCGACATCACGCCGACCCGCTACCTGCGCGTCGACGGCCCGGCCGAGCAGGGACCGGGCAGCCGGTTCCCGCCCATCACGCCGCCCGGCGGCGAATCGCGGCCCGTGCCCGAACCGGAGGAGCCGGCAGGCAAGCACCGGTGGGCCACCGACGGCGAGCCGTCCGGGCGTTCCGGCGCGACCTGGCCGTTCGTCGTGCTCGGCGTGCTCGTGGTGGTCGGCATGATCATCGGCGCGACGATGTGGCTGGGCAGCGACGACGACAAGCCCAACGCGCTGTCGACGTTCACGCCCGTCGTGACGCAGCCGCCTGCCGCCGCCGCCCAGCCGCAGCTGGAGGACCAGGTGCCGCCGCTGCCCGGGATGCCGCACCCAGAGAGCTCCGCGATGTCGCTGGCCCGCGGCCTCGACCTGAAGCTGTACCCGAAGGAAGCCGCCCAGGTCTTCTCGCAGCACGGTGTCACGCAGTTCGTGTACCGCGCCTCCTCGGCCGGGGACACCGGCTTCCTCGGCTACGCCATCCCCGCCGAGAACGAGGAAGGCGCGAAGGCGATCATCGACTACCTGCGCGAGGCCGCCGCGGCGGGCGGGTACTCCCCGATCCCGGCCGACCCGGGCACGGTCACCGGCCGCAACGGCGACCTGCGCATGGACGGCACCTGGTACACCTCGGGCAAGGTCGCGATCGTCCTCTGGGCGTCCCAGCCCTTCGCCAAGGACAAGAACCAGCTCAAGACCAGCCTCGACAACGCCGTGGCGGTGTTCAAGAAGGCTTTGCCGCCCAGCTGATCACCCGCGCCGGTCGAGCACCCCGGCCAGCGTCTCCCTGGCGACGTCGGCGCCGAAGAGGCGGTCGACGACGGTCTTGCCCTCTTCGGACAGCCGCTGCCACAGCTTGTCGTCCTCGAGCACGGTGACGATCTCGTCGGCGAGCTCCTGCGCCGTGCCGCCGACGAGGACGTCCCGGCCGTGCGTCAGGTGCATGCCCTCGGCGGCCAGCGGGGTGGCGACGACCGGGACGCCGTAGCCGAGGCTCTCCCCCAGCTTGCCCTTCACGCCCGCGCCGAAGCGCAGCGGCGCGACGACCACGCGGGCCTCGCCGTAGGCGCTGTCGAGGTTCGGCACCCAGCCGCGGACGACGACGCCGTCGCGGGCGAGGTCGAACATCTCCTGCGGCGGGTTGCTGCCGACGATCTGGGCGACCGCGTCCGGGCGGCGGCGCCGCACCAGCGGCATGATCTCCTCCGCCAGCCAGCGCGCCGCGTCCCGGTTGGGCAGGTGGTCGAAGCTGCCGACGAACAGCACGCCCGACCGTCCTTCCGGGACCGCCACCGAGCCGTCGGCGTAGTGCACGTTGGACAGCACCTCGACGCGCGCCGACGGCACGAGCTCCCGCAGCAACGCACGCTCCACATCGGACACCACGAACGTGACGTCGGTGGCGCGGGTGAGGCCGAGCTCGGACTCCCGCAGCACTTCGGCACGCCGCCGCAGCGTCAGCTCTTCGCGCGTGTTGCCCAGCTGCGCGGCCAGGTCGGCCTGGCGGTTGAGCCGGACGAAGTGCAGGTCGACCGTGTCGTAGGCGATGACGCAGTCCGGCGCGTGCTCGCGGACCTGCTCCAGCAGCTGCCAGGCGACGTGCGGCCGCGACAGCACGGCCAGGCTCAGGTCGGGGCCGGCGTCGCGCAGGAACTCCAGCTGTTCGCCGAGCCCGGTGATCACCGTGACGCCCGCGCGGTACAGCGCATCGACGTACGGTTCGTGGAGCGCGTTGTTGAGCGGCATGAACACGACCCGGTGGCCGAGGCCGACGAGCAGTTCGAGGATGCGGAACATCCGCACCGAGCCGGAGTCCTTGTCCGGCATCGGCACCTGGTGGTCGGCGACGAGCACGGTGCCGCCGCGGTGGCCGTCCTTCGTGCGCTGCCGCCCGGCCCACACCGCGCGCGGGCTCGCCTCGGGGAAGTGGTCGCGCAGCTGGACGCTCCACTTGTCGACGAAGATGCCGCGGTTGAGCTCCTGGTGGCGCTTCACGCCGGAGGAGACGTCCGTGCCGTTGGTGATGCCTTCGTGGTGCACGACGACCGACGCGGGCTGGACCATCGTCCGGTACCCCGCCGCCCGCACGGCGAACGCGAGGTCGGTGTCTTCGTAGTACGCGGGGGCGAAGCGCTTGTCGAAGCCGCCGATCCGCTCGAACAGCTCCCGCCGGACGAGCAGGGCCGCGCCCGAGCAGTAGTCGACGTCCCGCAGCGCCTGGTACCAGGGGGCGTCCGGGTTCTGCAGCCTGCCGTAGTTCCAGCCGGTGCCGTCGGCCCAGATGATGCCGCCGCACTCCTGCAGGCGGCCGTCCGGGTAGACCAGCTTGGACCCGACGAGCCCGACGTCCGGCCGCGTCTCGACGACGGCGACCAGCTCGTCGAGCCAGCCCGCGGTGACCTCGGTGTCGTTGTTGAGGAACATGACGAAGTCGCCGCGCGCGTGCTCGGCGCCGAGGTTGCAGGCGCCGACGAACCCCAGGTTCTTCGGCGCGCGGACCTGCCGGACCCCGGCACAGCCGGCGACGCGGTCGGCGGAGTCGTCCGGCGAGGCGTCGTCGACGACGATCACCTCGAACGGCGTCGACGGCAGGTGGCGCTGGATCGAGTCGAGGCAGCCGCGGGTGAACCGCCAGTTGCCGTAGACCGGGATGACGACGCTGACGATCGGCTGGTCGCTGGTGGTCACCGCGACCGGTCCGGGCACCGCGACCGGGTCGCCGGGCAGCACCCCGGCGGGCCGGCCGAGCGCCGTCTCGTAGAAGTCGCGGCGGCGGGTGCCGCGCGGTGCGTACTTCTCGATGGTGCCGCGGTACTTCCCGATCGCCCGCTGGACCAGGGCGGACGTCTCGGCGCGCAGCTTCTCGTTCTCGGCGGCGAGCCTGCCGATGGTCTCGCTGAGGCTGGTGTTGTTGCCGGCCAGCCACTCCAGCCGTTCGCGGTCGTAGCCCGCCTTGCGCTGCAGCCGGTTCAGCTCGTCGGCCGCGCGCTGCCGGTCTTCGCGGGCGCGTTCGGCCTGCCGGAGCGCCTCGTCGCGCTCGGCCGCGGCCCGCCGTTCGGCGGCGGTGACCTGGGCGAGTTCGCCGGTGAGCCGGGTGACCGCCGTCTTCGCCTGGTCCCGCTCGGCTTCGGCGCGGCCCAGCCCGTCGCGCAGGCGGCCCGCTTCGGCGGCGGCGCGGGCCACGAGGGTCAGCTTCGGGTCGATCATCGCCGACGTCGAGGGCACGTCGATCGGCTCGGCCGACGCGACGGAGACGAAGTACGTGTGCGGCGCGCCGGGCTCGATGACCCAGCCGTCGGCGTCGTCGGCCTGGAGCGCGAAGACCTCCGCGCCGGTCCCCGCGCCGTTGTCGTGGATCAGCGAGCCGACGGCGACGTTCTGGCGCAGCACGACGACGTGCTCGAAGCTGCCCGCCAGCAGCTCGCGGAACGCGGACTCGGTGAGCTCGTGCACGTGGTACGGGTTCTCGTTGCCGTGGTCGTGCGTGTAGACCTCGATGTCCGGGGTGCTGCAGAGGAACACCCCGCCCGGCGCGAGCCGGTTGCGGACCAGCTCCATCAGCCGGTCCTGCTCGTCGACGTGCTCGATGGCCTCGAAGCACGTGATGACGTCGAAGACCTCGCCGTCGAGCGCGGCCGGGTCGGTGATCGAGCCGACCTCGAAGCGGACGCGCGGGTAGCGGGTGCGGGCGTGCTCGACGGTCCGCGGGTCGATCTCCAGCCCGACGACCTCGGCGGCCGACGCGGCGACCAGCGCGGCGCCGTAGCCCTCGCCGCTGGCCAGGTCGAGGACGCGCTTGCCCGCGGTGAACCGGCTCGCGAACGCGTAGCGGTGGTAGTGCTCGTAGATCACCTGGAGATCGTCGGTCCACGGCACGCACCGCTCGCCGGTCCACTCGATCAGCCGGTCACCGCTCGTCCCCTTGCCCATGGCGGGCAGATTAGCGGAGGCCCAGTCCGACCAGGACGTACGCCAGGGTGCGGCGATCTCCGCCCGCCGTCACCGACCAGTCCGCGTCGAACGAGAGCCGCACCTGCCGGTGCGCGGCCAGCCGGACGGGCAGCACCAGCTCGGTCAGGCCCGGACCGACGTCGGCCTTCGCGACCGGGACGCCGTCGACGGACACGGTGACGGTGCCGTACTCGGTGGCGTCGTCGGGCAGGTAGGTCTTGAACTCGAGCGCGTCGACCTCGGCCGTGGTGAGCACCGGGAACTCGATCGACGGCGCCGCCCAGTCGTCGTGGGCGATGCCGTTCATCCGGCCGGTGACCAGGCCGGCGCCGCGCACCAGCCGTTCGCCGTTGGTGCCGCCGGGCCGGAAGGAGACACGCCCGGCCGGGTCGACGACCCGGGTGTCGCGCACCGACCGCTCGGGCGTGCGGGTGCCGTGGACGCGCAGCGGCTGCGGTGTGGGGTGGAAGAGCGCGGTCAGCCGGGTGCCCGTGACGAGCCCGAGATCGAGCAGGCTGTCGTCGAGGACGCCGATCTCGTCGATCAACGCGACGTGAGCCGGGTCGTCCATGTCGAAGTTGTGGCCGTAGATGCGGTCGACGAACGGGTCGATCACGTTGCCGTAGGGCAGGAACAGGCTCGGGTGCAGGAAGTCGAGGAGCACCGGCAGGACGTCCTGCGCGCGGATGCCCTCGAAGCCGTCCGCGGCGCAGTCGACGTCGACGAACTGCGCGTCGATCTCGCCGGTGAGGCCGTTGCGGCGCAGCTCCGGCGGCAGCGTCGCCCAGATCCGGTCGACGACCTCGTGGGCCTCGGGCCACCGGCGGTGCCCGTTGCGGCCGATCATGTCGTGCACGACCAGGACGCCGTCGGCGGTGAGGCTGTCCTTGATCTGCGCGTAGAGGTGTTCGAGGTCCAGCACGTGGTGCAGGGCCTGGAAGCCGACGACGACGTCGTGTTCGGCGTCGGCGCGCCAGGTGTTGAAGTCGGCGGTGATCAGCTCGACGCGGTCGGCCACGCCCTGCTCGCGGGCCGACGCCTCGGCGCGCGCCTGCATCTCGGGGTTCAGCTCCAGCAGCCGCAGCCGCACGTTGGCCAGGCCTTCGGCGGCGAGCCCGCGCAGCCAGCCGAGCTCCTGGTCGCCGTTGCCGCTGCCCAGCGAAAGCACGACGGCGTCGCGGGAAAGCTGCCGCGCGCGCTCGGCGATCTGCCCGACGATCAGCTCGTCGAGGCCGGGGACGCCGAGCGCTTCGAGCTTCGGGCGCACGTGCCGGTTGGACCACCGGTGCGCCGACGGCGGCAGGTTGCCGTGGATCTCCTCCTGGCCGGCGAAGGTTTCGCGCTCCCTGGCCAGCCGCTGGTCGTAGCCAAGTCCTCGGCCACCGCTCATCGCCAGTCCCCCTCGCGTTCACCCGTTCGGGACCGTCCGTCACCGGCCCGGCGCTAGGATACGGCTGTGTCGTTCCGTCCTCCGTCGCAGTTGCCCGCCGAGCAGGGCCTGCCGAGGACCCCGGAGTCGTTCCTGCCGAAGGAGCACAACCTCTACCGGCCCCGGCACAGCAAGCGCCAGCGCACGGCACTGGCCTGCGCGGCCGTCTTCTTCGTCACGCCGCTGCTGCTTTCGGTGGTCGGCGTGCGCGCCACCGCCTTCGAAAACCGGCCGCTGCGCGAGTTCCCCAGCCTGGCCGACGGCTGGGGCTTCTTCACCGGCATGTCCGGCTGGGCGACCGACCACCTGCCGCTGCGGCAGGCCGGGGTCCAGGCCGCCGACGCCGTCAGCACCGGCGTCTTCGGCGACCCGCCCGGCTCGGGGCAGGGCACGGCCCACGACGGCGGCACGGTCGGCGTCGACCAGGGCAAGCCCGACAACGGCGACATCCCGGGGTACGTCTACCCCACCGTGCTGCCGGGCAAGGACGGCTGGCTGTACCTCGGCGAAGACGTCAACGCCCGGTGCCGCCCGGTGATGAGCACCGACCAGGTCATCGCCGCGCTGCGGAAGCTGCGGGCCGCCGTGGAGCGCTCCGGGCGGAAGTTCGAGCTGGTCTTCGCGCCGGACAAGTACAGCGAAGAGCCCGCGCACCTGCCCGACACCTACGTCGGCAAGCCGTGCGCCCAGGCGCGCACGGCCGAGTTCTGGAACCGCGTGCCGCGCGAGACCGGCGCGATCGACCTGCGGCCCGCGCTCGCCGACGCGGAGAAGCGCGTCGGGCACCCGCTGTACGACAAGAACGACACGCACTGGTCGTTCGACGGCGGCCTGGTCATGACGTACGCGCTGGGTGCGGCGATCGCGCCCGGCAGCACCGCGGGCTGGCAGGCGGCGCCCACCGGCGTCCGGCCGTGGCCCGCGGACCTGGCCAGGGTGCTCGGCCGCGACGAGCAGCGGCAGCTGACGACGTACAGCCTGTCCACCGACGGCGGGGCCGACCGCACCCGCTACATCGCCAGCGACTTCAAGAGCCCGTTGCAGCTGAGCCAGCCCGACGGCGCCAAGCCTGCCGGTTCGATCGCCCCGAACATGGCGGTCGTGGCCGACTCGTTCACCCAGTTCGCCAGCCCGTTCCTGGCCGCCGCCTGCCAGGACGTCACCATCGTGCACGCCGAAACGGTTGCGCAGAGCACCGCGCAGGAGATGACGAGCCTGTTCGCCGACCGCGACATCGTCACTTTCGAACTGGTCGAACGCAGCGTGATCGGCGGGTCGACGGCACTGCTGCGCGACCAGACCATCGACCTGCTCGGCCAGGTGCTGGCCGCCCACCCCCGCTGACCCGCGAGCCGTCCGCCACGCGAAGGTAACGACGGGGTGGTGGGCGACGAACAGGTGAGCACACCCGTGCACAATGACTCCGTGCGGCCACGCTCGGCGTGAGCAGCACCGACACGTTCGCATTCGCAGGCGATATACCCAAGGGGGTACCGGGGTGACCTGGCAGGAAGAGCTGCGCAAGCTCGACGAGGAGCTGGCGGCAGGCAACCTGACGGCCGACGAATACCGGGCGCGACGTGATCGGGTGCTGTCCATGGCCGTCTCGACCGGCGACCAGTCGCAGGCCGCGGCCCAGCCCGCGCAGCCGCAGGCGCCGAGCACCGCGGCCGACACGCAGATCATCGCGCCGGTGTCCCCGCCTGCTCAGCCGGACCAGCAGGCGGGCTCGGCCGAGGCGACCCAGGTCGTCTCGGCGGCCGACGCCGCGGGGGCCGAGCGGACCCAGGTGGTCCCGCAGTGGCAGCAACAGCAGCAGCAGCAGCACCCGAACTCGCCCTCGGGCGGGTTCCCGCAGCCGATGCAGCAGCCGCCGTACGCGCAGCACTCGCCGGCCGGCGGGTTCGCCCAGCCGATGCAGCAGCAGCAGCAGAACCCGTGGGGCGCGCCGCAGCAGGACGCCAGCCCGCCGTGGGGTGGCTCGGAGTTCCCGCCGCTGGCGCCGCCGTCGAACAACGCGGACTGGATCAGCCAGGGCCCGGAGAGCTTCCAGACGCAGCCGTCGTCGGGCAAGGGCAAGAAGATCGCCTTCGCCGTGGTCGCGGTGCTCGTGGTGGCGGGCCTCGGTTTCGGCGTCTGGGCGCTGTTCATCAAGGACGGCGGCACCGGGTCGGCGCCGCCGGTGGCGCAGAGCTCCAGCCCGCAGCCGCCGCCCGCGCCGACCGTCAAGCCGCTCCCCGAGCCGCCCGCGCCCAAGCCGGAGCCGGGCGACAACTCGTCGGCGCTGGTCACCCCGGCGGGCACCACCCGCGCCGGCGGCGGCGAGTTCGACATGGACAAGCTGGAGTCGGCCAAGTACCTGCCGACCACGGTCATCGAGAAGGCCAAGTCGGGCGGCATGACCGAGGGCCTGCTCAAGACGACCAAGGACGGCGACGTCACGCTGGGCCTGTTCGCGCTAGAGATGCCGAACGCGCAGGCCGCGGCCGCGGTGGCCGCCGAGTACGGCAACGCCGAGCAGGAAGGCGGCCTGACCGTCAACCGGAACCTGTCGCTGCACGGGGTGCCGGTCTACTCGGCGGCGGACAGCACCCAGCAGGTGTACCGCGCGGTCTACGTGCTCTACAACCGGGTCATCATCATCGACTCGTTCGGCCCGTCCAAGGACGCGACGCTCAGCTCGTTCAAGACGCTGCTGACCGCGCAGGTCCAGAAGGCGCCGCCGACGGAGCGCACCAACAACTGACCTGACCCCGAAAGTGTGACTTTCGCCGTGTCGGTGAACGTCGTCCCCCGCCCGGCCGCCCAGTGAGCAGAGCATCGGCCGGGAGAGGAGGCGCCGTGATCTGGATCTGCCTGGTCGGTGTCCTCGCCGTGGTGTTCCTGGTGCGCGCGGTCCGCGTGGTGCGCCGGGTCAGGCGGGGCGACGCGGTGTGACGAGCCCGGACTCGTAGGCCAGCACCACCAGCTGGGCTCGGTCGCGCGCGCCGATCTTCGTCATGATGCGGCTGACGTGGGTGCGCGCGGTCGCCGTCGAGATCACCAGGTGGGCGGCGATTTCGTCGTTCGACATCCCGCCGGCGACCAGGCCGAGCACCTCGCGTTCGCGGTCGGTGATCTCGCGGACGGCGCTGGTGTCGATGCGCCGGTTCTCCGGCCGGCCGACGAACTCCTGGATCAGCCGGCGGGTGACCGTCGGCGCCAGCAGCGCCTCCCCGCTCGCGACGACCCGCAGCGCGCGCAGCAGTTCCACCGGCTCGGTGTCCTTCAGCAGGAACCCGCTCGCCCCCGCGCGCAGGGCCTCGTAGACGTACTCGTCGACGTCGAACGTGGTCAGGACCAGCACCTTCGTCCCGGCGAGCTCGGGGTTCGCGGTGATCCGGCGGGTCGCCTCCAGGCCGTCGACGCCCGGCATGCGGACGTCCATCACGACGATGTCGGGCTGGTGCTCGAGCGCGCCGGCGACCGCCTGCTCGCCGTCACCGGCCTCACCGACGACCTCGAAGCCGTCTTCGGTCTCCAGCAGCACGCGGAACCCGGCGCGGACCAGGACCTGGTCGTCGGCCAGCAGGACGCGGATCATGCTTCCCCCTCGATCGGTAGCTCGACGCTCACTTCGAACCCGCCGTCGACCGGCCCGGCGGTGCAGCGCCCGCCGAGCGCCGCGGCGCGCTCGCACATGCCCCGGAGGCCGTGACCCGGCGTCGGCTGAGCGGTGCCGCGGCCGTCGTCCCGCACCTTCATGGTGAGTGTCCCGGTCCGGCGTTCGAACCGGACGTCGACGTGTTCCGGCTGGTCGGCGTGCCGGACGACGTTCGTCAGCGACTCCTGCAGGATCCGGTAGGCGGCCGCGTCGACGGGGGCGGGCAGGTCGCCGGGCTCGCCGTGGACGTCGACCGTGAGCCCGGCGTCCCTGGCATGGTCCAGCAGCTCGCCGGCCTGGGCGAGGCTGGGCGCGGGCGCCTTGCCTTCGCCGGAGCGCAGCACCGCCACGGTCGCGCGCAGGTCGTTCAACGCGGACGCGCTGGCCGCCTTGATGTTGAGCAGGGCTTCCTTCGCCTGCTCGGGCCGCCGGTCGGCGACGTGCGCGGCGACACCGGCCTGGACGTTGATCATCGCGAGGCTGTGCGCGACGACGTCGTGGACCTCGCGGGCGATGCGGAGCCGTTCCTGCTCGGCGAGCCGGTGGCGGTGCTCGTCGGCCTGGGCGCGGCGGGCGGCGAGCGCGTCGAGCTGGTACCGGACGGCCGTGCCGACGCCGATGACGGCGGTCAGCCAGACCACGAGGAACCCGGCGCCGACCGCCAGCGTGAACGACCCCGACGTCACGACGTGCGCGAGGTAGAGGACGGCGAGCGCGGCGGTGCCGGTGATGCCCGCGGTGAGCGGGCCGCGCTGCCGGGTGAGCAGGAACAGCGCGACGGTCGGGACGACGATGATCGGGCCGCCGGGCAGCCCCGAGGCGTAGTAGCCGAACGCGGACGCGGTCGTGACCAGGAAGATCGTCAGCGGGAAGCGGTGGACGGCCAGCAGCGTCAGGCCGATGGCGGCCAGCCACGCGGCCGCGAGCGGCGTCATCGGTGCGGCGCCGGGCTGCCAGCGCGAGGAACCGCTGGTCGCCCCGAGCACGAACACGGTGACGACGACGGTGCGCACCACGCGTCCCACCCAGGGCGGCCATCTCATGCCGCGAAAGCTACCGGGCGCGGGCGGGCCGCGCGTCCGTCTCGGAGCGCACCGCCGGCGTACGTCGTCAGTCGAACGCGAGCGGCAGCTTCGCCGCCGTCTCCTCGTCGGCCGGGGTGTAGGTCGACATGGTGATCTCCGACCGGCGGCCGTAGTAGAGGTAGGTGAAGTTGAACTGCAGCAGCCCGACGTCCGGGTGCAGGTAGCGCTTGGTGCGGATCGGTTCCGAGTTGACGTCGTGGTGCGGCCACAGCTCGGCGAACAGCGGCGACTCGGCCTTCAGGCGCTTGACCAGCTGCTTCCACGCCGGCTCGGCGACGTGGTCGGCCATCGCCGCGCGGAAGGAGGCGATCACGCGCGGGATGTTCGCGTCCCAGTCGAGCATCCGCTTGCGCCACTCCGGGTTGAGCAGGCACTGGACCAGGGTGTTCCGGTCGCCGAACGGGATGGCGTCGACGTCGCCCATCAGCCAGGTGTAGCCGCGGTTATAGCCGAGCAGGTCGCAGCGGGCGTTGCGGATCGCGACCGGGTACGGCTCGAGCTTCTTCAGCATGAGCTCCATCGCGGGCGTGATGACCTGGCAGTCCTTCTCGCGCTCCGGCTCGGGCGCGCCGGCCAGGCGGAAGAGGTGGACGTGCTCGTGCGGGTCGAGCCGCAGGGTGCGGGCGATCGCCTGCAGGACCTGCTCGGACGCGTTGATGTCGCGGCCCTGCTCGAGCCAGGTGTACCAGGTGACCCCGACGCCGGCGAGCTGCGCGACCTCTTCGCGGCGCAGCCCCGGCGTCCGGCGGCGGCCCACGATCGGCAGGCCGACCTGCTCGGGCGTGATCCGCTCGCGACGGCTGCGCAGGAACCGCGCCAGCTCCTGGCGGCGGAGGCCGGATTCGACGGCGGTGGTCATGGTGCCAGGATGACACGCTCCCGAAACTGGTACCAGGTAGTGGCTGGTACCTGGATAAACAACAACTGGTACCAGTTTCCGAGCGGGTTGATCGTAGTACTCATGACCACGACCTCCCTTGCGCCGGAGACCACCGGCGCCCCCGGCCGGCCGGGACTGACCCCCGCCGGCCTGGTCACGGTGCTGCTGGGGGCGGCACTGCCGATCATCGACTTCTTCATCGTCAACGTCGCGCTGCCGACGATCGATGCCGACCTCCACGCGTCCACCGCCACCCTGGAGCTGGTGGTGGCGGCCTACGGCATCGCGTACGCGGTGCTGCTGGTGGTCGGCGGCCGCCTCGGCGACTCGTTCGGCAGGCGGCGGCTGTTCTTCGCGGGCCTCTGGCTGTTCACGCTGACGTCGCTGGCCTGCGGCATCGCCCCGACGGCCGGCACGCTGGTGGTGGCCCGCGCCGCGCAGGGTGCGGCGTCGGCCCTCCTGCTGCCGCAGGTGCTCTCGATCATCCAGGCGACGACGTCGGGCGAGCAGCGGTCGCGCGCGCTCGGCCTGTTCGGCGCGACGGGCGGCATCTCGACGGTGGTCGGCCAGCTGCTCGGCGGCGGGCTGGTGGCGGCCGACCTGTGGGGCACCGGCTGGCGGCCGATCTTCCTGGTGAACGTCCCGATCGGCCTGGTGGTGCTGGTCATGGCCCGGCGGCTGCCGGAGAGCCGCGCGCACAACCCGCTGGGCGTCGACCGGCTGGGCACCGCACTGCTGGCCGTGACGCTGTTGTCGTTGCTGGTGCCGCTGATGGAAGGCCGGGCGCTGGGCTGGCCTCTGTGGACGATCGCGCTGCTGGTCCTGTTCCCGTTCGCGGCGGCGGCGCTCGTGCACGTCGAACGGCGGTTGGAGCGCCAGGGCGGAACGCCGCTGCTGCCGCCGTCGGTGCTGCGGCTGCCGAGCGTGCGACGCGGGCTGATGGTGGCGGTGCCGTTCTTCGGCGCGTTCGGGTCGTTCATGTTCGTGTTCGCGATGACGCTGCAGGAAGGCCTGCACTTCGGCCCGCTGGGCGCGGGTGGCGCGCTGACGCCGCTGGCCGTCGCGTACTTCACGGTGTCGATGCTGAGCAGCCGCCTGGTGGCGCGCTACGGGCCGAAGGTCGTGCCGGTCGGCGGCGCGATCACGGCGATGGGCATGGTGGCGCTGCTGTGCACGGTGCTGTCGGCGTGGCCGCACGTGACGATCCTCGACCTGGCGCCGTCGATGGTGGCGATCGGCGTCGGCAACGCGCTGGCGATGACGACGTTGTTCCGGATCGTGCTGTCCCACGTGCCGACGGACCTGGCCGGCGTGGGATCGGGTGTGATGACGACGAACCAGCAGACGTCGCTGGCGCTGGGCGTGGCGACGCTGGGGAGTTTGTACGCGACGCTGTCGGGCTCGCTGGGGAGCCGGGACGCGTTTGCGCTGGTGATCGGCGTGGTGGCGGTGCTGGCGGCGATCGTCGCCGTCACCGGACGGCGGCTGCCGGACCCGCGGGCGTAGAAATCCGGGATTCACCCGTCGGAAAATCCGGCCGCCGGACGACTATGAAGGTGTGACGGAACCTCGGGTACGACCGGACCCGGCCTTCGCGCTGCTCGGGCTGTACGAGACGGCCCTGCCGGAGGTCTACGGGTACCTGCTGTCCCGGTGCGGCGACCGCACGCTCGCCGAGGAGCTGACGTCCGAGACGTTCCTCGGGGCGGTCGCCGCCTGTCGCAAGGAGTACGCGCCCGCGGTGAGCACCGGGTGGCTGATCGGCGTGGCCCGGCACAAGCTCGCCGACCACTGGCGACGGCTCGAACGCGAGGAACGCGGCCTGCGGCTCGTGCACGACAGCGAGCCCGACGTCGACGACCCGTGGGACGAGCAGCTCGACGCCCTGCGCGCGAGACAGGTGCTCGACTCGCTCGGCCCGCACCACCGGGCCGCGTTGACGCTGCGGTACGTCGACGGCCTCGGCGTCCCCGAGGTCGCCGGCCACCTGGGGCGCAGCGTGCACGCCACCGAGGCGTTGCTGGTGCGGGCCCGCGCCGCGTTCCGGCGGGCTTATGAGGAGAAGGAGGGTCGCGATGCCTGAGCCTTTCGACGCGCTTCGCCGTCCCTCCGAGCGGGTGGCGCCGGACCCGGAGTTCGTCGCCGAACTGCGCGACAACCTACGTCGCCTGATCTTGAACGGAGCCGAAATGACAACCACCGAGGCCCCCGCGGCTGCCGCCGCACTGCGTTCGCTGACGCCCTACCTCGCGGTTTCCGACGCCCGCGCCGCCCTCGACTTCTACGTCGAGGTGTTCGGCGCGGTCCGCCGCGGCGAGCCGATGCTGATGGACGACGGCCGCGTCGGGCACGCGGAGCTGGCCATCGGCGACGCCGTGCTGATGCTCGCCGAGGAGTACCCGGAGATCGGCCACGTGGCACCGCGCGAGGGGGGCGCGTCGGTGCGGGTGGAGGTGCCGGACGTCGACGTTTCGGTGGCGCGGGCGCTGGAGCTGGGCGCGACGCTGATCCGCGAGGTGACCGACTCGCCGTACGGCCGCGGCGGCTCGTTCCGCGACCCGTTCGGCCAGCGCTGGCTGGTGTCCCAGGCGGCCACCCCGGCCGCGGGCCCGCAGCCGGCCCGCCACGGCGAGGCCATGTACTTCACGTTCCAGGTCCCGGAAGCCGCGCCGGCGAAGGAGTTCTACGGGGCGGTGCTGGGCTGGCAGTTCACGCCGGGCTCGACGGCGGACGCGTGGGGGTTCGCGGGGCCGGGTCTCGAAGGCGGGCTGTGGGCCGGCGACCGGCAGGTGGGCTGGAAGCTGATGTACGCGGTCGACGACCTGGAGTCGGCGCTGGCGCGGGTGCGGGCGCAGGGCGGCCGGGCGGGCGAGGTGGAGCGCCACCCGTACGGGACGACCGCGGACTGCACCGACAACCAGGGCATCGAGTTCTGGCTGTGGGAGAAGCCCTAGCGGCCCGCCGCGTAACCCTGCATCCCGCGGGCGTTGGCCGCCGCGCGGAGGACGCCGTCGGTGCGGGAGACCGCCGACAGGCGGCCCAGTGCCCAGTCGCCCGCGTCCAGGAGCTGGTGGCCGCGGGCGCGCAGTGCGTCCAATGTGGACGCTCCCAGCCGCGACTCCGCCACCAGCTCGCGCGGGCTCCACGACCGCGGGTAGAACGAGCTGGGGAACGCGTTCGTGTGCCAGGCCGGGCTGTCGATCGACTCCTGGAGGTTCAGGCCGCCGTAGACGTGAGCCAGCCAGAAACACAGCTGCCACTGGTCCTGCTGGTCGCCGCCCGGGGTGCCGAAGGCCAGCGTCGGGACTCCGTCGCGCAGAGCCAGCGACGGGGACAGCGTGATGCGCGGGCGCTTGCGCGGGGCCAGCGAATTCGGCAGGCCCTGCTCCAGCCAGAACATCTGCCCGCGGGAATCCAGGCAGAAACCCAGCGATGGAATCGTCGGGCTGGACTGCAGCCAGCCGCCGGACGGCGTCAACGAGACCAGGTTGCCCGCCGCGTCGACGACGTCGAGGTGGACCGTGTCGCCGCGGGTCTGGCCCTGGGGGCCGACCGTGGGCTCGCCCGTGGCGCCGTCGCCCGCCTCGATGCCCTGCAGGGAGTCCAGGATCGCCGGGAGGCGGGCCGGGCCGCGGGCGTCGCCCGGGCGCAGCTCAGAGGACGCCGTCTCGGTGATCAGCGCGCGCCGGGCGTCGGTGTACGACGGCGACAGCAGCACGTCCAGGGGCACGTCGGTGTCGCCGTACCAGGCCTCGCGATCCGCGAAGGCCAGCTTCGCCGCTTCGGTCGCCAGGTGGACCGTGCGCTCCGACGGCACGCCGTCCACATAGGACAGCTCGTCGCGGAGGCCGTGCAGCAGCAACGCCTGCTGCAGCAGCGCGGGTCCCTGCGTCCAGCCACCCATCTTCACCAGGCGCCAGTCGCCGACGTCGGCGAACGCCGGGTCCTCGTACGACGCTGACCACGACGCCAGGTCGTCGCCGGTCAGCAGGCCCGCGTGGGCGCGACCGGAGTCGTCGCGGAAGGCCTGGCGGCTGAACTGCTCGATCGCCTCCGCGACGAAGCCCTGTGACCAGGCCCGACGGCCCGCCTCGAGCTGCGCTCCGCGGCCTGAGACGGACTCCGCCTCCCGCAGCAGCCGCTCCCACGTGTCGGCCAGCGCCGGGTTGCGGTGCAGGCCCGAAGCCGGCTTGCCGTCCGGCATCCACAGCGCGGCCGACGTCGGCCAGTGCTCGGTGAACAGCCGCGAGACGGCGCGGATCGTGTCGCCGACCCGCGACACCAGCGGGACGCCGTTGCGCGCGTAGCCGATGGCGTACTTCAGCACCTCGCGAAGCGGCTTCGTGCCGTAGTCGCGAAGCAGCAGGAGCCAGGCGTCCCACGCACCCGGCACCGTCGCCGGGAGCAGGCCGCTGCCCGGGATCAGGTCGAGCCCGAGCGACGCGAAGTGCTCCGGCGTGGCCCCCGCGGGCGACGGGCCCTGTCCGGCCAGCGCCCGCGGGGTCGGATCGTCCGCCGTCACGAAGAGGCCGGGCACCTGGCCGGCCGGACCGCACAGGTGCGGCTCGGCGACCTGCAGGACGAAGCCGGCGGCGACCGCCGCGTCGAACGCGTTGCCGCCGTCCTCCAGCACCGCCATCCCGGTGGCCGAAGCCAGCCAGTGCGTCGATGCCACCATCCCGAAGGTGCCGGTCAGCTCCGGCCTCGTCGTGAACATGCCCCGATAGTACGCATTGCTAAGGAGGGCACTTTCACGTGAAAGTGCCCTCCTGGGGCTACCAGGACGCCGGACGGCGGCGGTCCGGCTCGTACGGCTGCGTGATGATTTCCATCCCGTTGCCGCCGGGATCGAGGAAATAGACGCCACGGCCGCCGTGGTTGTGGTTGATTTCGCCGAACTGCTTTCCCATCGGGTCGGCGTGGTAGGTCACGCCGGTTTCGACGAGCCGCGCGAAGACGGCGTCGAAGTCGTCCTCCGGGATCAGGAAGCAGTAGTGCTGCAGGCGCAGGTCCTCTTCGGGGATGGTCGCGAAGTCCAGCCGGACGCCGTTGCGCGTCTCGACGGGGATGAACGGACCCCATTCCTCCCCGACTTCGAGGCCGAGCAGGTTCGCCAGGAATTCGGCGGATTCCCGGTTGTTCCGGGACGGGACGATCAAATGGTTCAATTCAACGGATACAGAAACTGACACGGTTGAAATGCCTCCGGGGCACTCCCGCCACCTCCATGTCTCACCCAGCCGGTGACCGACACGCGATGCCGTGCGGCCAGCCTAACCAAGATCCGGGCCTCAGGGAACCTTGATCCTCGCCGCCGCCCGCGGCCGCCCGACGCCCTGCCAGGACAACCCCGCCTCCACGATCACCCGCGGGTCGAGCAGGTTGCGCGTGTCGACGACGTCGATGCCGTCCATGAGCTCGGCCATCGCGGCCCAGTCGAGGTGCTTGAACTCGGCCCACTCGGTCAGCACGACGACGGCGTCCGCGTCCTTGGCGACCTGGTAGGCGTCGTCGACGACGGTCATCCCGGCGATCTCGCCGTCGACGGCCGGGTCGTAGGCGATCAGCTCGGCGCCCAGCGCGCACAGCACCGAGCAGACGGCGAGCGCTGGCGAGTCGCGCAGGTCGTTGGTGCCGGCCTTGAACGCCAGGCCCAGCACGCCGATCCGGGCGCCGGCCAGTGTCCCGCCGACCGCGCCCGCGATCTTCGCGACGATCCGGTCGCGCTGGGCGAGGTTCTCGTCGATCGCCGACGTCAGCATCGTGAAGTCGTAGTTCACCGACTCGGCCACCTTGACCAGCGCGCTGGTGTCCTTCGGCAGGCAGGAACCGCCCCAGCCGGGGCCGGGCTTGAGGAACGTCCGGCCGATCCGCTTGTCGTGGCCCATCCCCTCGGTGACCAGGGAGATGTCCGCCCCGAGCCGTTCGCACAGCTCGGCGATCGAGTTGACGTAGGACAGCTTCAGCGCGAGGTAGCAGTTCGCGGCGTACTTGACCAGCTCCGCGCTGGCCGCGTCGGCGACGACGACCGGCGCATCGAGCTCGGCGTACAGCTCGCCGACCCAGCGCGCGGCGGCGAGGTCGTCCGAACCGACGACGATCCGGTCCGGGCCCAGGAAGTCGGCGACCGCGGTGCCTTCGCGGAGGAACTCGGGGTTCGACACCACCGGCACGTCGGCCCGGCCGACCAGCTCCCGGATCCGCTTCGACGTGCCGACCGGCACGGTCGACTTGGTGACCAGCGCGCAGCCGCGCGGCAGGACGTCGCCGATCTCGGCCGTCACCGCCTCGACCGCACGCAGGTCGGCGGAGCCACCGGCGCCCATCGGCGTCGGCACGCAGAGGAACACCGCCTGCGCGTGGCGGACCGCGTCCCGCGCGCCGACGACGAACTGCAGGCGCCCGGCCGCGAGCCCGCGGTGGACCAGGTCTTCGAGGCCGGGTTCGAGGATGTCGACGCGTCCCGCGGCCAGCCGCGAGACCTTCGCGCGGTCGACGTCCACGCAAGTGACGAAATGCCCGAGACTGGCCAGGCAGGCCCCCGTGGTCAAGCCGACGTATCCGGTTCCTACCACCACGATCCGAGCTGGCGTCATGCCGCTGAAGGTGACAGCCGGAGTTGACCACGACGCTAACGGAAACGGTCGGGCCCGAGAGCGGTGAGCGAAGACACGAACCAGCGATGCGAACGAGCGTTAACCTGGGTCGGCGAATCGGAGCAGCGAAGGGAACGGCAGAGATGCAGATCAACGGCACCGCGGCGCTCGTCACCGGCGGCGCGTCCGGCCTCGGCGGGGCGACGGCGAAGGCCCTCGCGGCCCAGGGCGCGCGGGTGTTCGCGCTGGACCTGGCGTCGTCCATCGAGAAGGCCGAGCAGATCGACGGCATCACCTACGTCGAAGCCGACGTCACCGACGTCGAGCAGGTCGAGGCCGCCGTCGCGACGGCCGCGGGCTCCGGCGTGCCGCTGCGGACCGTCGTGAACTGCGCGGGCATCGGGCCGTCCGCCCGGATCCTGTCCAAGAAGGGCCGCCACGACCTCGCGCTGTACGCGAAGGTCATCCAGATCAACCTCGTCGGTACGTTCAACGTGCTGACGATCGCGGCCGAGGCGATCGCCAAGACCGAGCCGCTCGAAGACGACGCCCGCGGCGTCATCATCAACACGGCCTCCATCGCGGCCTTCGACGGCCAGATCGGGCAGGTCGCCTACTCGTCGTCCAAGGGCGGCGTCGTCGGCATGACGCTCCCCGCGGCCCGCGACCTGGCCTCGCACGGCATCCGCGTGCTGACCATCGCGCCGGGCATCGTCGACACCCCGATGCTCGCCACGGTCAGCGACGAGTTCCGCGCGTCGCTCGCCTCCGGTGTCCCGTTCCCGAAGCGGCTCGCGCGGCCGGACGAGTACGCGCAGCTCGCGCTGTCGCTCATCGACCACGACTACCTGAACGGCGAGGTCGTCCGGATGGACGGCTCGCTCCGCATGGCCCCGCGCTGACCCCGAGAGGGCGGCACTTTCACGTGAAAGTGCCGCCCCCAGTGGTCAGCGGGTGAGGCGGACCTCGATGCCGATGCCGTCGGTCGTCACCGAGCAGCCGCCGAAGGCGCTTTCCGCGGCCAGCGCCTCGAACTGCTCCCGGGTGAACGCCCGCCGCCGCAGCCACGCCAGGGTCTGCCGGATCGTGAAGCTGCCGACCGCGCCGAGGTTCATCCCGGCGACATCGCGCCGGATGTCGCCGGCGGTGGCCTCGTGGTTCAGGTCGTGGATCAGCGCGGACCCGCCCGGGCGCAGCACGCGGTGCATCTCGTTCAGCGCCGCCACCGGCTGCCGGAAGTTCTTGAACGCGGCCTGGCAGACCAGGTAGTCGAACGACTCCGGCTCGAACGGCGCGTGCGTGATGTCGCCCTGCCGGAAGTCGATGTCGAGGCCCGCGCCGTTTTCCCGGGCGATCTCGACCATGGTGTGGCTGATGTCGAGCCCGGTGACGCGGAAGCCGCGCTTCGCCAGCTCCACGGCGAAGAAGCCCGGGCCGGGCGCGACCTCCAGGACTTCGGCGCCTTCGGGCCAGCCCGCCGTGACCTCGGCCGCCTGCCGCCGGTACTGCACGAGCTGGGCTTCGGTGCCGCGGTTCTTGGCGTACCAGCGGGCCTGGAGGCCCTCCATCTCGGGCACCTTGTGCTTGCGGATCGTCTCCATCGGTTCCTACCTCTCCACGAACTCCCCCAGGTCGTCCGGGAATTCGCCGGTTTCGTGGTAGCGCCGCCAGGCGTCGAGGCCGGGCAGGGCGCCGGTGGTCAGTTCTTCGAGGAAGCCGCGCACCCAGCGCGCTTCGGCTTCCGTCATCGCGAGGTCGTACTCGACCTCCACCAGGAACAGCCGCGGCATGAGCGGCCGCAGCTGGTCGAGCGCCGCGCGGTGCGCCGCCGCGCGTTGTTCGAGTTGCTCGAGCCGCTCCCGCAGCCGGCTGATCGCCTGGTCCGGACCCAGGACGCCGATCATCGACAGCCCCGCCTTGAACCGCGGCGGTTCCCGGTCGACCGTGCCGACGAGCTCGCGGACCCAGTCCTCGAACTCTTCGCGCCCGGCCGGCGTGATCCGGTAGACGGTCCGCTCGGGCCGCCCGCCGTCCTTCACGCTCTCGACCGCCTCGACGAACCCGTGTTTCTCGAGGTTCGCGACGACCGTGTAGAGCGAGCCCCACTTGATCGGCATGTCGGCGTCCTTGCCGCGCTGCTTGAGCACGGCCGCCATCTCGTACGGGTGCATGGGGCGTTCCTGCACGACGGACAGCACGGCCAACCCCAGGACGTTGGCGACCTTCCGCCGCTTCATCTCGAACTCCTCGTCTACGAGTACTCGTGCACGAGTATTACGCAGGACGCGTCAGTAGGCAAGTGTCTTAGTCGCTGAACAACTCAGAGATCGAACATGTACGGCACTTCGGCCTGCGCCCGGGCGTCGATCCACTCCCGCAGCGCCCGGGTCGCGAGGACGTCGTCCTCGTTGTAGCGCAGGAGCCGCTCGCGCTGGTCGTCGTCCGGCTTCTCGCCGTCCATGCCCACGGCGTCGCGGTACCAGCGCATCGACGCCTCGCCGCCCGCCTCCGGGTCGCGCCAGGAGAAGCCGGCCACCGGGGCGATCACCTTCAGGCCCTTGCCGTGGGAGCACAGGAACTGGTCGGTGACGCTGCGGAAGAGGTCGACCCACTGCTCGGAATCCACAAAGGACTGGATGTCCTTCTTCGTGGGAACGCCGGGGTGGTCGCCGAAGCGCTCGACGGACCCGAAGAGCCAGCGGTTCTCGGCGAGCGCGTTGTAGCAGTAGGCGCGGAAGGTCAGGCCCGCCGCTTCGGTGCGCTCGCGGACGTCGGTCAGCCAGGCCCAGAACTCGGCGAAGGACCGGGCCTCGTCGTCGGTGGGCAGCGGGTCCCACGTCGCGAAGGCGCGGTAGCCCTGCGGGACGCCGATGTCGGCGCCGCTGAGCAGGCAGCCCCAGAGGTACGCGCCGGCGTCGCCGAAGCTCTCCATGTCGACGTCGACCTCGACGTCGGCACGCGGCACCTCGACAGTGTCGACGCGGCGCACCAGCGTCAGGTCGGCCAGCCAGGCGCGGGCGAGCACGACGGCGTCCGGGAAGGTGACGCCGGTCCAGTTGACCTCCGGCGACTCGCCCGCCGGGTCGAGCGCGGCCAGCTTGTCCACAGTGGACACGCCGGCCCGGCGCAGCTCGACGGCGTCCTCGCCGCGGACGACGAGGCTGACGTCGCGGGTTTCGGTGAGCACGGCCTCGCACGTCGGCCACCACGGGCAGCGACGGCACTCCAGCACGCGCGACGGTTCGGCGAGCGGCTCCTCGCCGTTCGCGGCGGCGGTGGCGATGGCGAGCCGGTCGGCGAACCGGGCCTGGTACTCGGTGAGCGCGTTGCGGCCGCCCGGCCAGGTGCCCGCGGTGAGGTCGTGCCAGACGACGACGTCGGCGTCGAGCCCGATGACGCCGCCGAGGGTGTTGCTCTCGTCGGCCTGCCCGAGCGTCTGCAGCATGCGGCGGACGTGCACGAGCCGGAACTGGTCACGCGGCTGCGACCGGACCTTGCGGCCTTCGTCGGCTTTCCGGTGCGCCGGGTCGAGGTCGGTCAGTTCGGTGACGATCGCCCCGGCGCCGCGGTCGGTGATGCGGTGCCGCACGACGAGCACCGGGACGTAGCCGCGGCCGGTGCGGACGAGCAGGTCGATGCCGCCACGCCGGTGCCCGGCCGGGTCGACCGGCAGCAGCGCACCCCAGATGTAGCGCGCCCCGTCGGCGAAGGCCTGCAGCGTCTGTTCGACGCGCTCGTGGGCGGGCAGGTCGCGGCCGATCTTCACCCAGTGGTCGTCGTTGGCGGCCATCAGCCGGGTGACGATGTCTTCGCGGTGCGCGGTGGCATCGTCGATCCGCTGCTGCGCGGTGGGGTCGGGCGGGGAAAGCGGCACCTCCCGCATGGCGGGGTCGTGTTCGAGGTGCACGCGCCGACGGCAGCGGCTGACCGCGCCCGCGTCGAGTACCACCTCGGTGTTCATGGAGATCACTCTAGATTCCCACCGCCGAGCCGACATGCCCGCCACCCAGGCGACCAGTAAGTTCGACCTCGACACGTCGCAGGGAGGTGCCATGGCGCGCAAGGCCAAGGTCGTGGGTGAAGCCCGGTTCACCCCTAAGAGGGCGAAGAACGCGATCGCGGTGGCGAAGGTGGTCGGCCCGGCGGTGCTCCCGGTGGTGGCACCACTGGCGGTCCGCGCGGCGGGCGCGGCCCGCGAGGCGTACGACCGCTACCAGGCACGCAAGCTGGGAGTCTCGGTCGACAGGCTGGGCGAGTACACCGGCCGCGGCGCGGCGTTGCACGCCCGGATCGCGGGGGTGGCCGAGGGCTGCCAGGACCTGCGGAAGTCGGAGAAGGCGTCCGCCGCGGACCGCGAGTTCGCGGCGGAGGCGCTGGGGACGTTGGAGCAGCTGTCGGCGTCGGTGCGCGCGGCGGAGCGGATGCCGGCGGCGCGGCGGAAGTCGGTGCACCGGGCGGTGGCCGGGGAGCTGGAACGGCTCGAAGGGCAGCTGCTGCACCGGCTCGGCCTCTGACGGCAGCGGGACTCGAAATGTCATGAACGAGTCGTTCATGACGTCGGATGTCATGAACGACTCGTTCATGACAGCGGCACCTGGCCGGCACCGCGAAACTGTCGGTGCCGGCCGGTAGTGTCGAAAACGGGGGGCGCCCCGGCGGGCTACTGGATGAAGCCCTTCTTGACCATCCAGTCGTGGGCCACCTTGCCGGCGTCCTCACCGTCGACGTCGACCTGCTTGCACAGCTCGATCATCTGCTCGTTGTCGATCGCCGCGCTGACCTTCTCCAGTGGCCCACGCACCTCCGGGTGCTGCTTCAGCCACTCCGTGCGCAGCGTCGCCACCGCGTTGTACTGGGGGAACGCCTTCTTGTCGTCCTCCAGCACCCGCAGGTTCAACCCCGAGATGCGGCCGTCCGTGGTGAAGACCTCGCCCACCGGGCAGGTTCCGCTCGCCACCGCCGAATAGATCGTGCCGATGCCGAAGTTCTTCACCGTCGGGTTCTGGAAGCCGTACGCCTTCACCGCGGCCGGGAAGCCGTCCTGGCGGCTGGTGAACTCCGTCTCCAGGCAGAACACCGCCTGGTCCGGCCGCTGCTTGATGAACGCCGCCAAATCGGACGTCGTCTTCAGGTTGTTGGCCGCGCCGTACGCCTCCGTCACCGCGAACGCGTACTGGTCGTTCAGCGGCGAATAGTTCAGCCACGTGACGCCGAACTTCTCCTCGTCCGCCTTGGCCGTCGCCTCGTACTGGGCCTGCTCGCCGCCCGGGACGGGGAGCTCGTTGCCCTGGTAGTTGATCCAGCCCGTGCCCGTGTACTCCCACGTCACGTCCGTCTGGCCGGACAGCAGCGCCTGCCGCGACGAGTTCGACCCCTTGATGTCCGAGAGGTCCACGACGTCTGCGCCCGCGGCCGTCAGCGCCATTTCGGCCATGTACGCCAGGATGATGTTCTCGGTGAAGTCCTTCGACCCCACCGTGATCTTCACGCCCTGCAGCGCCGGGATCGGCTGGATCGAGCCCGGCTTGATGTCGTACGGCACCGCCTGGTTGACCGTCAGGCCGCAGGACGACAGCGTCACCCCCAGCAGCGCCACGACGGCCAGTCGCCGGAGTTTCATCGCAGCCCCTTCGGTCCGAAGTACTGTTCGGCGACCGCGCCGACCCAGTCGACCAGCAGCGCCAGCGCGACCGCCAGCACCGAGCCGGTGACCAGCACCGGGGTCAGGTTGAGCTTGTAGCCGGTGTCGATGAGCAGCCCGAAGCCGCCGGCGTTGACGAACATGCCGAACGTCGCCGTGCCCACCGCCAGTACCAGCGACGTGCGCAGGCCGGCCAGGATCAGCGGGACGGCCAGCGGCAGTTCGACGCGCCAGAGCACCGCGCCCGCCGACATCCCGATGCCGCGGCCGGCGTCGATCAGGGCCGGGTCGACCTGCTGGATGCCGACCATCGTGTTCCGCAGCACCGGCAGCAGCGAGTAGAACGCCAGCGGCAGCGCCGCCACCCAGATGCCGCCGGTCGCGCCGGTGATGATGAACCACAGCACCAGCACGCCCAGCGCGGGCGCGGCCTGCCCGATGTTCGCGATCGCCAGGAAGAGCGGCGCCAGGAACCGCGCCCACGGCCGCGTCACCAGCACCCCGAGCGGCACCGCGACCAGGACGACGATCGCCGTCACCACGAGCGTCATCAGCAGGTGGTCCCACAACGCCGTGAGCAGCGTCGGCGCGTTGAGGGTCTCCTTCTCCGTGGCGGTCAGGCCGCTGGAGAACACCGCGGCCAGCGTCACGGCGACGATCACCAGCACCGCGATCGGCTGGGCGAACAGCCGGACGCGTTCCGCGCGTTTGGAGCCCGACTCGGTGCTGAAGCCGGTGTCGACGACCGCCGTCATGCCGGCACCTCTTCGTCGTTCGTGTGCTCCTCGCGCAGCTGCTGGATGGTCGCGATCACGGTGTCCAGCTGGATCGTGCCCGCGTACTCGCCGCGCGCGCCGGTGACCGGCACCGAGCCGCCCTCGGCGAGCATCGCCTCGAGCGCGTCCTGCAGGGTCGACTGCAGGCTGACGACGTCGCGCAGCGGCTTCCCGAGGTTGGCCAGCGAAGTCGCCGACGTCAGCTCGCGGACGTGCACCCACCGCGTCGGACGGCGGCGCGCGTCGAGCACCAGCGCGAAGTGCTTGCGCGAGGACTGCAGCATCTCGCGCACCGACGCGGGCGACTCGTCGACGGTCACGGTGAGCGCGTCCTGCTGGAGCTCGACGTCCCGGACTCGCAGCAGGGTCAGCTGCTTCAGCGACGCGCCCGCGCCCACGAAGCCCGCGACCGTGTCGTCCGCCGGGTTCGCCAGGATGGCCTCGGGGGTGTCGTACTGCAGGATCGACGACTGGTTGCCGAGCACCGCGATCTTGTCGCCCAGCTTCACGGCCTCGTCGAAGTCGTGCGTGACGAACACGATCGTCTTCTTCAGCTCGCTCTGCAGCCGCAGCAGCTCGTCCTGCAGGTTGCCGCGGGTGATCGGGTCGACCGCGCCGAACGGCTCGTCCATCAGCAGCACCGGCGGATCCGCGGCGAGCGCCCGTGCCACGCCGACGCGCTGCTGCTGCCCGCCCGACAGCTGGCGCGGGAACCGGTCGCGGAAGTCGGCCGGGTCGAGCCCGACCAGGTCCATCATCTCCTCGACCCGGTCGTTGACCTTCTTCTTGTCCCAGCCGAGCAGGCCCGGCACCACCGCGATGTTCTGCGCGACGGTGAAGTGCGGGAACAGCCCGGCCTGCTGGATGGCGTAGCCGATCCGACGGCGCAGCGTGTCGACGTCGAGCTTGAGCGCGTCCTCGCCGCCGATGGTGATCTTGCCGGACGTCGGCTGGACCAGGCGGTTGATCATCCGCATGGTCGTGGTCTTGCCGCAGCCGGACGGGCCGACGAAGACCACGATCTTGCCCGCGGGCACGACCATCGAGAAGTCGTCGACCGCCGCTTCGCGGGTGCCGGGGTACCGCTTGGTCACGTGCTCCAGCTCGATTTCGACGCCGGAGACTTCCTCGTTCTCAGCCACGGACACCCCTCGAGACGGTGAAGCGCTTGATCAGGACGTAGACGCCGTCGAGCAGCAGGGCGAGGATGACCACCCCGACCGTGCCGGTGACGGCTTGGTTCAGGGAGTTCGTGCTCCCCGCGTTCGTGAGCCCGGAGAAGACCTCGGCGCCGAAGCCAGGGCCCTTCGCGTAGGCGGCGATCACGGCGATGCCCATCAGCATCTGCGTGGCCACCCGCATGCCGGTGAGGATCGCCGGCCAGGCCAGCCGCAGCTCGACCCGGGTGAGCACGCCGAAGCAGCTCATCCCGATGCCGCGGGCGGCGTCGGTGACGGCCGGGTCGACGCCGTCGAGCCCGACGATCGTGTTCCGGACGATCGGCAGCAGGCCGTAGAGCACCAGCGCGATCACGGCGGTCGTCGGACCGAGCCCCGAGAGGGGGATCAGCAGGCCCAGGAGGGCGAACGACGGCACCGTCAGGATCGTGCTCGCCAGCGCCGTGGCCACCGCCGAACCGATCGGGCTGCGGTAGACCGCGACCCCGATCAGCACGCCGAGGACCGCGGCGATGATCGTGCACTGCACCACCATGCTGGTGTGCAGGTAGGCCTCCAGCCACAGCTTGCTCGCCCGGTCGGAGATGTAGTCGAAGAGGTTCATCCGTGTCGTTCTCCCGCCCTTCGCGCCGGCCTTCACCCGAACGGGCTAGTTCCTGACCAGCGGCTCAGTACCCACGACACGGCCGGTCCAAACCCCCCGTCTTCCGGCCACCGTGGCCCACCTGGCGGAGATCGGCAACAAATTGCCTGAACCGGCGACGGGAGCCGGACGTGAACCTGGTGTGTGCTCACTTCACGGGATCACACGCTCACGGGGGAGCAGGTCCCTTAGGCTGCTCTGCATGAGCGATCCGGCACGGCGTCCCGCCGTGCTCGGCGCTACCCGTGGGGTGTTGCTCGCCGTGAGCTGCGGCGCACTTTCCGTGACAGCACACCGGCTCGCCGACGGCGGGCTGCCGGACCCGGCGATGACCGTGCTGCTGACCACCCTGTTCGGCTGGACGGCGGCCGCGCTCGCCCGCCGGGCCCGCGGGCCGCTCGCCACGCTCGTCCTGCTGGGGACCGCCCAGCTGGTGATGCACCTGCTGCTCACCACGCTCGCCGGCCACGGCGCGCACGAAATGGCCGCGGCACCCGGACCCACCGGGCTCGGCATGACGGCCGCGCACGTCGTCGCGACCGTGCTCACCGCCCTGCTGCTCGCCCGCGCCGACACGATGCTCCTCACCGTGCTGGCCGTGCTGCGCGCGATCCTGCCGCGGCTGCTCACGCCCCTGCCGGTGCCCGCGGCGGCGCCCGCGCTCATCCCGGCCCGCGTCGGCGGTCCGGACCACCTCGTCGGCGTCGACCTGCGCCGGATCCGCGGGCGGCGCGGGCCGCCCGTTCACTCCTGAACCCAGCTTTTCCCCGAACCAGCGGCCCCCCGAGTCCGCTGTCCCTTCTTGCGTTCATCAGGAGTGAACCCATGTCCCAGCACGTCTTCCAGCGCGCCGGTTTCCTCGCCGCCGCCGTCGGTGCCGCCGGCCTGCTCGGTGCCGGCATCGCGTCCGCGCACGTCACGGCCAACGTCTACGGCCCGCAGCCCACGAAGGGCGGCTACGCGGCGATCGTCTTCCGCGTGCCGAGCGAGGAGAAGGACCCCGTCACCACCACGAAGGTCACCGTCGACTTCAAGCCCGACTACGGCATCGGCTCGGTGCGGACCAAGCCGGTCCCCGGCTGGACAGCCCAGGTGACGAAGTCCAAGCTGCCCGCCCCGATCACCAAGGACAACGGCACCCAGATCACCGAAGCCGTCACCGCGGTGACGTGGACCGCGCAGGCGGGCAGCGAGCTCAAGGCCACCGACTACCAGGAGTTCTCGGTGAGCTTCGGCCCGCTGCCGACCAATGTGGACCAGGTGGAGTTCCCGGCGCACCAGACCTACAGCGACGGCAAGGTCGTCGACTGGAACCAGCCGACGCCGGCCGGTGGCGAGGAGCCGGAGCACCCGGCGCCGGTCGTGAAGCTGGCCGCGAAGGCGGCGGACGGCGACGCGCACGGCAACATGGCGGACACGGCCTCGGCCACCGGCGACCAGACCCAGGCCGCGGCCGCGACGTCGGACAGCACCGCCCGCTGGCTCGGCGGGGCCGGCCTGCTCGTCGGCGCCGTTGGCCTCGGTGTCGGGGCCGGCGCGACCATCCGGGCCCGCAAGGCCACGGCCAAGTCGGGAGGCAACAGCTAAATGCGCGGTGTGCTCGTCGCGCTGGCGTTGACCGCGGTGGCCGTGCTCGGCACGGCCACCCCGGCGCTGGCGCACAACGTGCTGATCTCCTCGGACCCGGCGAACGGCTCGTCCGTCGCCGCCGGCCCGGCGAAGCTCAGCCTGACGTTCGACCAGTACGTGCAGGGCGCGGACGTCAACCAGATCGCGGTGACCGGCCCCGGCGGCGGCCAGTGGGCCGAAGGACCGATCACCGTGGTGAACAACGTCATCAGCGCGCCCCTGCGGCCGCTCGGCCCGGCCGGGAAGTACACCGTCGGCTACCGGGTGCTGTCCGCCGACGGCCACCCGGTGACCGGTGAGCTCACCTTCACCCTGACGACCGCGGGCACCGGCACGCCGGCGACCGTCGACGCGGCCCGCTCGCCGGGCGGCTCGGCGCAGGCGGCACCGGAGTCGTCGTCGACCGGGGTGCCGATCTGGGTCTGGATCGCCGGCGCCGTCGTGCTGCTGGCGATCGGGCTCACCGTGGCCCTGCGTTCGGGCAGCAACGTCAGTCAAGAAAACACAGCAGAGAAGAAGCAGTAACTCAGATGCCCCAGGCCGAGACCACCGCGAAACCCCGCTATTCGACGCTGCTCTGCGTCGTGACGGCGGGCCTGCTCGGCGCCCTGATCGGCGTCGCGCTCATGTCCACCGCGCCGGTACCCGGCGTCGTGGAGCCCAGCGCGGTGGTCTCGGCCGGCATCCCGGTCGTGCGGGTCCTGCTCGACCTCGCCGCGGTCACCACGATCGGCCTCGCGCTGCTTTCCGTGCTCGTCGGTTACGACCGGCCGAAGCTGACCGAACCGGTCATGCGGCTGGCCCGCCCGGCCGGCGTCGCGGCCGCGCTCGTCTGGGCCACGGCCGCCGTCGTCGCGCTGGTCCTGCAGACCGCGGAGTACAAGCCGGGTTCGGCGACGCTCTCACCGTCCGACATCGGCGACTACATCGCGAACGTCGGCGCCGGGAAGGCGCTCGTCATCGTCGCCGTGCTCGCGCTCGTGCACGCCGGCATCGGCGCGCTGTCGCTGCGGTTCGGCGAGAAGGTGCCCGCCGAGGTCCGCGTCGGGCTCGGCCTGTTCGCGCTGCTGCCCCTGCCGGTCACCGGGCACGCGTCGAACTGGAACTACCACGACTACACGATGATCTCGATGGAGCTGCACGTCATGAGCGCCGTCGCCTGGACCGGCGGCCTCGGCGCGATGACCGTGCTCCTGGTGGCGAACCGGACGCTGCTGGCGCACGCGCTGCCCCGGTTCTCGAAGCTGGCGACGCTCTGCCTGGTGCTCTCCGCGGCGACCGGGCTGTTCAACGGCCTCGTCGAGATCTCGCTCAACCCGACCATCGGGTTCTGGGCGGCGATCTTCACGACGCCGTACGGGCAGCTGCTGGTCCTGAAGCTCGTGTGCACCGGTGTCATCGCGCTGCTCGGGGCGAACGTCCGCTGGCGGCTGATGCCGCGGATCGTCCGGCACGACCGCACGGCGCTCGCCGCGTGGGCCACGCTCGAACTGACGGTCATGGGCCTGGCGTTCGGGTTCGCCGTCGTGCTGACGCGGGCGCCGGTTGTCGCCTCCTGATCGCTGTCCTCGCAGGTAGGACCGGGTGCGAAGTCACCGCGAGTAGCTGCAAATTGCGCATTGGGCTGACCGGTAATCCATTGGGGGTGACTGGTCGGGCAGAACTTTCTACCCAGAGCGGACCGCCTTTCTGATGCGACGAACGGTCATTTGCAGTCGGCGAATGCACGTGCAGCATGTGTCGCCGATCACACCAAGTGACAGATGACGGTCAGCGGTAACGCGTCCAGCGTGCGCCCGTCCGGCCGCTCCGGAGATCGTCCAGGCGGCGGAAGAGCTCCGGCCGGACCTGCGGCCGGCTGCGCAGGATGGGCAGCACGCTGGTCGTCAGCTTCAGCTCGCGGATGCCACGGAGGACGGCGAACCCGGACCACGACGTCACGTCGAAGCCGTATTCCGCGGCGAACGTCCGGTAGCGCACCGGCGGGTCGCCGAACCGCTCGCGGCCGACCGCCAGCGGCGTCAGGTCCCACTCCGGCGGGCCGACGCACGAGGAATCGAAGTCGCAGAGCACCGGGCCGTCCGGGCCGGGGATGACGTTGCCGGGGTACGCGTCGCCGTGGACCAGGCCCCTGGGCAGGGGAAACGTCAGCCCGGCGAGTTCGGCTTCGAGTTCGGCGCAGCGGTCGAGGAGGAACTCCCGGTCGGCGTCGCTGATCTCCTCGGCGTCGGACACCCTGGCTCGCACGGCGGCGAACGGCGCCCACTCGGCGAGGCCGGGCGGCGGGGGCAGCGCGTGGACCTGGCGCAGCAGCCGGGCCAGGTCGACCGACGTCGCCGCCCGGCCGATGCTCGGCACCTGGTGCCACACGGTCACCAGGTGCCCGCCGACCTCCAGGGGCTGCTCGACGTCGCCGAGGAGCCGGATCGCGGGGACGCCGTGGCGCTCGAAGTGCCGGGCCACGCGCACGACCGTGCCGACGCGGTGCCGCAGCTGCGTCGAGCCGACGATCCGGACCACAAAAGGGGCCGTGACCAGCGCGTACACCGCGTTGTTGGTGAACCGCAGCAGCCGCGCGCCCGCCGGGTCGAGCCCCAGCAGCGCGCAGGTTTCGGCCAGCACGCCTCGCAGCTTCCCGGAGGTGAACCGGCCGTCCAAAACCGCGCCGGCGCCTTCGGGGTTATGCGGCGTAGAAAGCGTGGAGGCGGTCGGCGAGGTCACGGGCGTCGGCGTTGTTGCGGCGGCGCTCGGCCTCTTCCTGCAGGGGCCGCATCCGGTCCTTGACCCGCTCGGACTTGATGCCCTCGGCGCAGTCGATGGCCTTGCCGCCGACCTTGGCGCCGTGGTCGAGGTCGCCGTCGAGCAGGTGGTTGGTGGCGAGCGCGCTGAGCATGAACGTCTTGGAGCGGGCCATTTCGTCGTCGTAGGACTCGACGGCCTTGGTCAGCGCCGGGATGGCGTACTTGGTGTGCTCGGCGTTCTTCTGCGCGAGGACCGTGTGGACGGTGCCGACCATGGCGTAGACGTCGGTCTCGGTGAAGAACTTGACCCACGACTCGGCTTCGGCGAGGTTGGCGCGCTCGAACTCGTCCTTGCTCCGGCCGAGCAGCTTCACCGCCTGCTCCTCGTTGCCCATCATCGCGTAGGCCCAGGCCTCGTTCGCGCAGAGCACGGAGACCGCCAGCTCGGAGCCGCTTTTCTGGGCGGCGATCTGGCCCAGCTGGAAGAGCTTCAGCGCGTCGTTCGGGGCGTCCTGGTGCAGGTAGACGCGGCCCATGCGGTAGAGCACGTTGGCCACCAGCGGGTGGTTGTCCCCCTGTTTGGCCAGGTCCAGCGCGTTCGCGAAGTGGCCGCGCGCGGAGTCCATCAGCCCGGTGTCGAAGGAGGTCCAGCCGGCGAGGGAGTGCAGGTCGGCGAGGGCGACGTACAGCCGGTTCTTCACCATGTCGGTGCCGTGCGCCTCGAGCATCTGCTGTCCCCAGGACAGCTGCGCCACGACGGCGTCGCGGCAGAACCCGCCGCCGTACTGGTAGTCCAGCGCCCGGAGCGCGCGCGTCGCGGCTTCGACCTGGCGGACGTCGGTCATGCCGATGCGCCCGGGCGCCGGCGTCCTGGCCGGCCCGGCCGACCAGGTGCCCGATTCCGGACCGAACACCGCCGCACCCATCGTGACCTGGGCAGCGTGCGCGAGGAACCTCCGTCGCTTCACGGACTCGTCCTCCTCAGCCTGCTGGCCGTCGGCGGAGCCGACGACCCGTATCGCCGTGGCCTCGTCGTAGGCGAGGCCCATGTATCCACGGGGGACACCCAGGCCGTCGGCGATCCTCGTGAGCACGTCGTAGGCCATGACCTGGCGACCCTTGAGGATCTCCGACACCTCGGACTGGGACTGGCCGGTCATCGCGGCGATCTGGCGCTGCGAGACACCGTGCTTGCGCAGGAGCCGGTACACGGCGCTGATCTCGCGCGACGCGAGAGCCGTTCTCATCTCCGGCTGCTCCCACGCGTCAGCGGGAACTGCGTGGCTCTGCCGGGCGTCGGCACTGCCACCGTTACTGGCGTCCATCGCGCCCCCTCCACTGTCCGGTCGGGCGTCTGTGAAACAGCGTAGGCAAACCTGTGGAACCGTGTGAACAGCCGAACTGGTGCCCTGATCGGTCCGGGCGAAGTCCGCTGACCGCTTACCGTGGAACCGAGCCCAGTCACCGCTATGACGCCGATTCCACCTTCTATCGCACTCGGTTTCACCTCACTGTAGTTGTCAGATCTCCGTCACCGGCCGCACACCGGTTGCGATCACGGAGAGCTACGGAAACCGCAGCGTTGCGCCGAAGCAATGTTGCAGAAGGCATCTTCGGAGACTTTCGACAGAGCGGAGAAGGGCGTGGAGTTCGTGGACTCGTTCGCAGGGGGACATGCCGGCACGGCGACCCGCGCCGTGCGGCCGGCGATGGTCTCCCCCGCCCCCGCCGTCCGCCCCGTCACGCCCGCCGCGGCGGTCGACCCCCGCACCGCGAGCGTCCGTCACTACGAGGGCGGCCAGCTCGTGTGGCGCGTGCAGTGCGGCGACCTCATCAGCCGCGAGCGTGCGGTGACGGTGTTCGTCGAAGACAACCAGGTGGTACTGGTCTCGCCTCCCGGTGAGACCGCGCGGCTGACGTCCGGCCAGCTCGGACAGCTGCGCGCCGCGCTCAACGAAGCCGCCAAGATGGCGGAAAGGTAACGGTGAGCTGACATGGATCAGGTACTCGGGCAGGTCCTCCGCAACGCGGTCTGGGAGCGCCTCGACATGCTGACCGACCTGGCGAACCGCGCCGACGCCCAGTCGCTCGTCTCGGTCGCGCGCTCCGAACTGCCCCGGTTGACCGAGGCGTGGCGCGCGATGCTGAAGATGCACGAGCCCGACGAGCGCGGCGACTGCCCGACCTGCTCGACCCGGTGGCACCGCTGCAAGGCGCCGTGCTCGGTCTGGCAGGTCGCGCACGAACACCTGGTAGCCGGCGGACTCGCCCCGCAGCAACAGTCCGCGACGGACAGCCGTCTGCAGGGCCGCCGCAAGAGCCCGGTCACGCCGCACCCGGCGCCCACCGCGGCCGAGACCACCGGTCGCCACGCGCTGGTGAATCCGCGCCGAGCGGTCACTGCCTGACCCCCAGACCGGCGAGCCGCGGCCGGCCGATCGCCCCATCGGACCCGCGCCGGCACTCGCCCCGGCCGAGGACTGTTTCGCCCGCACCCCCGAGCAGCGCGAACCAGTCCTCGGCCAACACCCCGGTCCCCACCGCGATTAATCGAAAAATTTCCGCGTTAGGCCTAGCCCAGGCGGTAATCCCCCGCTAGATTGATCAACACGCGAAGCAGCGATCACGCAGGAGATCGCGCTCGTGCCCCGCTTTGAGCGGCCCTCGAATTCCGCGGGCCGGTGCCGTTGCACTCCCCTCCCCCGACCGGCACCGGCCCGCGGTTCCACGTCCGCATCCGCCCCAATGTGGCGTTCGGTGCGTCAGATGCACCCAATGTGGCGTTCGGTGCGTCAGATGCACCCAATGAGGTTTTCTCAGTAGCGTCCGTGGTGTTCGTGGTGGGTGAGGACGAGGGCGGCTTGGACGATGGTGCCGATGCGGTGGGGGCAGAGGCTGATGTGGCGGAGTGCTCGCCAGCGGGTTTTGAGGATGGCCATGGCGCGTTCGCCGAGTGCCCGGGCTCGGGCATGCAGCAGGTTGTGGACCCGCTGGCGCGGGCCGAGGGGTGGTTGACCTGCGGTTTTCTTGAACGGGGTAAGGATCCTGATCCCGGCTGCGTGGTAGGCCTTGTCGGCCAGAGTTTCAGGCCCTGGCCCGCGGCGGCGGTCAACGCACCGACAATCCCGTGGTCGCGGGCGGCGGAGAGATCGTTGCGGGAGCCCGGCAGCACCGCCGACACCCACAACGGGAACCCATCGGAGCTGGCCAGGAACTGGATGTTCCCGCCGAAGGCGCGGTGCTTGCCCGAGTACCACAGGTGCACGATCCGGCCACGGTTCTTACCTTTGGTTTTGATCGTGGTCGCCGCGACCCGGTCACAGGGGATCAGGGAACCGGCCAGGATCACGTGCGTGTCACCCCGGGTGCGCCGGTCGGCCAGGACATGGTGCAGGTCCGGGGCGCAGGCGGCGAGGGCGGTGATCGCTTCGTGCAGGTAGCGGTAGGCGGTGGCGACGCTGATGCGATGGTCGGTGGCCAGCCGGTGCACCGGGGTGGCATCGCGGAACCAGCGCAGCACCAGCACCGCCTGCCAGTACGGGGTCAACGCACGCCGGTCCCGGCGGGTGCCACAGCGTCGGCGCTCGGCCCGCAGGACACGGGCAACGAAGCAGACCAGCTCACGCGCCACGTCGAGCGTGGCACCATAATGGATCACGTGGGGCCTCTGGAACTCTAGGATTCGATCTTCGCAAATCCAGTCCTACCAGGGGCCCCACGCCTCATCCCACGCCAACACGCCCACCCGAGCCCAGCCCTACTGAGAAAACCTCAATGTGGCGTTCGGTGCGTCAGATGCACCCAATGTGGCGTTCGGTGCGTCAGATGCACCGAACGCCACATTGGGGCGCTAGCGAACCGCCTTCACGCGCAGCACGAGCACCGCGGCCAGCAGCGTCGCGACCGCCGAAGCCGCGAAAAGCCCCGAGTAGCCGCCGAGGTACGTCAGCACCAGCGGCGTCACCAGCGGGGCGACCACCTGCGGCAGCGAGTTCGCGATGTTGATGACGCCCAGGTCCTTCGCGCGGTCCTGCGCCGTCGGCAGCACCTGCGTCAGCATCGCCAGCGCGACCGCCATGTACGCCCCGAAACCCACGCCGAGCAGCGGGGACGCCGCGAGCGCGACCGGCCAGCTCTGCCAGACGACCAGCAGCAAGGCGGCCAGAGCCATCACCCCGGACGCCACGAGGACGTACGGCTTGCGCCGTCCGGACTTGTCGGAGAAGTGCCCCGCGAGCAGCGCGCCCACCACGAGGGCGACGCCGTAGAGCGCCATCATGATGAGCAGCCCGGTGTCCGGGTCCGGGTAGTGCACCGCGTCCTTGAGGAAGAACAGCAGGTAGAGCGTCCCGAACGCGTTGCCGAGGTTGATCATGAAGTGGCACGACCACGCCCACGCGAAGTCCGGGAACCGCCGCGGCGAGACCCACAGGTTGCGGATGACCTCGCCGGCCTGCGACGACGGCCGGAACTCGACCGGCAGCCGCGCGTCCGGCGTCCGCAGGACGAAGAACGCGGCGCCGACCAAGACGATCCCGGCGCAGCTGGCATAGGCCAGCGGCAGCCCGGCGATGCCGAGCATGACGACGACCACGACCGCGCCGAGCACGGTGCCGAGCATCTGCGCGATGCCGACGAGCCCGCCGACCTGCGCGCGCTGGCCGACCGGGACGCGGTCGGCGATGGCGGACATCAGCGTCGCGAGCATGCCGTTGAGCCCGGCCTGCACGAGGCACCAGCCGGTGATCATCAGCGCGACGTTCGGCGCGAACGCCAGCACGAGCAGCCCGACGGTGGCGACGGCCGCACCGGCCACCGTCCACGGGTGGCGACGGCCGAACCGCGAGGTCGTCCGGTCCGACAGCAGCCCGACGGCCGGGTTGACGACCAGCGCCACGACCGCGCCGACGCCCATCACCAGGCCGAGCACGAACTCCTTGTTCACCTGGTCGAGGAGTTCGGCCTGCTGCGGCAACAGCACCTGGATCGGCGCGTAGATGCCCAGCCAGAGCGCGATGTTCGCGAAGAACAGCAGGCTCATCCAGCCGGGCCGCACCCGCACGGTGGGTTCGGCGAGCGCCTCGGGGAGCGCCTGGGTCGTTTCACTCGTGCGCCGGCCTGATTCGTTCGCAAGCTCACTCATGCCGCACCAGCTTCCGGTACCAGTGGAACGAGTCCTTCGGCGTCCGCCGCAGGGTCTCGTAGTCGACGTGCACCAGGCCGAAGCGCGGCGCATAACCCTTGGACCACTCGAAGTTGTCCAGCAGCGACCAGCAGAAGTAGCCGCGGACGTCGACGCCGGCGTCCATCGCCTCGCGCAGCGCGACCAGGTGGCCGTGCAAGAAGTCGATGCGTTCGGGGTCGTGCACGCCGCCGTCCTCGGCGACCTCGTCGGCGAAGCTGCACCCGTTTTCGGTGATCTGGATCGGCGGCAGCTGCTCGCGGTAGCGGTGGTGGAAGTCGAGCAGCAGTTCGCGCAGGGCGTGCGGGACGATCGGCGAGGCGTTCGTCGTCATCGGGTAGCCCTGGATGTCGCGCAGCTCGAAGGGCAGCGGGTTGCCCGGGCCGGGCATCGCGACGCCCTGCGGTTCGTAGTAGTTGATGCCGTAGAAGTCGAGCGGCTGCGCGATGGTCGGCAGGTCGTCGGCGAACCCGGCGGGCAGGTGGGGGTGGAGCTGCTCGGGGTAGCTGCCGAGCAGCATGGGGTCGGCGTAGAGCCGGTTGAGCAGGGCGTCCAGGTATTCCGCCGCGTCCTGGGCGTCGTCGTCCGCGGGCCAGATGGGCGAGTGGTTGTTGGCGGTGCCGATGGTGGTGGCACCCGCCGCGCGGAGGGCCTGGACGGCGAGGCCGTGCGCGAGGTTCTGGTGGTGCGCGGTCGGGATGGCGTCGAGCAGGAGCACCTGGCCGGGCGCGTACTCGCCGATGCCGTAGCCGAAGATCGACATGACCATGGGCTCGTTGAGCGGAATCCACAGTTTCACCCGATCGGCGAAGCGCTCTCCGAGGATCTGGGCGTATTCGGCGAAGCGCTCAGCGGTCGCCCGGGAGAGCCAGCCGCCGTCGTCTTCGATGGCTTGGGGGGTGTCCCAGTGGTAGAGCGTGACGGCGGGCGCGATGCCGGCTTCGCAGACGGCGTCGATGAGCTTGTCGTAGAAGCCGAGGCCTTCGGGGTTGGGCGCGCCCTTGCCCTCGGGCTGGATCCGTGGCCAGGCAACGGACATCCGGTAGGCGCCCACGCCGAGTTCCGCCATCAGCGCGATGTCTTCGGGGTAGCGGTGGTAGTGGTCGGCGGCTACGTTGGCATGTTCACCGCGCGCGATCTTGCCTTCGGTCGCGGTGAACGTGTCCCAGATGGACGGTCCGCGCCCACCTTCGCTGGTGGCACCTTCGATCTGGAACGCCGATGTCGAAACACCCCAGAGGAAGTCGGACGGGAAGGTCGGGTTCTGCACCGGCTGCTGACCCCTTCGTCAGGGCACCCGTACGGGTGAACATGAAAAGTTCTCATATACTAGGTCTTCACTCGTCCGTGGGGAAGCCCGTCGGCACGATAAAGTCCCAGATCAGACGAGGAGGAGCGCCGTGTCCGACATCCAGGCCGCGAAGGTGCCGGCAGAAGCCACCCCCTTACGCCGCCAACCGGTTCAGCAGCGTAGTGCGAAGCGGGTCGAGCAGATGCTCGACGCGAGCGCGGCGTTGATCGACGAGCTCGGCTACGACGCCCTGACCACGACGTTGATCGCCAAGCGGGCGGGCGTCGCGGTGGGTTCGCTGTACCAGTTCTTCCCGGACAAGCGGGCGGTGGTGCAAGCGTTGACCGCCCGCAACCTGGAGCGTTTCGTGGGCGCGGTCAACGAGCGCCTGAAGCAGCTGGGGCCGGAGCACTGGTGGGACGTCGTGGACTCGATCCTCGACATCTACCTGGAGATGCACCGGACGGTCCCGGGATTTTCGAAGGTCCACTTCGGCGACATCATCGACCGCCAGCTGCTCGACGAGACACGCGACAACAACGCGGTGATCGTCGACTCGCTGACGGAGCTGGTGGCCAAGCAGGTCGACCGGCCGGTGGAGGACCTGCAGTTCGCGATCACGATCGCCAACGAGGTGGCCGACGCGCTGATGAAGCTGGCGTTCCGGCGGGAGCCGAGCGGGGACGAGAAGATCGTGGCCGAGGCCAAGTATGTGGTGAAGGGGTACCTGGCGGCCCGGTTCGGGGAGCGGTCGTAGGTTGTCCACAGAAGTTGTCCACAGGTATGCACAGCTGTGGACAACGCTGTGGTTTCGGGGTGGGTTGTCGGTGGGGGCCGAGGTCCGAACGTCATGAACGACTCTTTCATGGCGTCAGACGTCATGAACGACTCTTTCAGTGCATCGGCCGCCGGTGCAGGACCGAAGCAGCCCACCTCTTCGGAACGCCGCCGATTTTCCAGGGCGGCGGACTGCGCAGCCGGGGGCCCGGGTCAGCCGAAGTTCTGGTGCTCGCCCCGGTAGGTCGGGACGGTTCGTTCCACCCGGTCGCCCAGCACCAGGTGGTAGTGCGTGAACCGCTCCGCCAGCTCGCCCGCCTTGGCGTGGCGCAACCACACCCGGTCGCCCAGCTTGAGGTTCCGCGCCGCCCGGCCGGTGACCGGTGTCTGGACTTCGCCCGCTCCCTCGAAGCCGAGGAACTTCAAGCCCCTCGGCAAGTACGGCGCCGGCTGGCGGGACGGGCCCGTGGGGCCCGAGGCGATGTAGCCGCCCGAAAAGAGCGTCGCTATGTTGCGGGTCGGGCGGCGGACCACGGGCAGGGCGAACAACGCCGCCGGGCGGGGGTGGAACCGGGTGTAGCCGTCGAAGAGCGTGGGGCCGATCAAGCCCGACCCGGCCGCTATCTCCGTGACCACCGCGTCCGCGCCCGTTGACTCGAGGCTGCCCGTTCCGCCTCCGTTGACGAACTCCAGGGGCGTCACCTCCTGGACCGCCCGGACCGCTTCGCCGCGGCGGCGGGCCAGCTCGGCCGCCGATCGGCGTTGCATCCAGCCCACCAGTGCCCGCTTGACGCGGTGGCCCGCCGCGTCGCCGAGGCCCGCTATCTGGCCTTCGTACGCCATCACGCCCACCAGGCGGAACCCCGGGCGGTCGACGATCTGGCGGGCGAACGCCGCCGCCTGCTTCGGGGTGAACACCGGGGATCGGCGGGTGCCGACGTGGATGCCCGGCAGCGGGCGCCAGGACGCGTCCAGCTCCAGGCACACGCGGATCTCCTCGTGGCCGTGGCCGAGGGCCGCGTCCACCAGGTCGAGGTGCGCGGGCGAATCCACCATGATCGCGATCGCCGCGCGGGCACGCTCGGACGCGGCCAGGCGGCGGAGGGCTTCGTGGTCGGCCGTCGGGTAGGCGACGACGATGTCGTCCGTCGTGCCCTGCTCGACGTGCCAGATCGCTTCCGCCAGCGAGTAGCACATCAGGCCCTCGAAGCCCGGCATCGTCAGCGCCCGCTCCAGCAGCGCGCGGCAGCGCACCGACTTGCTGACGACGCGGATGGGCTTGCCCTTCGCGCGGCGCCGGAGGTCGGCGGCGTTCGCGTCGAACGCCGCCAAGTCGACCACGGCCAAGGGGGGATCGAGGTCCTTGGTCGCCAAGTCGTACACCGTCGCACTGGTCACGAGGTCTAAAGTACGACACGAAGGCTTGAAACGCGAATACTATTCACTTACTGTTTCGGGCACTCGACTATGAAGGGTGCGCGCGGATGACCCGGTGGACCAACTGGGCGGGCACGGCGTCCGCCTCGCCCCAGCACGTTCACCAGCCGCGCACCGCGGCTGAGATCGCGGCGGCCGTCGAGCGCGTCGCCACGGCCGGCCGGACCGTGCGGCCCTGGGGCAGCGGGCACTCCTTCACCGCCATCGCCGCCGCCGACTCCGATGCGCTCGACCTGCGGCACTGGACCGGCATCGAGCGCGCCGACCTCGAGACCGGGCACGTCACCGTCCGCTCGGGCACGACGATCCGGGAGCTCAACGCCGCCCTCGACGCGCTCGGGCTGGCCATGACCAACCTCGGCGACATCGATGCACAGACCATCGCCGGCGCGATTTCCACCGGGACGCACGGCACCGGCGCGAAGCTCGGCGGCATCGCGACGCAGATCGCCGCGCTCGAGCTCGTCCTCGCCGACGGTTCGCTCGTCACCTGCTCGGCCGAGGACAAGCCCGACCTCTTCGCCGCCGCCCGCGTCGGGCTCGGCGCGATCGGCGTGATCACCACGGTGACACTCAAGTGCGAGCCGTCCTTCGTGCTGCGCGCGCAGGAACGCCCGGAGCCGCTGGAGCAGGTCCTCGAGGGCTTCCACGACTTCGCCGACGAAAACGAGCACTTCGAGTTCTACTGGTTCCCCTACGGCAAGAACGCCCTGGTCAAGCGCAACAACCGCACCGAGGCGGCGCAGCCGCTGAGCAAGGTCCGCGAGTTCGTCGACTACCGGATCATGGAGAACGTCGCGTTCGGCGGCCTCTGCCGGACCGGGCGGCTGATGCCCAGGCTCGTGCCGTCGCTCGGCAGCTTCGCCTCCAACGTCCTGAGCGCCCGCGAGTACAGCGACCTCTCGCACCGCGTCTTCGTCACCGCGCGGAACGTCCGCTTCACCGAGACCGAGTACGCGGTGCCCCGCGAATCCGTCCTCGACGTGCTCGCCGAGCTGCGCGCGCTGGTGCCGAAGCTGAAGGACCCGGTGATGTTCCCGGTCGAGGTGCGGGTCGCCGCGGCCGACGACATCTGGCTGTCGACCGCGCAGGGCCGCGACTCCGCCTACATCGCCATCCACCAGTTCGTCGGCATGCCCTACCGCGAGTACTTCGGCGCGTTCGAGAAGATCGCCGGCGCGGTCGGCGGCCGCCCGCACTGGGGCAAGATGCACGACCTCGACGCCGGCGTCCTCCGTTCGCGCTACCCGCACTTCGACGACTTCCTGCGCGTGCGCAAGGAAACCGACCCGAACGGGGTCTTCGCCAACACCTACCTGGACCGGGTGCTCGGCCCGGCTTAGAACAGCGCCGACACCGATTCGCCGTTGTGGATCCGGCGGATCGCCTCGGCCATCGCCGGCGCGATCGAGAGGATCTTCAGCTTTTCGGTGCGCTCTTCCTCGGGCACCGGGACGGTGTTGGTGCAGACGATCTCCAGCACCTCCGGCCGGCTGCCGATGCGCTCGATGGCCTTCGCCGCGAACAGGCCGTGCGTGCAGGCGACGCGGATCGAACGCGGCTCCAGCTCGGCGAGCCGGTCCAGCAGTTCGAGCACCGTGCTGCCCTTGGCGATCTCGTCGTCGAGGACGATCACGTCCCGCCCGGTGATCTCGCCGATGACCGAGGTGATCTGGACGCGGTCGTCGGGGAAACGCTCCTTCGCCCCGGCCGCGACCTGGACGCCGAGGAGCCGCGCGAAGTGCGACGCCTCCTTCGCGTTGCCCAGGTCGGGCGAGACGACGGTGGCGCGCGAAAGGTCGTACTGGCGGAAGTGCTTGGCCAGCTCCTGCAGGGCGTGCAGGTGGTCGACCGGGACGCTGAAGAAGCCGTGCACCTGCGGCGAGTGCAGGGTCATCGCGAGCACGCGGCTCGCCCCGGCGGTCACCAGCAGGTCGGCGACCAGGCGGCCGCCGATCGAGATGCGCGGCGCGTCCTTTTTGTCCGATCGCGCGTACGAGTAGTGCGGCATGACGGCGGTGATGCGGGACGCCGACGCGCCGCGGGCCGCGTCGAGCATCAGCAGCAGCTCGACGAGGTGCTCCTGCACCGGCTTGATCAGCGGCTGGATGATGAAGACGTCTCGCTCGCGGCAGTTCGCCTGCAACTGCACCTCGAGGCAGTCGTTGGCGAACCGGCGCACCTCGGCCGGCTGCAGCGGCACGCCGAGGTGCTGGCAGATCTCCTCGGCCAGCTCGGGGTGCGCGCTGCCGCTGAAGACGGCGATCTCTCTCGACGTGTCGTTCACAGCGCGGCGATCGCCTCGCCGATGGCGGCCTCACCCGAGATCAGGGTCAAGGTGCGGCCGATGGACGCCGGGGTGTCGAGCAGGCCGACGAGCACGGCGGCGACGTCGTCACGCGGGATCGGGCCGCGGCCGGTGTTCTCGGCCAGCAGGACCAGGCCGGTGCCGGGGTCGTCGGTCAGCGAGCCGGGCCGGAGGATCGTCCAGTCGAGGTCGCGGGCCTTGAGGTCGTCTTCCGCCGCGCGCTTGGCGCGCAGGTAGTGCCGGAATTCCTCGGTGACGTCGGGGTTGTCCGGGTTGTCGGCGCCGATCGAACCGACCTGGACGTGGCGGCGGACGCCGGCGCGCTCGGCCGCTTCGGCGAACAGCGCCGCGGCACCACGGTCCACAGTGTCCTTGCGGGCCGTGCCGCTGCCCGGGCCCGCGCCGGCGGAGAACACCGCGGCGTCGGCGCCCTTCAGCACTTCGGCGACGGCGTCCACATCGGAGTTCTCCAGGTCGAGCACGGCGGCCTGGGCGCCGGCGGCTTCGAGGTCCGCCACGTGGGCGGGGTTACGGATGATGCCGACCGCTTCGTCACCGCGCGCGGTGAGCAGCCGCTCCAGCCGCAGCGCGATCTGACCGTGTCCACCAGCAATGACGACTCGCATGGAGCCGACCTTAGTGGGAAGCGGGCGCCTCGGCTGTGCGCAGCAGGTGGTCGTAGACCAGCTCGTTGACCAGGCGGGAGACCGGGTCCTCGGCCAGCACGACGCGCTCGGTGCGGCCCTCGAGGTCGAGGTCGACGACCGCGTTCGGGTCGGCGGTCACGACGGCGAGGCCGTACGCGCGGGCCCGCGGCAGGCAGTTGCCGACGTAGTCCTCGGTGAGGATCGCCGGCGACGGCAGCACCATCGCGGCCTCGCCGTAGCGGGCGAACGGAACCGCGGAGGCCATCGCGGTGCGCCAGTGGCGCGCGACGGCCAGGACGCCGACGATCTCGGCGGCCGGGGCGGGGGCGGTTCCGGCCAGCTCCGGCCAGGTCCAGGTGTCGACGGTGGCGCGGTCGGCCACCGGGCCGGCACCCATCGCGATGCGTTCGGCGTGCACGTCGGTGCGGAGCTTGGCGACCACGCAGACCTTGCGGCCGAGGATCGTGGTCTCGGGGAGGACGACGCCGTTCCAGCCCAGCTGGGCGGCGGCGGCGCGGGCGAGCTCGTCGACGCTCGCGGGGAGCTCGATCGGCGGCACCACGCGGCTCGGCATCGACCGGCTGCGCTTCGCGCCACCGGCGACCGTCGAGCGCTCGGTGTTCTGAGGTGTAGCCGCCACGAGTCCGCCTCCTTCAACCCTGCACCGCTTCGTGACCGGGGGAAACCGGCACCTCATCTGTCTAACAGCGCGGCGGCGCGGCGTCGCCGGGTAGTGCGAGTGGCTGCGATCGGCGGCGCCCAGCGGTCGATGACCGGTCGGTAGGCGGTCATCGGACTTCGGTCGAACGGTGCGGCCAACCGAGTGATCGCGGGGTGAGTGGCATTACGGACCGGCAACGGCCGGTTACCCGGGGCAGAACCGGCCAAACCCGCGGCGACTAGCCCGTTCGGCGCAACAGGGCCGAAATCCACAGTGGACGAGGGCCGCTGAGCTGCGAAGGTCCGCCGTCACCCACATGGCGGTGACTTGCGCCGCAGCGGTCACGCGCGTGCGGGACTAAAGTTACCGACCAGTCACTTAGCCGCCGCCGTGGAGGACCGATGCGCTCCCCGAAGGACTTCTTCGCCCCGCTCGCCCTGGGCGCGCCCGCCCCCGTGCGGGAGATCCCGGTGACGCCGTCCCGGATGATCCACTTCTTCGACCCCGGCAACGAGAAGATGGCGGCCAAGGTGCCGGACATCGCGAAGAAGGTCGACGTCCTGCTCGGGAACCTCGAGGACGCCGTCCGCGCCGACCGCAAGGAGGCCGCGCGGGCCGGGCTGGTCGCGATCGCCAAGGCGAACGACTTCGGGAAGACGCAGCTGTGGACGCGGGTCAACAGCCTGGACTCGCCGTGGGTGCTCGACGACCTCGTCACGCTGGTCACCGAGATCGGCGACAAGCTCGACGTGATCATGGTGCCGAAGGTCGAAGGCGCGCAGGACATCCACTACGTCGACCGGCTGCTGGCCCAGCTCGAGGCGCGCGCCGGGCTGACGAAGCCGCTGCTGGTGCACGCCATCCTCGAGACGGCGAGCGGCGTGGCCAATGTGGAGGAGATCGCCGGCGCCAGCCCGCGCATGCAGGGCATCTCGCTCGGCCCGGCCGACCTGGCCGCGAGCCGTCGCATGAAGACGACGCGCGTCGGCGGCGGGCACCCCGGCTACCTGGTGCGCACCGACCCGACCGGCGACGACCTGACCGCCGGCCGGACGACCTACCAGCAGGACCTCTGGCACTACACGGTGGCGAGGATGGTGGACGCGTGCGCGATGCACGGGATCCTGCCGTACTACGGGCCGTTCGGGGACATCCGCGACGTCGTCGCGTGCGAGGACCAGTTCCGCAACGCGTTCCTGCTCGGCTGCGTCGGCGCGTGGAGCCTGCACCCGGTGCAGATCGACATCGCGAAGAAGGTGTTCTCGCCGTCGCCGTCCGATGTGGCCTGGGCGCGCCGGGTGATCGCCGAGATGGGCGACGGCACGGGCGCGGTGATGATCGACGGGAAGATGCAGGACGACGCGTCGGTGAAGCAGTGCCGCGTGGTCGCCGAACTGGCCGACGCCCTCGCGGCGGACGACCCCGAACTCGCCGCGGCCTACGACGCGGCCACCAAGGAGGCCCTCGGATGACCACTCCCCGACGCTCGGTCCTCTACATGCCCGGCGCGAACGAGCGCGCGCTGGAGAAGGCCAAGACGATCCCGGCGGACGCGCTGATCCTCGACCTCGAGGACGCCGTCTCCCCCGACGCCAAGGAAGCCGCTCGCGAGCGCGTGTGCGCGGCGGTGGGTTCGTACGGTTCGCGCGAGGTGACGATCCGGGTCAACGGCCTGGACACCGAGTGGCACGACGCCGACCTGCGCGCGGCCGCGTCGGCCGGCCCGGCCGCGGTGGTCGTCCCGAAGGTGAACTCGGCGGCCGAAGTGCACAACATCGAGCGCGCGCTGGAACTCGGCGGGGCACCGGACCACACGAAGATCTGGGCGATGCTGGAGACACCGGTCGCGATGCTGCACGCCGAGGAGATCGCGGCGGCGTCCGAGCGGCTGACCGTGCTGGTGATGGGCACGAACGACCTGGCCAAGGAGCTGCACGCGGAGTTCGTCCCGGGCCGCGGCCCGCTGCTGGGCGGGCTCTCGCTGTGCCTGCTGGCGGCACGGGCGACCGGTCGCGTGATCCTGGACGGCGTCTACAACGACGTGAAGGACATTCCTGGTTTCGAGGCGGAGTGCGAGCAGGGCCGCCAGTACGGGTTCGACGGCAAGACGCTGATCCACCCGGCGCAGGTCGAGCCGTGCAACCGGATCTTCGCGCCGTCCGAAGCGGAGATCGACCGGTCGCGGCGGATCATCGAGGCGTTCGAGGCAGCGCAGAAGGACGGCCGCGGCGTGGTGACCGTGGACGGCCGGATGATCGAGAACCTGCACGTCGACAACGCGCGGCGGGTGCTGGCGCTGGCGGAGGCCGTCAAGGGCTGAGCCCCGGCGACGAAGGACCGGAACTCCTTCCCTACCCGATCGGCCAGGGCCGCTGCGGCGGGCGGAGCCGCTCGTACGCCGCCGCGACGCGGAGCACACCCAGGTCGTCGAAGCGGCGGCCGGCGAGCTGGAGGCCGATCGGGCGGCCGTCGTCGGTGTAGCCGCAGTTCAGCGACACCGCGGGCTGGCCGGACATGTTGTACGGCACGGTGAACGCGATGTGCTCGAACGGCCGGGCCGGGTCGTTCGTCGGGGACGCCCACTCCGCCGGCGGCGCCGCGACCGGGCAGGCCGGCGACAGGACGACGTCGAACGCCGAGGTCGCACGCAGGGCCGCCACGCTCATCACGTCGATCTGGGCGAAGCCGCGGTAGACGTCCACCCCGGACGCGTTCGCGCCGCCCGCTGCCCAGTCCGCGATGTAGGGCAGGACCTTCGCCCGGCGCTCCGGCGGCAGGGCCGCCATGTCCGACCAGGCCCGCGTGCGCCAGAAGACGTCGAGGCCTTCGAGCATGCCGCGGGTGAGGAACGGCTCGACCGGCTCGACGACCGCACCCGCCGCCTCGAACGCCCGGGCCGCCGTGGTGACGGCGTCGCGGATCGCCGGGTCCACCGGGAGGCCGACGCCGGCGTCGAGCTGCAGGCCGACGCGCAGCCCGGCGACCGGCAGATCCAGCGAGGCCCAGTCGAGGTCCGACGGCGGCAGGCACAGGTGGTCACGCGGGTCCGGGCGCGAGAGCACGCTCATCAGCAATGCCGTGTCCGCGACCGTGCGGGTCATCGGGCCGGCGACGCGGCCGAGGAACGGCGGGTCGACCGGCACCCGGCCGAAGCTCGGCTTCAGCCCGGTCAAGCCGCACCAGCCCGCGGGCAGCCGGATCGAGCCGCCGATGTCCGTGCCGACGTGCAGCGGGCCGTAGCCCGCGGCGGCCGCGGCGCCCGCGCCCGCGCTGGAGCCGCCGGGCGTGGCCGAAAGCAGCCACGGGTTGCGGGCCGTGGGGTGGAAGCTCGACAGCCCGGACGTCAGCATCCCGTAGTCCGGCATGGTCGTCTTGGCCAGCAGGACGGCGCCGGACTCGCGGACCCGCGCCGCCGCCGGGGCGTCCTCGGCGGCCGGGACCAGCGCGGTCGCCGCGGTGCCCAGCGGCACCGGCGTGCCGCGGGTCGCGATGTTCTCCTTCAGGGTGAGCGGGACGCCGTCGATCGGGCCCAGCGGTTCGCCGGCCGCCCAGCGCGCTTCGGACGCCTTCGCGTCGTCACGCGCACCCGAAGGGTCGTACGCGTACAACGCGTGCAGCTCCGGCTCTCGCGCTTCGATACGGGCGAGAACGGCTTCGGTCACCTCGACCGGCGAGAGCGTCTTCGCGCGGTACTGCGCGACGAGCTCGACGGCGGTCAGGTCAGGCAGCTCGGTCATGCGCGCTCCTCACGAGGCAGGCGGGTCGAAGCGGCCGTCGACGGCGGTCCAGCCACCGTCCACGGCCAGCACTGAGCCGGTTACGAACGACGAAGCGTCCGAAGCGAGGTACACGACCGCTCCGGCGAGTTCGTCGGGACGCGCCCAGCGACCCAACGCGCCCTTCGCCGCGTACGCGTCGTACCACTCGGGGTTCGCCTTGATCTGGGCGGTCAGCGGGGTCTCGACAACGCCGGGGGCGATCGCGTTGACCCGGACGCCGGCCGGTCCGAACTCCGCGGCGGCCGTCCGGAACAGCTGGACGAGACCCGCTTTCGTCGCCGCGTACGGGCCCTGGCCGGGCTCGACGGTCGTGCCGCGGATCGACGAGAAGCCGATGATGCTGCCCCGTCCGCGCGCGACCATGCCGGCGCCGAAGACCCGCACGACCTCGAACGTCACGCCGAGGTTCAGCGCGAGGACGCGGTCGAACTCCTCGCGCGTGTAGTCGAGCAGCCGTTTGCGGACGTTCGTCGCGGCGGTCAGCACGACGACGTCGAGCGGGCCGAGATCGCTCGCGGCCCGGTCGATCGCGCCCGGCGCGAGGAGGTCGAGTTCGTACGCCTCGCCGACGCCCGCCTCGCGCGCGGCTTCGAGATCGCGATCCGCGCACACCACGTCGGCGCCGTGCGCGGCCAGCGCCCGCGCGGCTTCGCGGCCGATGCCGCCCGCGCCGAGCACGACGGCCCGCCGTCCGTCGAGCCGGAACAGGTTTTCGTAGTTCACGGACGCAGCACCGCCATCCTCGTCACGGTCAGTTCCTCGACGGCGAACCGCGGCCCTTCGCGGCCGATGCCGGAGTCCTTCACGCCGCCGTAGGGCATGGTGTCCGAGCGGAAGCCGGGCACCTCGTTGACGACGACCCCGCCCACTTCGAGCTCGTCCAGCGCGCGGAACGCCGTGTTCAGGGACTTGCTGTAGACGCTCGCGTGGAGGCCGTACCGGGACGCGTTCACCGCGGCGAAGGCTTCGTCCACATCGGACACCGTGCGCACGCAGACCACCGGGCCGAAGATCTCCTCGTCCCAGGCTTCGACGCCGTCCGGGACGTCGAGGAGGACGGTCGGCCGCAGGATCGTGCCGTCGACACCGCCGCCGAACTGGCGGGCGCCGGACTTTTCGATCCACCCGGCCACGCGCTCGGTGGAAGCCGGGTCGATCAGCGCGGACACCCGCGTCTTCTCGTCCCGCGGATCGCCGACGACGACCTCGTCGAGCCGCGCCAGCAGCCGTTCGGTGAAGTCCGCGGCGACCGACGCGACGACCAGGACCCGCTGCACCGAGATGCACGCCTGGCCGGACGCGTAGAACCCGCCGCGCAGCACGGCGTCCACGGCGGCGTCGAGGTCGGCGTCTTCGGCCACCACGAGTGCCGCGTTCGAGCCCAGCTCCAGCAACGTCTTCGTCGGCGCCGCGTCGCGGGCGATGCGGTGGCCGACCGCGGCCGAGCCGGTGAACGAGACCGCGCCGATCCGGCGGTCGGTCGTCAACGCGGCACCCACCGCGGCGTCCCCGGTGATCAACTGAACCATCGCGGGCACGGGCGCGTGCGAGCGCACGAGGTGCACCAGCCACAGCGTGGCCAGCGGCGTCTGCGGCGCGGGCTTGACGATCACCGGGCACCCCGCGGCGATCGCGGGCGCGATCTTGTGCGACGCCAGCAGCAGCGGGTAGTTGAAGCCCGCGATGCCGACGACCACCCCGATCGGCTTGCGCTTCCAGAACCCGACCAGGCCGTCGCCGGACGGCAGCAGGTCGAGGGGCACGGTTTCGCCGTGCAGCCGCGACACCTCTTCGGCCGCGGCTTCCCAGGTGACGATCGTGCGCGCCACCTCGACGCGGCAATCGATCAGGGGCTTGCCGGTCTCCAGCACGAGCAGGTTCTCGAACTCCTCGCGGCGAGCGCGCACCGCGGCAGCGACGTCGTTGAGCAGCGAACGCCGAACCCGCGAAGGCAGCGAAGCCACTTCGCGGGCCACCGCGACAGCCTCGTCGACTGCGCGAGTAGCCAGCGCAGGCGTGCCGACGGGCGCGGTCCCGATGACGCTCCCGTCGTACGGGAAAACGATTTCTTCGGCATCCACAGTGGACACCCAGCCGGCGCCGACCGGCAGGCCCTCGGGGTAGTCAGGCATCGTCACCTCCGCGCAGCCGGGCCAGTTCCGCGCGCAGGTTCGGCGCGGCTTTCAGGAGTTCCCGCGTGTACTCGTGCTGCGGCGCGTCGTAGACCTGCGCCACGTCACCGAGTTCGACGAGCTCGCCGCGGCGCAGCACCGCGACCCGGTCGCAGAGGTGCCGGACGACGCCGAGGTCGTGCGACACGAAGACCAGCGTGAGCGCGAACTGGTCCACCAGCGAGCCGAGCAGGTCGAGGATCTGGCCGCGCACGGAGACGTCGAGGGCGCTGACCGGCTCGTCGGCGATCAGCACGCTCGGGTTCGGCGCCAGCGCGCGGGCGATCGAGATCCGCTGCCGCTGGCCGCCGGAGAACTGGTGCGGGTACCGCCCCGCGGCGTCCGCGGGCAGGCCGACGGCGGCGAGCAGCTCGGCGACGCGGTCGGGCTCCCGGCGGCCGATCGGCTCGGACACGATGTCGAGGACCCGCATCCGCGGGTCGAGCGAGCCCATCGGGTCCTGGAAGACGATCTGCAGTTCCGAGCGCAGGAAGCCGAGCCGGCGTTCCGGCAGGTTGTCGATCCGGCGACCCTGGAACGACACCGTGCCCGCGGTCGGCTTGTCGAGCGCGGCGAGCAGCCGGACCAGCGTGGACTTCCCGGAACCGGACTCGCCGACGATGCCGAACCGCTGCCCCGCCTCGACGTCGAAGCTGACCCCTCGCAACGCGTGGACGTCCCGGCGGGCGTACCGGCGTTCGAGGTCGCGGACTTCGATGATCGTCATCGCCGGGCCTCCAGGTCCGAGGCGGCCAGCAGCTTCCGCGTGTAGGCATGCGAAGGCTGCGTCAGCACTTCGCGTGTCGAGCCAGCTTCGACGATCTCGCCGTCCAGCATCACCAGCACGCGTTCACACACCGAAGCCACCACGGCGAGGTCGTGCGTGATGAAGAGGAGGGCACTTTCACGTGAAAGTGCCCTCTTGATGAGGGTGAGGATCTGGGCCTGCACGGTGACGTCGAGGGCGGTCGTCGGCTCGTCGCAGATCAGCAGCGACGGCTCGTTGGCCAGTGCCATCGCGAGCACCACCCGCTGCCGCTGGCCGCCGGAGAGCTGGTGCGGGTACGCGCGGGCGGTGCCCGGCAGGCCCACCGCGTCGAGGAGGTCTTCCGCGCGGTGGCGGCGGCCGTGGATGCGGCCGGGCTCGGTGACCTGGCGGCCGACGCGCATGGCCGGGTTCAACGCCGTCATCGGCTCCTGGAACACCATGGCCAGCTCGTCGCCGCGCAGCCGCGATAGGTCCTTTTCGGACATTCCGACTAGCTCGCGGCCGTGCAGCGTGATCGAGCCGGACGCGGGCAGGTCCTCGGGCAGCAGGCCCATGATCGACAAGGCCGTCAGCGACTTCCCGGACCCGGACTCGCCGATCAGGCCGACGCGCTCGCCCGCGCCGATCTCGAAGGACACGTCCCGAACGAGAGACGAAACGCTGAGGCCACGCACCGAAAGCGTCATACGCGCGCCGCCAATCGGGGGTCGAGGCGGTCGCGGAGGCCGTCGCCGAGGAGGTTGAAGCCGAGGACGGCGACGGCGATCGCGATGCCCGGGACCAGCGCCAGCCGCGGCTGTACGGTCAGGAGTTCCTGGGATTCCTGCAGCATCCGGCCCCACGACGGCGTCGGCGGCCGCGTGCCGAAGCCGAGGAACGACAGCGCCGCTTCGGCGAGCACGGCGATCGCGAACGACACCGAAGCCTGCACGATGAGCAGCCCGGAGATGTTCGGCAGCACGTGCCGCACGGCGATGTTCAGCCGCGACCGGCCGCCCGCGCGGGCCGCGAGCACGAACTCGGCGCTCATCACCTGCAACGTCCCGGACCGGGCGATCCGCGCGAACGACGGGATGGTGGCGATGCCGATCGCGACCATCGCGGTCAGCGTGTCCGCGCCGAACACCGCGCCGAACATGATGGCCAGCAGCAGCGCGGGGAACGCGAGCACGAGGTCGTTGACCCGCATGACGAATTCGCCCAGCCACCGCGGCGACATACCGGCGAGGATGCCCAGCGGCGTGCCGATCACCGCGGCGATGCCGACCGCGACGACCCCGACGTACAACGTCGTCCGGGCGCCGACCATGAGCTGGCTCAGCAGGTCGCGGCCGAACTTGTCGGTGCCGAACCAGTGGGAGCCGGAGAAGCCGAGCAGCCGGTGGGCCGCGTCGACCTTCACCGGGTCGAACGGCGTCCACGCGAACGACAGCAGCGCGGCCAGCACGACCAAGCCGACGAGCACTCCGCCGATGACGAGATTGCGCATCACGAACCCCGCAATCTCGGGTCGAGCACGGTGTAGAGGACGTCGACGACGAAGTTGACCAGCAGCACGCCGACCACCAGGACCAGGACGATCCCCTGCACGGTCAGCAGGTCACGCGCGGAGACGGCGTCCAGCAGCATCGAGCCGAGGCCCGGCAGCACGAAGACGCGCTCGACGACGACCGCGCCGATCAGCAGCGTGGCCAGCTGCAGGCCCAGCACGGTGACCACGGGCACCGACGCGTTGCGCAGGCCGTGCCGCACCAGCGCCTGCCCCGGCCGCAGGCCCTTCGACCGCGCGGTGCGCAGGTAGTCCTGGCCGAGCGTGTCGAGCACGGCGGACCGCACATAGCGCGTCAACACCGCGCCCTGCACCAGACCGAGCGACAAAGCTGGAAGTACGAGGCCCCGGAAGAACTCGCCGAAGTCCTGGTCCGGCGGTGTCCACCCGCCCGACGGCAGCCAGCGCAGCTGCACGGCGAAGATCTGCACGAGGATGATCCCGGCCAGGAACGCGGGGATCGCGACCCCGATCTGCGACAGGCCCGAGACGCCCGCGCCCGACGCCTTCCGGTGCTTGACCGCGGCGAACGTCCCGGCCGGCACGGCGATCACCAGCGCCACCAGCATGCCCGCGCCGACCAGCCACAGCGTCACCCCGAGGCGGTCGAGCAGCTGCGGGCCGATCGCGTCCCGCGTGACGTACGAACGGCCGAAGTCGCCGTGCAGCACGCCACCGATCCAGTCGAAGTACTGCGTGAGGAGCGGGCGGTCGATGCCGAACTCCGTGCGCGTCTTGGCCAGCAGCTCCGGCGTCGCGTTGACGCCGAGCGCGACCTGCGCCGGGTCGCCCGGCAGCACGGCCATGAACAGGAACACCACGATCGACGCGGCCAGCACGCTGACCACGAAGATCGCCACCCGGCGCAGCACCTTGGCCGTCATCGCGGCGCCAGCCCGGTGAGGTCGAACGACTCGCTGACCTGGTTCCCCGCGATGCCGCCGACCTTCGTCTTCGCGGCGATCACGTTGGGGAACAGGAAGAGCCAGTCCGCCACGGCGTCGGCGTTCAGCTGCCGCGCCACCTGCTTCATGTCCGCGACCTGCTGCTCCGGCGTCCCGCTGTCGGCCTCGGCGAGCAGCTGCTGGACGCGCTTGTTGTCGTACCCCCAGTAGTACTTGGGCTTCCCGAACGTCGTGATGTCGCGGGCTTCGACGTGCTGGATGATCGACAGGTCGTAGTCGTGGTCGGTGAACACCTGCTTCAGCCACACCGCCGGGAAGTCGAGCGGCTCGATCGTGGTCCGCACGCCGACGTCGGCGAGCTGCGACTGCACGACCTGCGCGGCCGACACCGCGTACGGCAGGTTCGGGATCCGCAGCCGCAGGTTCAGGTTCGTCACGCCGGCTTCGGACAGCAGCGCCTCGGCTCGCGCGGGATCGAACGGGTAGACCTTCGACAGGTCCTCGTACCAGGGGTCCGTCGGCGGGACCATGCTGCCGATCAGCGTGCCGCGGCCGGCCCACGCCGTATCCAGCAACGCCTTCCGGTCGATCGCGTAGGTCAGGGCCTGGCGCACGCGGACGTCGTTGAGCGGCGGCCGCGCGTTGTTCATGGCCAGCGTGACCTCGCTGTTCGTCGTGCCCTGGACGACCTGGAACCGGTCGTCGGCCTGGAACTGCGGGATCGAGTCGGGCGCGGTGATCGCGGCGATGACGTCGATGCCGTTGCTGAACAACGCGTTGTTCAGCGCGGTCGGGTCCTTGATGTACTTGAGGACCACCGTCGAGTACGCCGGCTTCCGGCCCCAGTACCCGGGATTCGCCTTGAGCACCACGGAGTCGCCGCGCTTGCGCGCCGAAACGACGTACGGCCCGGTGCCGACCGGCTTGTTCGCCAGATCGGCGACGCCGGTGGGGCTGAACATCGCGCCAAGCCTGCTGGTGAGGCTGAACAGCCAGCCGTTCGACGGCTTCGACAGCACCACCCGCGCGTGGTCCGGCGCCACGACGTCGACGTGGTCGACGACGTCCATCGTGGACTTGATCGAGATCGTCCAGTCCTTCTTGACGCGCAGGAGCGAGAACTTGACGTCCTCGGCGGTGAAGGGGGCGCCGTTGCTGAACTTGACGCCTTGCCGCAGCTGGAAGTCGTAGGTGCGACGGTCCGGGCTGATCGTCCACGACTGCGCGAGCAGCGGCACGATCCGGCCCTGCGCGTCGAGCTTCACCAGGCCTTCGTAGACGTTGTAGAGCAGCGCCTGCGGGATGGCGGCGCCGTCGGTGCGGGTGAAGTCGAAGTTCGCCGGCTCCGCCGTGAAGCCGACGGAAAGCGTGTCCGGACCTGCGGAAACACTGGCCGACGAGCCGGCCGAGCAGCCGGACACCACGAGCAGCAGCGCCGCTGCCACCAGGGGAATCCGGGCTTTCATTCGGCCTCCAGGTAAGTACACTGGTCTGACCAGTAGCCTGCACCGAGCGGACGACGAGGTCAAGGGATGCGGTTCGAACCGGTGGCTCCGGTCCGCGCGTACGAGCGGGTCGTCGAGCAGATCGAGCAGGCCGTGATCAGCGGCGAGCTCAAGCCGGGGGAACGCCTGCCCAGCGAGCGCGAGCTGATGACGCAGTTCGGCGTCGGCCGCTCGACGATCCGCGAAGCCCTGCGCGTGTTGCAGGCGGCCGAGATGATCCGGTCGCGGCCCGGCGACCCGCGCGGCCCGGAGGTCCTGGCCGCCTCGCCCGCCGCGCTGCACCGCTCGATGCACCGGCTCGCGCGCGCCGACCACGTCGGGCTCGCCGAGCTGCTGCAGTTCCGGATGATCCTCGACGGCTCGGCCCACCTGCTCGCCGCCGAGCTCCGCACCGAAGACGACCTCACCGGCCTCGACGCGGCCCTGGAGTCGATGCGCGAAGGCGTCTCCCGCGGGTATGCCGAGTTCAGCCGCGCCGACGTCGCCTTCCACGAGGTGATCGCGCGCATCTCCCGCAACCCGTTGCTGGTGGTCAGCGAAGAAGTCGTGCGCGGGGTCGTGCTCGAACTGATCGAGGACAAGCTGGAACACGCGAGCAACCGGACGTCGCTGATGCGCGCCTGGCTCGCCCACCACGCGGAGGTCCTGGACGCGATCCGCGCGGCCGACGGCACAGCCGCGGCACACCTGGCGAAGCAGGCGTTGTACGACAACTACGCCGAATACGTGCCGGCCGGGCAACGCCCGCTGCTCGCTCCGTTGCTGCGGCCCTAAACTCGGCGAGGTGGACGCGGCGAAACGGGACGGTGTCGGGCTCGCGCTTTCCGGCGGTGGCTACCGGGCGATGCTCTTCCACGCGGGGGCGCTCTGGCGGCTCAACGAACTCGGCTGGCTGCCGAAGCTGACCACGGTCTCCAGCGTCTCCGGCGGCTCGATCGCGGCGGGCGTGCTGGCACACGCGTGGAACAAGCTGTGGTTCGGCGAGGACGGCGTCGCGGAGAACTTCGGCAAGGAGGTCGTGCAGCCGATCCGGAAGCTGGCGCGCACCAACCTCGACATCCCGGTCACGCTGAAGGCGATGGTGATCCCGTGGCGCAGCGCGGGCGAGGAACTGGCCCTGCGCTACGCGAAGCACCTCTTCGGCGACTGCCGGCTCGCGGACCTCGACCCGGCGGGGCCGAACTTCGTGTTCACCGCGACCAGCCTGCAGGACGGCTCGCTGTGGTGGTTCTTCCGGCAGCCCGGCGCGCACGGGCAGATCCCGCTGGCCACTGCGGTCGCCGCGTCGTCGGCGTTCCCGCCGATGCTCTCGCCGGTCGTGATCCCGGATCCGCACGCGCCCGGCCGCAAGATCGTGCTCAGCGACGCGGGCGTCTACGACAACCTCGGCCTCGACCCGATCGAGAACCAGCGGGCGACGGTTCTGGTCAGCGACGCCGGCAAGAAGATGAAGCACGAGGCCAAGCCGCGGCACAACTGGCCGATGCAGCTGCTGCGCGTGCTGACCGTGATGGACAACCAGGTCCGCGAGCTGCGCACCGGCTCGCTGCTGAAGTCCTATGAGGACAAGACGTTCGCCGGGACGTACTGGGCGACCTACAGCGACATCGAAAACTTCGAACTGCCCGACGCCCTGCCGGCGCCGGTGGCGCGGACCAGGAAGCTCGCCGAGACGAAGACCCGGCTGACCAGGTTGCCCGAGAAGGTGCAGGACAACCTGATCAACTGGGGGTATGCCGTCTGCGACGCGGGTATGCGCCGCTGGGTGTGCCCGGGAACCGAGCTGAGCCCGCGGTTCCCGTATCCGGACTCAGGCGTCGGCTAGCTTCGCGTAGACGATGACGTTGTCCTTGTAGCTGTGCTCGGCGTGGTCGAACGCGCCACCGCAGGTGATCAGCCGCAGCTGCGGCTTGTCACTGTTGCCGTAGACGGCGTCCCGGGGGAACGTCTCCTTCGGGACCTGCTCCACGCGCTCGACGACGAACTTCAGCTTCTTGCCGTCGCTGCGGTCGACGTCCACCTCGTCACCCGGCACGAGCTCCTTCAGCTTGAAGAAGATGCCGGGTTTCTTGTCGCCGTCGACGTGGCCGAGCACGACCGCCGGGCCGGTCTCGCCGGGCACCGGCGACATCTTGTACCAGGCCGCCTGCATCGGCGTGTGCACCGACGGGACCGAGATCCCGCCGTCGGCCTTCGGCAGCACCGAGACCAGCGAGGACTGCGCGCCGATCTTCGGGATGTTCAGCTGCGTCGGGCGCAGGCCGGCGAACGGCTTGGTCACCGGCGGCGGGGCGGGCGCCGACGAGGACGGGCCCGGGGCCGCCTCCGGGCCGGAAGGCCCGCAGGCGGTCAGGGCGAAGGAGAGCGCCAGGACGGCCGCGAGAACGCGGCCGCCGCGGCGGAACTGCGTGGTCATGCGGTCAGGACCGGGCCGTCGCGCCGCCGCCGGTCTCGACACCGCCGGCCTTCGGGGTGACCTTGACCTGGCCGCCGGCCGTGGCCGAGCCGCCGCCGTGGCCGACCGGGCGGGTGACCGGCTTGCCCTCGCAGGTCCACGAGACCTTCGTGTCGTCGGTCAGGTGCTTGCCCTCGTTGAGCTGGATGTCGAAGCCCCAGTAGCGGCCGTCCGCGCCGTCCTGGAACGGGCCGCCGGCCACGGTGAAGTCGTTGGCGACGATGTTCGTCGGCTCGCCCGCCGCGCAGGCGATGACGAGGATGCCGGTGCCGTCGTCGAACTCCCACGCGTACGCGTAGTCGTCGATGTAGTCGTCGCCGTGCGGGAACGGGTCCGTCGGCTCGGTGGTCGGCGTGCTGCTGGTGTGGGTCGGCTTGCCCGAGGTGGGCGTGCCGGTGCCGGTCGGCTGCGTCGTCGGCTGCGTCGAGGTCGGCTGCTGCGACGTGGGCTGCTGCGACGTGCTCGTGGCCGGGGTGGTCGTGGGCAGGTTCGTCGTCGGCGGCGCCTCGGAGGTCGGCGCGGCCTCGGTCGAGGTGGCCGGAGCCTCCTGCGCGAGCGCGGCCGGGGCGACGGTGAGCGTGAGCAGGGCCCCCGCGAGCACAGCGCCCGCGAGACGGCCCAGGGTGATCTTCAAGGTGACTCCCAGGGAAGGAAACGCGCAATGACCCCCACTACGCGAGCCGCCCGGTGCGAGAAGCACAAGATCGGGCGACTCCGACATCCTGCCCTAGAACTGGTATATACCGGAAACGAATTCGACGTGAAGAAAACCACTGCGGAAACCGGTAACGTTCGGGGCCCGCGAAATCCACATCGGACAGTGTCGAACGCGACGGTTTCGGTGTGGCTCACCCGGCCAGGTTCGCGTAAACGATGATGTTGTCCCGGTAGCTGTGCTCTGCGTGGTCGAACGCTCCACCGCACGTGATCAGCCGCAGTTCCGGCTTTGCGCTGTTCCCGTACACGGCGTCCCGCGGGAACGTGTCCTTCGGGACCTGGGTGACGCGGTCGACGACGAACTTCAGCTTCTTGCCGTCACTGCGGTCGATGTCGACTTCGTCGCCAGGCACGAGGTCCTTCAGCTTGAAGAAGATACCCGGTTTTTTGTCGCCGTCCACGTGCCCGAGCACGATCGCCGGGCCGATGTCGCCGGGCACGGGCGAGAGTTTGTACCAGGCCGCCTGCATCGGCGTGTGCACCGACGGGACGGAGATCGAGCCGTCGGGTTTCACGGCGACCGCGAGCAGGCTCGATTCCGCGCCGATCTTCGGGATCTTCACCGAGGTGGGGCGCAGGCCCTTGAACGGCACGGTCACCGGCACCGAGGACGGCACCGGAGCGGGCGCCGCGGCCGGGGGCGGCGGCTCGGCGGTACCGCACCCGGCGAGGGCCAGCACCAGGGCGAGCGCCGCGCCCGCCCGGCGGAGCGTCACCGGGCCGTGCCGCCGAAGCCGGTCTCGACCCCACCCTTGGGCGCGACCTTGACCTGGGCCTTCGGCGCGGCGTTGCCGGCGGGCGCGGAGCTGGTCGCCGTGGTGACCGGCGCGGTGGTGACCGGCGCGGTGCTCGATGGCGAGGCGCTGCTCGTGGTCGTGCTCGTCGGCGGCTCGTCCTGCTCGAACTCGACGATCCCGTTGCCTTCGACGCCGGCGCAGGTCCAGCTGAACTTGGCGGTGGTGGTGCCGGCCGGGGCGTCGACCACGCGCACCGAGTAGTTCCAGTAGCGGCCGTCGGACTCGTCCTGATCCGGGCCACCGGTCACACTCAGGTACTGGGTCGCCACGTTCCCGGGTGCTCCGGCCGCGCAGGCGATGACGAGGACACCCTCGCCGCCGAGGCCGACGAAGCCGTGGCCGACGTTGTCCTGGTAGTCGTCCTTGGGTGGCTCGGCCGCTTCCGGCGCCGAGGAGGTGGTCTTCGGGCTCGTGGTGGAGGTGGTCCCGGTCTTCGCGGCGGCCGAAGTGGTCTTCGGGCTCGTGGTGGTCGTGGCCGGCGTGGTGGTCTCCGGCGTGGTCGGCACCGTGGTGGTCGTCGGGGTCTCCGAAGTGGACATCGGGGACGTCGAGGTTTCCGTGGGTGACGTGCTGGTTTCGCTCTGTGCCAGCGCGGCGGGCGCGGCGGCGAAGGTGGCGAGCGCACCCGCGAAAACGACCCCGGCGACCCGGCTCAGCGTTCTGCCCACGATGCACTCCCAACGCGTTGACCTGCGATGTCGCGACTATCGACGATTCGGCGGCCCGCGTTACTCCGTGAGGGCGAACTTCAGGTCCGCCCACAGGTCGTCCGGATCTTCGAGGCCGACGCTGAACCGGATCAGCCCGGGCGGGACGCGCTCTTCGCCCGCCAGCCACGCCCGCCGCTCGACCAGGCTCTCGACGCCGCCGAGGCTGGTCGCCGACCGGATCAGCCGGACCGACGCGCAGAAGCGGTCCGCCGTTCCGGCGTCGGCGAGGTCGAAGGCGACCATCATCCCGAAGCCCGGGTAGCGCACGCGCCGCACGGCGGGGTGCCCGGCGAGCCGCTCCGCCAGCAGCGCCGCCGTGCGGGACTGCTCGGCGAGCCGGACGGGCATGGTCCGCAGCCCCCGGAGGGCGAGCCAGGCTTCGAGGGCGCCCGGTGTCGACCCGACCCGCGTCCGCGCGCCCCGCAGCTCCTCGGCGACGGCCGGGTCCTTGGCCACGGTGATGCCCAGCAGCAGGTCGCTGTGGCCGCCGATGAGCTTGGTCGCGCTGTGCACGACGACGTCCGCGCCCAGCTCCAGCGGCCGCTGCTGCAGCGGCGTCGCGAAGGTGTTGTCGACGACGACCCGGCCGCGCGCGGCGGCGGCGATCGGCTCGATGGCCATCACGTCGAGGGTCGGGTTGGTCGGCGACTCCAGCCAGACCAGGTCGGCCGTCGCCGCCTCGGCGACCCAGGCGTCGGTGTCCGTCGGCGCCAGCTCGGTGACGGCGAGCTTGCCGAGCTTCTGCGCGTGGGCCAGCACCCCGCGCGTCACGGCGTAGCTGAACGTCGGGACGGCGACCCGCGAGCCGACCGGCAGCAGGTCCAGCACGGCGGAGAGGGTGGCGACGCCGGAGGCGAACGCCGTCGCGTGCCCGCCTTCGAGCGCCCCGACGGCTTCTTCGAGCGCGTGCCAGGTCGGCGTCCCGTCACCGCGGGCGTACACGAAGTCGCCACCGGCCTGGTACGTGCTGGTGGCGACGAGCGGGGTGTTCAACGGCTCGCCGGGACCGTGCGGCCGGCCGGCGGCGATGGCCTTGGTGCGGGGCGTCCAGTGATCCATCCGCCCACGGTAACCCCGGTGCCGGGGCACCCACGCGTCCGCGGGTGCCCCGGCCCGGGCTCAGTGCGCGTACACCTCGAACTCGTACAGCGAGTAGCCGTACCTGGTGCCGCGCTGGACGCCCTGCATCTTCACGAACCGGGCCTGGGTCGCGGCGAACGAGACGTTGTCCTGCCCGCCGTCGCCGTCGGTCACCACGGCCGCGTCCGTCCAGTGGACCGCGTCCGGCGAGAGCTGGATCTTGTAGCTCTTGCCGTAGGCGGCTTCCCAGTTGAGCAGCACCCGCGAGACCTGCTGGACCGAACCGAGGTCGACGGTGATCGCCTGGTTGTCGCTCCAGTCGCTGGCCCAGCGGGTCGAGGCGTTGCCGTCGATCGCGTTCGACGCCGGCGAGTTGTACGCCCCGGTCTCGGCGCTGGTGGCGCTGACCGTCTTCGTCGCCGCCAGGTTCGCGATGTTGTCCCCGCGGTGCGCGGCGTACTCGACGACCTGCTGGAACGTCGGGCGGTTCTGCCAGCTGATCTTGTCCTGCGTGATGCCGCCGAGCGGGGTGTGGACGATCGAGTCGGCGCACCACTGGTCACCGGCCGAGCAGTTCGCGTCACCGGGGTAGACGGTGTTCGCGGCCTGGCCGGCGGCTGTGGTCAGCGAGTCGACGAGCGCCTGGCGGCACGCGGTGACGTTGCCGCCGCCGCAGAACGTCTGCGCGAGCGGGCCGGCCACCGGCTGGCCGAGCACCTGCCGGATGTCCTTGCTGACGTAACCCCACCAGCCGTACTGGAACGAGGAGCCCTTGTGCGGCTGGCCGGCGTGCTGCCCGTTGCCGTTCTGCCAGCCCGACGGGCTCTCGTTGATGCCCAGCACCGACGTCATGGCGTTGTACGCGGCGTCGCCCATGCCCGGCTTGAACTCGGCCTGGACCAGCAGCGGCCACCAGGCGTCGAAGATGCGGATCGCGTCGGCGTCCGCGTACACCTTGCTGCCGGGCGAGGTCTCCGTGCGCAGCTGGCCGTGGGAGAGCCACGTCTTGAACTTCGCCACGGCGTCACCCGCCGCACCGGTGGTCGGCGCCTTGTCGAGCACCTGCAGCAGCAGCGGCAGCACGCGTTCCGCGCGGAGATCCGCCAGCGCGGCCTCCGACATGGCCTGGGTCAGGTTGACCCGGGTGACCTTGGTGCCGCTGGTGATCAGCTTCTTCACCCGCGAGTCGAGCAGATCGACGCGGTGCACGGCGGACTTGTCCGCGCCGGCCGCGGCGTACCCGTTCGCCTGCGCGTTGTTCCAGCTGACGTAGTAGTCCTGGTTGATCGACTGCGGGTGCTGCGACGCCGGCGTGTAGTTCGCCAGGTTGCCGGCCGGGTTCCAGCCTGCCCAGTCGTGGCCCTGGTCGCCCCACACCGGCATGTTCGGGTCCACATCGGACTGCCGGACCGGGTTGGCACCCGAGTTGAAGTAGGCGATGTCCTTGGAGTCGGCGTAGAACCAGTTGAACGTGTAGTTGATGTCGGCCGCGGCCTTCTGGAAGTCGGCCGCGGACTTGATGAAGCCCGGGTCGTTCAGCTCCTGGAAGCCGATGAGCGAATCGACCTCGTGGAAGTAGGACGACCGCAAGGCCGCGTACGCCACCGGCTTGCCGCCCACGGTCGCCCGGCTCTGCACCGGCCCGTACTTGGTCCGGTAGCTGCGCAGTGTGTAGGAGCCGGCCGCGGTGCCGTCGGCCACCGTCGGCTTCCAGGCGTTCTTGACCTCCACGGTCTCCATCGGGACGCACTTGCCCTGGTAGGTGTAGTAGTTCGAGTCCTTCGTCGGCGCCGCGCCACTCGGCTCGCACAGCTGCAGCGCGTAGGTGTCGATGATGTCCTGCGCCGACGTCGTCGCGCTCCACGAGTAGTCCTGGCCGCGGCCGAGGAGCGTGTACATGCTCAGCCCGGCGAAGGCCGCGCCGCGCGAGCTGATGCCCGGGCCCTGCAGTTCCTGCAGGAGCAGCAGCTGCGGCGCGAAGTAGCCGGTCTGCGGGCCGAACACCGCGACCGGGTGGCCGCTGGCGGTCTTCGCGCCGGAGACGAGCAGCGCGTTGGACATGCCGTGCTTCTCGCTCACCAGGTTCCCCGGCAGCACACCGTTCTCGAACATCCCGCGGGCCGGTTCCAGCTCGGCGGGCGCGGCGACGTCCACAGTGGACGGCGTGGCGGCGGCGGCCGAGCCGGTCTTGTCGAACACCAGTTGCTGCGGGGTCACCGAGCCCTTGTCCGGCATCGCCCGCCCGGCCGCGTTGGCCGGCGTCTTGCCGTACGGGAAGGTCTGGCCGTCGTGCAGCGTCTTGACCGCTTCGGGGTCGTCCTCCGAGCGCAGGCTCTGCCACACCTTTTCGCCCTGCACGACGCCGTACTTCTCCTGCAGCGCGAGCTTCGCGATGGCGTTCTGCACCTCGCCGCCGCCGCCCGCGCCGAACTGGGCGCCGACCAGCGCGGCGAGCGCCACCAGGTCGGTCAGCTTGAACGGCTCGATGGTGCCCGCGTTGGTGATCGAGTCGACGTGCCCGGTGAGCACGTACTCGCCGGGGAAGTACCGGCCGTTGTAGGCGTCGCTGATGTACTTGTTGATGCCTTCGATGTAGGCCTGCGCGTCGGCGAGGCCCTGCGCGCCGCGCGGGCCGCTGGCGGCCGTGCGGTCGATCTGCTGCTGCAGCTCGGCTTCCGTGTACGGCGCGTTCGCGAAGAACGTCTGCTCGAGCTCGCGGTTGGCTTCCGCGCCACCGGCGAACGAGCTGACCTGGCCGCGGGCGGCGTGGCGCAGCACGTCCATCAGCCACAGCCGGTCCTGCGCGGCCGCGTACCCGGCGCCGAACTCGGTGCCGGCGCGGGTGGTCCCGGTGATGTGCGGGACGCCGAGGGCCTTGTCCCGCACGATCGTGACGTCGGCGCGCGGCTTGATCGTGCTCGCCACCTGGTCGGCCGGGACGCCGAAGGAGGCGTCGTTGAAGTACTGGTTGATCGCGCTGGTGGTCAGCGTCTTGTAGCCGCCGGCCAGCGAGGCGTACTTCCCGAGCTGGTCCGCGGAGTGCGCCGGCCGGGTGCCGAGCAGCTTGTGTGCCAGGATTTCCGCGAGGGTGGCACTGCCCTGCTCACCGGGCGGGAGGATGTCGCTGCACTGCCCGCCGCAGTAGTCGTCGGGAGACAGGGCCGCGTGCGCGGCCGGTGCGGTGACGGCGACCTGGGTGAGACCGGCCACGAGGGCCCCCACAGCCGTTACGGTCAGGGCGCGGATGCGACGTCGCATGCCGGGCTCCCCTCAGTCCAGAAAAGTGACGAAGCGCACGCTACCGAGCAGTAGGCTAAGTGTGAAGAGTTTTCGCGTTTTTCCCCTCCTTGGGCGTAGTCCGTTCGGCGCAGCCGGAACGGCGTCGGTACGGTGAGGCCCATGACCTTGGAAAAGCCCCTCATCGACCCCCCGGACGGACCTGCCCCGGCCGACCTCGAGATCACCGACATCACGGTCGGTGACGGCGCGGAGGCCACGAACGGCAAGACCGTCACCGTGCACTACGTCGGCGTCTCGCATTCGACGGGCGAGCAGTTCGACGCGTCCTGGGACCGCGGCGAGCCGCTGCGCTTCGGCCTCGGCGCCGGCCAGGTCATCTCCGGCTGGGACCGGGGTGTCGCGGGCATGAAGATCGGCGGCCGCCGCAAGCTGGTGATCCCGCCCCACCTGGCCTACGGCGACCGCGGCGCGGGCGGCGTGATCAAGCCGGGCGAGACCCTCGTCTTCGTCGTCGACCTGGTCGGCGTGAACTGACTTCGCGGGCCGGGCGTCACCCGATGGACCACCGGGTGACGCCCGGCCAGGGAATTCCCCGCCCGCGGCGGCGGCCCTAACGTCGAACGTCGACCACCGACTCGACGAAGGGGAAGAATGCGCCTGCGCGCCCTGCTCGCCGCTGCCGTTTTGACCGTCTCCACCGCTCCCGCCGCCGGGGCCGTCGCCCACGGCTCCGACGTCCCACCGGGCCAGTACGGGTTCGTCGCGAAGCTCGCGATGACGAAGGTCCCCCGCCCGGACGGCTCGACGTACAGCAGCTACTGCACGGGCGCGCTCATCGCGCCCGCCTGGGTCATCACGACCGGCCACTGCTTCCACGACGCCCACCGCGAGCGCGTCTCGGGCAAGGTCCCGTACCCGACGACGGTGACGCTGGGCCTGACCGACGAGGAAACGGAGTCGGGCATCGCCCGCAAGGCGACCGAGGTCCGGCAGGCCAAGGAGAACGACGTGGCCCTGATCCGCCTCGACTCCCCGGTGACCACGGTGACGCCGCTGTCGGTGAGCCGCGCGACCCCGAAGGTCGGCCAGCAGCTGACGCTGGCGGGCTGGGGCAGCCTGACGGGCGCGAACCCCAAGCCGGCCACCCGCCTCCAGCAGGGCACGGTGGCGGTGGCGAAGGTGGACCCGACGACACTGGGCGTCCGCGGCGCGGCCCCGGAGATCACGACGAGCGCCTGCACGTACGACTCGGGAGCCCCGTACTTCACGGGCACCCAGCTGGTCTCCCTGGAGGCAACGGGCCCGGGCTGCCCCCACGCGGGCATCGAAACGACCAGCCGCGCGGACGTCATAGCGGACTGGATCGCCACCCACACGGCGTAACTTCGCCCAGGGCGAACAGCGCTCGTGACATACCCCACGACCTGGTCCAAGGCATGAAAAAGGGCCCCGGCAACCAGCCGGGGCCCTTTCGCTGTGGGCGAGGAGGGAGTTGAACCCTCACGTCCTTTCGGACACACGGACCTGAACCGTGCGCGTCTGCCATTCCGCCACTCGCCCGAGCGCTTCTCTCAAGCAGCGAGGAGAAGACTAGCAGGTCGTTTTAACGGCTTTCACCGGGGGCCGTGTAGAGGCTGGCTCACCCGGATAGGATCGATGCGGAAGCACGAGCGTGAGGAGGTTTTCCCCGGTGGGCCGCGCCGAGAGATTCGACAGGCGACTCGAGAACCTGGTGGGGAACACTTTCGCGCGCATGTTCGGTGGCAACGTCGTCACGCAGGAAGTGGCGATCGCCCTCGAGCGGGAGAGTGAGGAGAACGTTCGTGAGCTGGCAGGCGGTCGGCAGCTCGCCCCCAATCACTACATCGTGTCACTGGGAGCGGCTGACCACGAACGCATGGCCGGTGACGAGCAACGCGTCACCCAGGTACTCGCCAAGGCGGTGGCCGAACACCTCGCCGCGGAGGGCCTGGACACCTATGGTGACGTCGTCGTATCACTCGAGCGCAACGAGGCGCTGCATACTGGACAGTTCAAGACCCGTTCGTCCGTCGATCCCGACGCCCGCCCCTCAGGCGCCGGTACACCGCGGTCGGCACGACCCAGCAACGCAGGAGACCCAGCAATGAGCCAGCCCCCCGGCTACGGCCAATACGACCAGGGTGACCCGTACGGCCAGCAGGGCCAGTACGGCTACGGACAGCAGGGTGGCCAGCAGCCCGGGTACGACCAGGGTTACGGCCAGCAGGGCGGATACGACCAGTACGGCCAGCAGCAGCCCGGCGGCGGCTACGACCAGTACGGCCAGCAGCAGCAGGGCGGCTACGACCAGGGCGGCTACGCGCAGCCCCAGCAGGGCGGCTACGACCAGGGCTACGGCCAGCCGCAGGGCGGTGGCTACGACCAGGGTGGTTACGCGCAGCCGCAGGGCGGCGGGTACGACCAGGGCGGCTACGCGCAGCCGCAGGGCGGCGGCTACGACCAGGGCGGCTACCAGCAGGGTGGGTACGACCAGTACGGCGGCCAGCAGCAGGGCGGTTACGACCAGTACGGCCAGCAGCAGGCGTACGGCCAGCCGGCCGGCGACCCGTACGGCCAGCAGGGCGGCTACGGCCAGCCCGCGGCCGGCCGCCAGCTCGCGGCGAGCCTGCAGCTGGACGACGGCTCCAACCGCACGTACTCGCTGAAGCAGGGCGGGAACGTCGTGGGCCGCGGCCAGGACGCCGACTTCCGCCTGCCGGACACCGGGGTCTCGCGCCGCCACCTGGAGATCACCTGGGACGGCCAGAGCGCGACGCTCGCGGACATCGGCTCGACCAACGGCACGACCGTGAACGGCACCCCGGTCCAGACCTGGCAGCTCGCCGACGGCGACGTCATCCGGGTGGGTCATTCGTCCCTCGTGTTCCGTACACAGGGCTGACTCGGGACACGGAATACTGTTCCCGCAGAATTGACGTGCGGGGGGACCGCGGCGTACCCGCGTCGCGGCTGCGCGGAAGAGTCGGGAGCGGACACACCAAGTGCCAGAGCTGGTCGTACAACTCACCAGGGTGGGCTTCCTCGTGCTGCTCTGGCTCTTCGTGTTCGCCGCGCTCAGAGTCGTCCGTTCGGACCTCTACGCGGCGTCCGGCATGCGCGTCCAGGTGCCGTCCTTCGGCCGCAAGAAGGAAAAGAAGCCGCGCAACAGCAAGTCGCCGCAGCAGCTGCTGGTGACCCACGGCGCGCTCGCCGGGACGCGCATCGCGCTGGACGGCCGGCCGATCCTGATCGGCCGGGCCGACGACTCCACGCTGGTCCTCGACGACGACTACGCGTCGACCCGCCACGCGCGGATCGCGCAGCGCGGTGAGGACTGGTACGTGGAAGATCTGGGCTCGACGAACGGCACGTATCTCGACCGGGCTAAGGTCACTGCACCCCTCCGGGTCCCGCTCGGAGTCCCCATCCGGATCGGCAAGACGGTGATCGAGCTTCGCCCATGACTCTCGTCCTCCGCTACGCAGCCCGCAGCGACCGGGGCCTGGTGCGTTCGAGCAACCAGGACTCCGTGTACGCCGGCCCTCGCCTGCTCGCGCTCGCCGACGGCATGGGTGGGCACGCGGCGGGCGAAGTCGCCAGCAAGGTCGTCATCGCCTCCCTCGCCCCGCTCGACGACGACGAGCCGGGCGACGACCTGCTCGCCCAGCTGCGCGAGGCGGTGGCCAACGGCAACGCCGCGATCGCCGAGCTGGTTTCCCAGGACCCCGACCTGGACGGCATGGGCACCACGCTCACCGCCGTCCTGTTCGCCGGCACCAGGCTGGGGCTGGTGCACGTCGGCGACTCACGCGCGTACCTGCTGCGCGGCGGCCAGTTCGCGCAGATCACCCGCGACGACAGCTTCGTCAACGAACTCCTCGAGCAGGGCCGGATCACGCCCGAAGAGGCGGCGGTGCACCCGCAGCGGTCGCTGCTGCTGAAGGCGCTCACCGGGCACGAGGTCGAGCCGAGCCTCACCGTGCGCGAAGCCCGCCCCGGCGACCGGTACCTGATCTGCTCCGACGGCCTGTCCGGCATGGTCAGCGACGAGACGCTGGCCGAGGCCGTGCAGATCCCCGACCCGCAGCAGTGCGCGGACCGGATGATCGAGCTGGCGCTCAAGGGCGGCGGCACCGACAACGTCACGGTGATCATCGCCGACGTCGTCGACGTCGACTTCGGCGATGACGCGCCCATCGTGGGCGGCGCCGCCGGGGACGGCAGCGACGAGCGGCACCAGGGCGACTCCCCTGCGGCCCGGGCCAGGGCGCTGACCCAGCCGCCACCGCCGCCGCGCCAGGAGCTGCCGCAGCCCCAGGAAGACCCGAAGGCCAAACGCCGGAAGCGGTTCCGCTGGCTGGCGGGCGCCCTGGTGGTCCTCGTGGTGCTGGCCGCGGCCGCCATCGCGACCCGCTACTTCGTGCTGAGTCAGTACTATGTCGGCGAGGGAACGGACGGGGAGGTCGTGATCTACCGCGGCGTCCCCGGCAGCATTCTCGGCATCGACCTGCACGCCTACGAGCAGGGGTCCTGCCCGCCGAGCCAGGTGTGCACGGACAAGCTCCGCGTCACCCAGCTCCAGGAGGACGCCCGGCTGGCGGTGCAGAACGGCGTCAAGAAGGACAGCCTCGACGAAGCCAGGAAGTACATCGACGACTTCCTCCAGCTGCGCAAGCGCCTGAACAACTGCGCGCCGGCGGGCGGTCAGCCGTCCTCGACGCCGACCCCTCCGGTCACGCCGACGACGACTCCGTCGGCTCCGGCCGGCTCAACCGCTCCGTCGTCGGCGAACCAGCCAGCGGGGAGGGACTGCTCGACGCCGAGTTCGACGGCACCGACGACGGGAGGCGGTAACTGATGGGCCAGCCCGTCGCGCGTTCCGCCGAACCGCTCGCCGCGCAGTTCCAGACGAACCCGCCGCGCGAGGTCCCGACCCGCCGCAACACCGAGCTGGTGCTGCTGGGGTTCGCGACGTTCATCGTCACCATCGCGCTGGTCCTGGTGGAGGCGAACCAGGAGCAGGAGCTCACCGCGTCGATCATCTGGCTCGGCCTGGCGTACCTCGGCGTGCTGACCGGCGCGCACCTGGCCGTCCGCAAGTGGGCGCCCTACGCCGACCCCGTGCTGCTCCCCTGCGTCGCGCTGCTGAACGGCATCGGGCTGGTGATGATCCACCGGATCGACCTGGCACTGGCCGAGCGCGCCACGCAGAACGGCAAGGACTACACGCCGGCCGTCACCGCGCAGGTGCTCTTCACGGTGATCTCGCTCGTGTTCTTCGTCGTGGTCCTGATCGTGGTGAACGACCACCGGACGCTGACCCGCTACGGCTACACCGCCGGCCTGGTCGGGATCTTCGCGCTGGCCCTGCCCGCCCTGCTGCCGTCGAGCCTGTCCGAGGTCAACGGCGCGAAGGTCTGGCTGAAGCTGCCGTTCTTCTCGATCCAGCCGGGCGAGTTCGCGAAGATCCTGCTGATGATCTTCTTCGCCTCGTTCCTGGTGTCGAAGCGCGACCTGTTCATGGTGGCGGGCAAGAAGCTCGTCGGCGTCGAGCTGCCGCGCGCCCGCGACCTCGGCCCGATCCTGATCGCCGCGTTCGCCTGCATCGGCATCCTGGTGTTCGAGAAGGACCTCGGCACGTCGCTGCTGTTCTTCAGCGTCATCCTCGTGATGCTGTACGTCGCGACCGAGCGGATCATCTGGGTCGTCCTCGGCCTCAGCTTTTTCGCCGTCGGCTGCATCATCGCCTACAACCTCTTCACGCACGTCCAGCAGCGCGTGGCCAACTGGCTGGACCCGCTGGCCACCTACGACGACGCCGGCGGCGGCTACCAGCTCGCCCAGGGCCTGTTCGGGCTCGGTACCGGCGGCGTCGGCGGCACCGGCCTCGGGGCGGGCCGGCCGGACATGGTGCCCGAGGCGGCCACCGACTTCATCACCGCGGCGATCGGCGAGGAGCTCGGCTTCATCGGCCTGGCCGCGGTGCTGATGCTCTACCTGCTGGTGGCGATGCGCGGCATGCGCAGCGCGCTGGCCGTGCGCGACACGTTCGGCAAGCTGCTGGGCGGCGGGCTCGCGTTCACCATGGTCATGCAGATCTTCGTCGTCGTCGGCGGGGTCACGAAACTCATCCCGGAGACCGGTATCACCGCCCCCTTCCTGTCCAAGGGTGGTTCGTCGCTGCTCGCGAACTACATCCTGGTCGCGCTGCTGCTCCGCATCTCCGACGCGGCCCGCAAGCCCGCCGCCCGCCCGAAGCCGCAGCAGCAGCCGCAGGCCCCGATCGCGGAAGCGCACACCGTGCTCGTGCAGCGCCCGCCGGCGGACGGGGGCGCGCAGGCATGAACACCCCGCTCCGCAAGGTCGGCATGGCGATGCTCGTGATGGTCGTCCTGCTGCTGGCCAACGCCACCTACATCCAGGTCGTGAAGGCCGACGACTACCGCACCGACCCGCGCAACGCGCGCGTGCTCTACGACGAGTTCGCCCGCCAGCGCGGCAAGATCGTGTCGCAGGCCAACGGCGAGGTGCTGGCGAGCATCACGCCGTCGAACGACAAGTACAAGTACATCCGGACCTACGCCGACGGCCCGATGTACGCGCCGGTCACCGGCTACTACTCGATCAACTACGGCGCCGGCGGCCTGGAGCGCGCCGAGGACGACGTGCTCAACGGCTCCGACCCGCGGCTGTTCGTGCGGCGGCTCTCGGACATGGTCACCGGCCGCGACCCCAGCGGCGGCAACGTCCGGCTGACCATCGACCCGGCCGTCCAGAAGGCCGCCTACGACCTGATGACGCAGAAGGGCTACACCGGCGCCGTCGTCGCGATGGAGCCCAGCACCGGGCGGATCCTGGCGATGGTCTCGACGCCGTCGTACGACCCGAACGCGCTCGCCTCGCACACGTCGAAGGCGCAGACCGACGCCTGGAACGCGAACAACAAGGACCCGAAGAAGCCCATGCTGAACCGGGCGATCTCCGAGACCTACCCGCCGGGGTCGACGATGAAGCTCGTCACCGCGGCGGCCGTGCTCGAAGACGGCAAGGGCCCGGACACCCAGGTCAGCCAGGCGGCGAACACCAAGCTCCCCGGCACGAACACGACGCTGGAGAACTACGGCGGGGCAACCTGCCCTGGCAACACGTTCAAGGACGCGCTCGCGCACTCCTGCAACGTGCCGTTCGCGGAGTTCGCCGGCCAGCTGGGCGCGGACAAGCTGAAGAAGACGGCGGCGAACTTCGGCATCGGGCAGACCGATCTGACCGTGCCGATGAAGGTCGCCGCGTCGACCGTCGGCCCGCTCGACTCGCAGGGCGCGCTCTACCAGAGCGGCATCGGCCAGCGCGACGTCCGGCTCACGCCGCTCCAGGACTGCATCCTCGCGGCCACCGTGGCCAACGGCGGGATGGCGATGAAGCCGCAGCTGGTGCAGTCGGTGCTGGCGCCGGACCTGTCGACCATCGAGGACTACAGCCCCACCGAACTCACCGGCACCCCGGCGCTGTCGGCGTCGAACGCCGCGATCCTCAAGGACATGATGGTCGCTTCCGAAAGCTTCACCAAGGGCGGCGGGAAGCGCGACGACGTCAAGATCGCGTCGAAGACCGGCACCGCCGAGCACGGCACGGACTCCAAGAACACCGCACCGCACGCCTGGTACACCGCCTTCGCCCCGGTCGACAACCCGCAGATCGCGGTCGCCGTGATCGTCGAGGACGGCGGCAACCGCGGCCTCGCGGCCACCGGCGGCACGGTCGCGGCGGAAATCGGCCGCGCGGCCATCAACGCGAAGCTCGGGGGTGGATAGCGCATGCTGTCCTCCGGTCAGCTGCTGGCCGACCGCTACAAGCTGACGAGCCGGATCGCCGTCGGCGGGATGGGCGAGGTCTGGCAGGCCAGCGACACCCGGCTCGACCGGACCGTTGCCGTCAAGATCCTCAAGACCGAACTGTCCGGCGACGCCGAGTTCCTCCACCGCTTCCGCACCGAAGCGCGGATGACGGCGTCGCTGAACCACCCCGGCATCGCCGCGGTGCACGACTACGGCGAGACCATCCTCGACGGCGACCTGTCGATCGCGTACCTGGTGATGGAGCTCGTCGACGGCGACCCGCTGGCCGGCCTGCTGGCCAAGCACGGGCGGCTGTCGGCGGAGTTCACGCTCGACATGCTCGAGCAGGCGGGCAACGCGCTGCAGGCCGCACACTCCCACGGCCTCGTCCACCGCGACGTCAAGCCGGGCAACATCCTGGTGACCTCGGCCGGGCAGGTGAAGATCACCGACTTCGGGGTCGCGAAGGCGGCCGACGCGGCCCCGGTCACCCGATCCGGCATGGTCATGGGCACCGCGCACTACATCGCTCCGGAGCAGGCGCTCGGGCAACCGGCCGAGCCGGCGTCCGACGTCTACTCGCTGGCGGTGTGCGGCTACGAGTGCCTCGCCGGGCACCGGCCGTTCCTGTCCGAGAACGCCGTGACGGTCGCGATGATGCACATCCGCGACATCCCGCCGCCGCTGCCGCCGGACGTGCCGCCCGCGGCGCGCGCGGTGATCGAGGCGACCCTGGTCAAGGACCCGCGGCAGCGCTACAACAACGGCGGCGAGTTCGCCTCCGCCGTCGCCGCGGTCCGCGCCGGGATGCCGCTGCCGACACCGTCCGGGCTGGTCAACGCCACCTACACGACGGGCCAGCAGCCGGTGGTGCCGCCGCAGGTGCAGCAGCAGCCGCCGCCGTCGATGCCGGTGCCGATCCCGCCGCAGCAGCAGTTCCCCCCGCCACAGCAGCAGCTGCCGGGCGGCCCGCCGTCCCCCGCCATGAACCCGATGGTCGCCATCGGCCCGCCGTCCCGGCCCGCCCCGCGGCAGGTCATGCTGCCGGCCGCCAGGAAGAAGACCCAATGGGGCTGGTGGGCGCTTCTCGCGGCGATCCTGCTCGTTGTCCTGGTGGCGGGCATCGTCCTGGTGGCGAAGATGCTGGGCGGTGGCACCGGCTCGCCGTCGCAGAACGGCCAGCCGCAGAGCCAGGTGGTCCCGGGCAGACAGGTGCCCGCGGAACAGCCTTCGAGCTTCTCGGCTGGCGCCCCCGGCAGGACCGACGACGGCCGGCAAGGCCTCATGACCACACCTTGGACGGAATGGAACGGCATCCAGAGATGAGCACACCCAGACTGCTCTCCAACCGGTACGAGCTGGGCGAAACGCTCGGCTACGGAGGCATGTCCGAGGTCCATCACGGCCACGACGTGCGTCTCGGCCGGGAAGTCGCGATCAAGATCCTCCGTGCCGACCTCGCCAGGGACCCGCAGTTCCAGGAGCGCTTCCGCCGGGAGGCGCAGAACGCCGCCGCGCTGAACCACCCGGCGATCGTCGCGGTCTACGACACCGGTGAGGCGAACACCGAGTTCGGGCCGCTGCCGTACATCGTCATGGAGTACGTCGAAGGCCGGACGCTGCGCGACATCGTCAAGACCGAGGGCCCGATGTCGCAGAAGCGGGCGATGGAGGTCATGGCCGACGTCTGCGCGGCGCTGGACTTCTCGCACCGCCACGGCATCGTGCACCGCGACGTCAAGCCGGCCAACGTGATGATCACGAAGAACGGCGCGGTCAAGGTGATGGACTTCGGCATCGCGCGGGCGATGCACGACGGCCAGGCCTCGATGACCCAGACGGCCGCGGTGATCGGCACGGCGCAGTACCTCTCGCCGGAGCAGGCCCGCGGTGAGTCGGTCGACGCGCGGTCGGACGTCTACGCCGCCGGCTGCGTGCTCTACGAGCTGATCACCGGCGAGCCGCCGTTCACCGGCGACTCCCCGGTCGCGGTGGCCTACCAGCACGTGCGCGAAGACCCGAACCCGCCGTCGTCGGTCAACCCGGCGGTGGCCCCGGAACTCGACGCGGTCGTGCTGAAGGCGCTGGCCAAGGGCCCGGCGAACCGCTACCAGTCGGCGGCGGAGATGCGCTCGGACCTGGTGCGCACCCTCTCGGGCCAGCGCCCGGTGGCGCCGATGGTGATGTCCGAGGACGAGCGCACGCAGGTGATGAACGCCGACCGGCGGCAGCCGCAGCGCTACGACGAGTACAGCGAGCCGGACGACGAAGACCCGAAGGCGAAGCGCCGTCGTCGCACGATCCTCGCCGCGGTCGCCGCGGTGTTCGTGCTGGGTGCGGTGCTGCTGATCATGTGGCTGTCGGGCTCGTTCAAGGGCAACGACAACGCCACGCTGGTGGCGGTCCCGGACGTGCTGCACCAGACGGTGCCCCAGGCCCGGGAGACGTTGAAGAGCAAGGGCTTCGACGGAACCATCGAGCCGAAGTCGATCCCCTGCGGGGTGCAGCCGACCGACGGCACTCCGGAGTGCGGCCCGGACGACATCAACAAGGTGATCAAGACCGACCCGTCGGCCGGGATCTCGGTCGCGTCCAACACGAAGATCACGCTGTACGTCGGCGCCTCCCCGGGCAAGGCCATCGTGCCGGACCTCAAGAGCAAGACGCCCACCGAGGCCGGGCAGGCGCTCGCCGAGGTGAAACTGGCACTGGACCCGACCGTCGACTACGTCGAGGTCGACGACCCGAACCAGGCCGGCCTGGTGCAGAGCCAGAACCCGCCCGCGGGGTCCGAGCTCGCGCAGGGGCAGCCGGTGAAGATCACGGTGGGCAAGTCGAAGCAGCTCAAGACGGTCACCGACTTCACCGGCAAGCCGTACTCGCAGGCCAAGTCGTCGCTGGAAGGCGCGGGCTTCACGACGAAGCGGGTCGACCAGGCTTCGGACACGGTGCCGAAGGACTCGGTCATCACCCAGAACCCGAACGGCGGCCAGCTGGCGGTCGGCAGCCAGATCACGCTGACCGTGTCGACCGGGCCGAGCCAGACCCAGCCGACCAAGATCCAGATGCCGAGCCTGATCGGCATGACCGCCGACGAGGCGCAGCAGAAGCTGCAGAGCATGGGCTGGACCGGAAACCTCAGCCAGCGGTCGGACCGGACCAGCGGGCAGCCGGAAGGCACGATCACCGGCCAGAACCCGAAGGCGGGCAGCCAGATCGATCCCGACCAGCAGGTCACCGTCAGCGTCGCGGAGAGCTTGTTCCCGACGACGACGAAGACATCCGGCTGATCCCTAGCCAACGGAGAAGGCCCGCACGGTTCGCCGTGCGGGCCTTCTCCGTTGTTCAGGACTTGTCGAGGAACCCTTGCACGGCACCGAGAACCTGGTCGGCGTCGCTCGCGGCCCCGAAGTCGAGCTCGAGCTCTTCGGCGGCGCCCGAGCGTTTGACCTTCAGGGAGACGCGGGCTTCCCGCCCCCGCGTCAACCACGCGAAGAGCGAGCGGCAGAAGACTGCGGCCGAGGAACTCGAAACGCCGACCACGACGGCGTCGAAGACCTGGACGCGGCCGCGGAGCTCGTCTTCGCCACGCAGCCAGGCGGCGAGCTCCGGAAGCTCGTCGGCGGAGTTTGGGACGGTGATCGCGACGATCCCAGCCGTCACCCGATCTCCCTTCACCCAGAATCGGAGAGGCCCCGAACCTTAGCCGCCCGCGTGGTCCGGCTGGAAGCCCGGGCCGGATATTGAAGATGGCAATTTGCAGTCAGGAGCGCCGGTGCACGAGCGCCGAGACGGCGTAGAAGCTGACGGCCAGCATCGCCACCGCCGTCACCAGGGCCAGGACCAGCGGACCGCCGACCGGTTCCTCGTCGGTCAGGGCGTGCAGCAGCGGGTGGACCAGCGGGATCTTCGCCAGCAGGACGACGACGAGGGTGACCACGGCGGCGAGCACGGTCCAGCCGATGCGGTGGACCAGCAGCCGCGAACACGGCAGCGCGATCGCGATGCCCAGCAGCGCGCACGCCAGGTGCGCCAGCAGCCCGATGCCGAGCGCGGCCGGCTGGACCTTGAACGACTTGAGCGCCGACCACACCTCGGTGATCGCGGTGAGGACCAGCGAGCAGGCCAGCACGGTGAGGATCGCGCCGGTGATCATCCGGCGCCACTGCCGCGCGTGGCTCAGTGTCACCAGGCGCTGCACCGGATCTTCGATGTCGAGCAGTGCGATCGTCAGCCAGCACGAGACGACCAGCAGCCCGCCGGCGCTGATGCCGAACAGCGGCAGCGGCGGCGAATGCGGGTCGGCGTAGAGGATCACGCACAGCGCGAGGTAGGCCAGCAGCGCCGGCAGGTACCGCTGCGAATGACCGAGCAACGCCAGGTAGTAGCGGGTCAGGGCGAGCACGGCGCCACCTCCCGCACCGACCAGCCGTCGTCGAGGGCGCGCCGCAGGACGGCGTCGACGCGGGCGAGCTCGACCGTGAGCACGACGTGGGCGCCCTCGGTGACGGCGTGCCGCACGCCGGGCTCGTCCGCCCAGCCGGTGCCGCCGCCGCGCAGCACGATCCGGGTGGTCGGCTCCGCGCTTTCCGCCGTGAGCCGGCCTTCGTGCATGAGGTGGACGACGTCGGCGTGGTCGTGCACCACCTGCGGCCGGTGGTCGGTGAACACGACGCTCGCCCCGCGCGCCCGCGTCTCGGCGACGAGCTCGCCGAGGATCGTGTGCGTGCCGACGTCGAGGCCGGACCACGGCTCGTCGAGGATCAGCAGGTCGGGGCGGACCATGACGGCCTGCGCGAGCCCGACCTTCTGCGCGTTGCCCTTGGAGAGCGTCCGCAGCGGGGCGGCCGGGCCGCCGACGAGGGCGAGCCGTTCGAGCAGCGGGTCGATCACCGAGAGGTCGGCGAGCCCGTGGATGCGCGCCATGTGCCGCAGGTAGGCGCGGGCGCCCATGCGCTGGCCTGCCGGGAAGCGGTCCGGCAGGTAGCCGATCCGCGGGGTGCCGTGCACCGTGCCGGTGGTGGCGTGCGAGACGCCGGCCATGATCCGCAGCAGCGTCGACTTCCCGGAGCCGTTGCTGCCGAGGACGCCGACGACGTGCCCGGGCTCGACGGTCAGGTCGACGTCGCGCAGGACGAAGTCACCGCGCCCGTACCGCTTGCCGACCCCCGCGAGCCGGATCACGCAACAGCGGCCTTCTGGAGCGCCTTGGTCGCGCGCTCGAGCTCGTCGACCCGGGCTGGGTCGACGGGGTGGCCCGCGGTGGCCAGCCAGTTCGCGAGCATCCGGTGGCCGCCCTCGGTGAGCACGGACTCCGGGTGGAACTGGACGCCTTCCAGCGGCAGCTCGCGGTGGCGCATGCCCATCACGATGCCCGACTCGGTGCGGCCGGTGATCTCGAAAACGGCGTCGGAGATCGTCTCGGGCACCACGGTCAGCGAGTGGTAGCGGGTGGCCGTGAACTCCTCGGGCAGGTCGCCCAGGATGCCGGCGCCGGTGTGGCGCACCTGGCTCGTCTTGCCGTGGAGCAGCTCGGGCGCGCGGTCGACGGTGGCGCCGTAGACGACGCCGAGCGCCTGGTGGCCGAGGCAGACGCCCAGCATCGGCGTGCGCGTCTCGGCGCACTTGCGGATGACGTCCATGCTCTGGCCGGCGCGTTCGGGGGTGCCCGGGCCGGGTGAGACGAGCACGGCGTCGAACTCGGGCACGCGGTCGAGGTCGACGACGTCGTTGCGCCAGACCGTGCAGTCGGCGCCGAGCTGGGCCAGGTACTGGACCAGGTTGTAGACGAAGCTGTCGTAGTTGTCGACGACGAGAACGCGCATGGCGCCGAGCTTACCGGCTCCCAGTCCGTGGACCGTACGCCAAATCACATTTCAAGTAAGGCGACCCTAACTTACCGTGGAGCGAGTGAGCCGTTCTCTTCGCGCAGCCGTGGTCGGTGCCGGTCCCGCCGGTATCTACGCCGCCGACATCCTGGACAAGTCCGACGCCGATGTGCAGATCGACCTGTTCGAGCGCATGCCCGCGCCGTTCGGGCTGATCCGGTACGGCGTCGCGCCCGACCACCCGCGCATCAAGGGCATCGTGACGGCGCTGGAGAAGGTGCTCTCGAAGCCGAACATCCGGCTGCTCGGCAACATCGACTACGGCACCGACATCAAGCTCGACGAGCTGCGCGAGTTCTACGACGCGGTGATCTTCTCGACCGGCGCGTCCGCCGACCGCGCGCTCGACATCCCGGGCATCGACCTGGACGGCAGCTACGGCGCCGCCGACTTCGTGTCCTGGTACGACGGCCACCCCGACGTGCCGCGCACGTGGCCGCTGACCGCGTCTTCGGTCGCGGTGCTCGGCGTCGGGAACGTCGCGCTGGACGTGGCGCGGGTCCTGGCGAAGACGGCCGACGAGCTGCTGACCACCGACATCCCGGACAACGTCTACCAGGGCCTCAAGGCCAGCCCGGTCACCGACGTGCACGTGTTCGGCCGCCGCGGGCCGGCCCAGGCGAAGTTCACGCCGCTGGAGCTGCGCGAGCTGGACCACTCGCCGAACGTCGAGGTCATCGTGTACCCGGAGGACATCGAGTTCGACGACGGCAGCATCGCGGCCCTGCGCGCGTCGAAGCAGATCGACATGGTGGTGAAGACGCTGCAGGAGTGGGCCATCCGCGAGCCGGGCACCCGGCCGCGGCGGCTGCACCTGCACTTCTTCCACTCGCCGGCCGAGGTCCTCGGCGAGGACGGTCGCGTGACGGGCCTGCGCACCGAGCGCACGGAGCTGACCGGCGACGGGAACGTCCGCGGCACGGGCGAGTTCCACGACTGGGACGTCCAGGCCGTGTACCGCGCGGTCGGCTACCTGTCGTCGCACCTGCCGGAACTGCCGTTCGACCACGTGGCGGGCGTCGTCCCGAACCAGGCCGGGCGCGTGCTCGACCTGGACGAGAACCAGCTGCCGGGCGTGTACGTGACGGGCTGGATCAAGCGCGGCCCGGTGGGCCTGATCGGCCACACGAAGGGCGACGCGGCGGAGACGATCGCCAGCCTCCTGGCGGACGCGGACACCCTCACCGCCCCGAAGTTCGCCTCGCCGGACGCGATCCTCGACTTCCTCGAGACCCGCGGCATCCCGTTCACCAACTGGGACGGCTGGGGCCGGCTCGACGCCCACGAGAAGGCGCTGGGCTCGGCGGCGGGCCGCGAGCGGGTGAAGGTCGTCGAGCGCGACGAGATGACCCGGATTTCGCGCGGCTAGGAACCCAGGTACGCCAGCACGGCGAGCACGCGGCGGTTCGTGTCGTCCGAAGCCGAGATGCCGAGCTTCGCGAAGATGTTCGCCGTGTGCTTGCCGACCGCTCCTTCGCTGAAGTGCAGCCGGGACGCGATCGCCGCGTTCGAGCAGCCTTCCGCCATCAGCGACAGGACCTCGCGCTCGCGCGGGGTCAACGCGGAGAGCGGGTCGGAAGCGTTGCCCGCCACCAGTTTGGCGATCACCTCGGGGTCCATCACGGTGCCGCCGGCCGCGACCCGGCGGACGGCGTCGATGAACTGCTCCGCGTTGAACACGCGGTCCTTCAGCAGGTAGCCGATCGCGCCGGTGCCGTCGGCCAGCAGTTCGCGCGCGTACAGCTGCTCGACGTGCTGGGACAACACAAGAATCGGCAGGCCAGGCACTTCCCGGCGGGCGGCCAGCGCGGCCTGCAGCCCTTCGTCGGTGTTCGTCGGCGGCATCCGGACGTCCACAATGGACACCTCGGGGCGGTGCGCGCGCAACGCGGCCACCAGTTCGGGGCCGGTGGCGACCGCCGCGACGACGTCGAAGCCGTGTGCGGTCAGGAGATGCGTCAGGCCGTCTCGGAGGAGGTACTGGTCCTCGGCGACGAGGGTTCTTGGTCGATCTGACACGGGATCTCCAGGGTCGCCTTCGTCGGGCCGCCGATCGGGCTGGTCAGCGTCAACCTACCGTCGAAGCCACCCAACCGGCGCTCGATTCCCCGCAGTCCCGAACCACGAGCCGGGTTCGCGCCGCCCGGGCCGTCGTCGGTCACCACCACTGTCAAAAGATCGTCGGCGAACCCCACCTCGATCGTCACCCGCTTCGCGCCGTGCTTCGCCGCGTTGCCCAGCAGTTCGGACACCGCGAAGTACGTGCACGCCTCCACCGGCTCCTCGACGCGTCCCGGCAGTGAGCCGGTGACCTGCGCCTTCAGCGGGCTGTCCAGCGCCAGCGCGCGGACGGCGTCCAGCAGCCCGCGTTCGGACAGCACCGGCGGGTGGATCCCGCGGATCAGCGCCCGCAGCTCGGTGAGCGCCTCCGACGTCGCCGCGCGCAGCTCCGCCGTGAGCTGCTTCGCCGCCTCCGGGTCGGAGTCCACCAAAGCCTCGACCGCGCCCAGCTTCATGCCCATGGCGACCAGCCGCGACTGGACGCCGTCGTGCAGGTCGCGCTCGATCCGGCGCAGTTCCGCCGCCTGCGTGACCGTGACGTCGGAACGCGTCTGCTTGAGCCGTTCGACGCGCTGGGCCAGCCGGGCCGACTCGGTCGGCCCGAACCACACCCGCGCGAAGCGCCCCTGCAGCCGGGCGAGCCACGGTGCCGGCGCCAATGCCGCCGCCAACGCGAGCAGGATCAACGGCGTCTGCGCGAGCGCACCGAGGTGCGTCGACACCTCGGGCAGCGGGGACCACTGGACACGTGACGACACGAACGGCCGCCACACCCAGAGCAGCCAGACGCCGGTCATGCCCCAGCCGAACAACACGAGCGCCGGCAACGAGCAAGCGAGCGACACGAGGGTGCTCAGTGCGCCGCCTGCCATGTCCCGCCAGGTGGCCCGGTCACCCAGGATCCACCGCGTGCGGGCGTTCTGGAGCGGCCAGAACATTTCTTCGTACAGCTGCCGGCCGACTTGGTAGAGCCCGTCGGCGCGGGGCAGCGGCACCCCGGGCGGCGGCCGGTACGGCCGGGCGATCCGCACCCCGGTCCAGTTTTCGGTTTCGCGGCGCAGGGTGTCGGTGATCGAGCGGCTCTTCAGCACGACCGGGGGCGCCAGCGGCGTGGCGACGGCGACGACCACCAGCTGGACCGCCGAAAAGACCAGCTGCACCACGGAAAGCGCGAGGATGCCGAACTGGTGGCCCAGCGCTTCGAGGTGCCGGTGCACCCGGTTCCGGGGCCGTTCGGCGGGCGGGCGCGGTCCGAGCCACCAGCGCGTCCACCGGCCGTAGCCGCGCAGCACCCGCGGCCCGCCGAGCAGGACGGCCACCGGCAGCAGCAGCGTCACCAGCGGGTTCACCAGCTGCCAGGTGAATTCGCGGTTCGCCGCCGGGTCCTCCAGCGCCCAAGTGAGACGGCGCTGCCAGCGGATCCAGAACGCCCGCTTGTAGAGCAGCTTGCCGTCCCGGTACCAGCCGTCGTCCTCGCGCACCGGCTCGGGTGGCTCCGGCCGGTACGGCGTTGCGACCTCGACGCCGCACCAGCGCGCGGCCAGCGTCCTGGCCACCGCCGACCGCCTGCGTGCCCATTCGACCGCGGGGCCGAGGAAGAAGAAGAGCCCGCCGCAGAGCAGCACGAACGCGATCAGCTGAACGAGCACGTCGAGCCAGCTGAGCAACGAGTACGCGGCCAGCGCCAGTGCCCGGCCGACCGCACGCAGGTACCTCATCCGGCACCTCCTTCCCCCGAGATCCTCGCCGACCGGCACCGGGCCGCGCACTGCCCGAAGCCCCCCGAACGGGGTGGGTCCAGCCCCACCCCCGCCTCAGCAAAACGCTACCTGAGCTGGGGTTTCAGCGTCATTACCGCGGCGGCCGCCGGTTCGTAGCTTGATTCCCATGCCACTCATCGAAGTCACCGACCTCCGCAAGCGCTACGGCACCCGGGTCGCGGTCGACGGCGTTTCGTTCACCGTCGAGCGCGGCGAAATCTTCGGCATCCTCGGCACGAACGGCGCCGGGAAGACCACCACCGTCGAATGCCTCCAGGGACTCCGCCGGGCCGACGGCGGCACGATCTCCGTGCTCGGCCTCGACCCGGCGACCGAGCACGCGGCGCTCACCCGCCGCGTCGGGGTTCAGCTGCAGGAGAGCCAGCTGCCCGCGACGCTGCGGGTGCGCGAGGCGCTGGAGCTGTTCGCCTCCTTCTACGCCGAGCCGGCTGACATCGACGTCCTGCTCGACCAGCTCGACCTGCGCGACCACGCCCGCAGCTACTTCGGAAAGCTCTCCGGCGGCCAGAAGCAACGCGTCTCGATCGCGCTGGCCCTGGTGGGCCGGCCGGAGCTGGCGATCCTCGACGAGCTGACCACCGGGCTCGACCCGCACGCCCGCCGCGAAACGTGGCGGCTCGTCGAAGACGTCCGCGCCACCGGCGTCACGGTCCTGCTCGTCACCCACTTCATGGACGAAGCCGAGCGGCTCTGCGACCGCGTGGCGATCTTCGACGCCGGGCGCGTGGTCGCCACCGGCACCCCGACCGAGCTCCGCGCCGCGGCCGGAGCATCCACTTTGGACGATGCGTTCGTCTCGCTGACCAGGAGCGCCCGGTGAACACCTTCGCCAAGATCACCAGCACCGAAACGAAACTCTTCCTGCGCTCGCCCTTCATGGCGCTCGGCGGCCTGCTGCTGCCGTCGATCCTGCTGCTCGCCATCGGCGCCATCCCCGGCATGCGCGAGCCCCACGAAGCCGCCGGCGGGTACCGGCTCATCGACGCCTGGGTGCCGTCGCTGGTCGTGATCAGCCTGGCGATGCTCGCGCTGCAGTCGATCCCGGCCGCCGTCGCCACCTACCGCGAGCAGGGCGTGCTGCGCCGGCTGGCCACGACGCCGGTGCACCCGGCCAACCTGCTCGGCGCGCAGCTGCTCATCCACGTCGCCGTGTCGCTGGCGGGCATCGCGCTCGTGCTGGGGCTGGGCAACGCCGTCTACGACGTCCCGCTGCCGCAACACCCGCTGTCGTTCGCGCTGACGCTGGTGCTCGGGGTCGTCGCGACGTTCGCGCTCGGCCTGATCGCGGCCGCGGTCGCCCGCACGTCCAAGGCCGCGTCCGGGGTCGCGATGATCGCTTTCCTCCCGATCATGTTCTTCGGCGGCGTCTACCTGCCGCGGCCGTTCCTGCCGGAGGTCCTCCGCCGGATCGGCGACTACGTGCCGCCGGGTTCGCAGGCACTGCAGGACGCCTGGGTCGGCACCGGCGTGCAGCCGCTGCAGCTGGCCGCCCTCGCCGCCTTTGCGGTGTTCGGAACGGTTCTGGCGGCGAGGCTCTTTCGCTGGGAGTGACGGGCCTTCCGCCAAAGTGGTGATGATCATCGTTTTCTCTTGTGGCGGGGCCACCCGGCAGGTAGCCAAGAAGGTGGCCCTGCTCAAACTGGAGGTTCGATGTCCCTGGACGTGTCACCCGCGTTGCTGGAGAAGGCCGAGCGCGGGGAGGTCACCGACGCCGAGTTCGTCACCTGCGTCAAGGAATCCCTGCCGTACGCCTGGGAGGTCATCACCGGCGTCATCGCCGACGCCGAGGGCGCGGCGGACGGCTTCGCCGACAACGAGACCCCGCCGCCGAGCGAGGCCGCCCGCGGGCAGCTGCTGCGGGCGCTGGCCTCCGACGCGATCCGCGGCGGCCTCGAGCGCCACTTCGGCGTCAAGCTGGCGTTCCAGAACTGCCACCGGGTCGCCGTGTTCAAGCAGTCCGAAGACGGCACAGTGGACGGTGACCGCTACCGCGCGTTCGTCTCGCCGCGCGGCCAGCTGCTCAACCAGAGCCCGGAACTGCGGGACTGCTAGCCCGCAGCGCCGGCAGCACCTCGGTGCCGATCCGCGCGATGTTCTCGAACGTGCCCTCCGGCGTACCCGACGCCTCCACGAGCATCAGCACGTGGGAGACGCCGGTGCGCCGGAGGCTCGTTTCCAGCGTCCGGACGCAGTGGGCCGCGTCGCCGACCGGGTGGATGGCGCACAGCCGTTCGGTGTACTCGCCAGGGTCCTTTTGCGGTCCAGGCCGTCCGTCGACCGTGATGTGGGCGCCGAGCCCGTCCTTCAGCCAGCCCGGCAGGGCCTTCCGCACCACATCGGCGTCACCCACTTGGCAGAGCACGGTCGAGACGTGGTTCGCGGGTTTCCCGTAGGCGGCGACCGTGTTCGCCTTCTCTTCGTCATCGGCGTGCAGGCCGAGCAGCAACGGCAAGTCCCGGTCGGCGGCCTGCCGGACGGCGGCCGACCGCGGTCCCCCGCACGCCACGACGACGTCCGGCCGCCGTTCCGGCGCGGGCACCACGGGCACCTCGCGGAAGGCGAAGTGCCGCCCGTGCGCTTCGACGCGGCCGGCGGTGGCGCGCAGGAAGACGTCGAGGGTCTCTTCGAAGCCGGTCTCGAACCGGTCCAGCCCGGTCCCGAAGACCTCGAGGTCCTGCCACGGCCCGCCCCGGCCGACCCCGAGCCGCAGCCGTCCCCCGGAGACGGCGTCCAGCATCGCCCACTGTTCCGCGAGCGCGACGGGGTGCGTGGTCGACAGGACGCTGACGGCGGTCCCGACCCCGATCCGCGACGTCCGCCCGAGCACGTGCGCGGCGAGGGTGATGGCGGACGGGCAGACGCCGTAGGGCATGAAGTGGTGTTCGGCGAACCAGACGTCGTCGAAGCCGGCTTCTTCGGCCAGCTCCGCGGCGCGGACGGAGCGGCGCAGCACGTCGCCGTCCGACTGGCCGGGGAAGCGGCCGCTGACCAGGAAGACGCCGAACCTCACGAACCGAGCCCCGCCAGCAGCCGGGCCGTCGGCAGGCCGCTCTCGAGGTACTGCACGAAGAGCTGGTTGCTCAGGGCGCCCGGCGAGCGGCGCTGCCGGACCCGCTCGATCGCGGCGGGCACGCCGAGCCCGAGTTCGACCAGCGCCTGCGCGACAACCAGGCCGGACCGGTTCTGCCCGGCGTGGCAGCGGACGAGGGTGGTCCGGCCCGCGCGGACCGCCGCGACCGCGAGCCCTACGAAGCGTTCGACGTCGGCGAGCTGCGCTTCGGTCAGCGGCCCGTCGGGCATCTCGGCGAAGTGGTGCTCGACGCCGGGCGCCGGCCCGTGGCCCTCGCGCTGGTACAGGCTCAGCACGAGGTCGAACTCGCGCCCGACGACGACCGGCTCCTCGCCGTCGGCGCCGACCCGGATGTGCCCGCCCATCCACAGCCGCGGCCCGACCTCGTTCCACGGGTCTTCCGGCGGCGGGTTGTGCCGATCCTTCTGGCGTGTCTTCACGGCGACCCCTCTCCCGAGAGGGGCAACGGTTCGCACGCCCGGCGGGTTCCGGCTCAGTTGACCGCGACCTCGTTGAACCACAGCCGCGGCTCCAGCCACGGGAACACCACGAACATCAGCAGCGCGATCACGCCGAGCACCAGGACGACCGCGATCGTCAGCTTCACCGCGAACGGGCCGGGGAACTTCCGCCAGAGCCAGGCGTACATCAGGCCTCCCCGATCTTCTGCAGCAGGTCGCCGTAGTCCTTGACCTGGTTCTTCGGCACCTGCTGGGTCAGCACCGAGGTGATGATGAGCCGCTCGCGGGCGGAGAACTGGGGGTGGCAGGTGGTGAGCGTGAGCAGCGCGGCCTGCTGGGCCTTCGGCAGCACGTCGGCGTCCTTGTACGGGACCGGGTTCACCGCGGTGCCCTGGCTGGGCAGCACGACCTTGCGGCCGAAGGTCTCGCTGTAGGCGCCGCCGTCCTCGGCACCGCCGTCGCGCAGGGTCGAGACGCCCTTGCACTTCGGGTCGGCGCCCTTGCCCGCCGCCCAGTCCTTCATCTCGTCGTCGTAGGGCAGGACCTTGTAGATGTAGAAGTCCGTCGAGGTCTCGATCACGATCTGGTCACAGGAGGAGAGGTTGTCCAGGTCGTTGAACGGGGCACCCTTGCCGACGCGGTGGCCTGCGACGGCGAAGTTGCCGGGCTCGCCGGGCAGCGCCGTGCCCTTGTAGTGGCCGGGGCCGACTTCGAGGGCGGCGTCGTCGGTGCCCTCCTGGATGGTGAAGTTGTAGTCGACGCCGAAGCTGGGGATGTGGATGCGGGCGAACGCCTTGCCGTCGATCAGCTCGGGGTGCAACGTGCGGTCGTGCGCCCACTCGCCGTCGAGCTGGTCGCTCGCCTCCGACTGCTTGCCCGCCGAGAACAGGTCGGTCACGTAGAGCTCGTAGACCATGAACAGCAGCACGACCAGGCCCAGCGTGATGAGGACTTCGCCGGCGGTCCGGATCGCGACGCCGCCCTTGCCGAGCGGTGCCGGGGCGGGCTTCTCCTTGGTCGCCGCGCCACCCTTCCCGACCGGCGCGAAGACGACGGTCTCCTCGCTCGAGCCGGGCGGCGGGGGCGGGCTGGTGTAGCGGCGGGGCGGCGGGCCTTGCGGGCGCCGCGGCGGCTGGCCCTGGGGGCCGCCCTGTGGGCCGCGCTGAGGCTGCCGGGGCTGCGGGTGGGGCTGCTGGGGCGGCACCTGGCCGCGTGGGGGCGTGGCGGGACGACGTGGGGGAATCGGCGGCTGACCGGGGTATCTGCGCCGGTCGTCGTCCGGTCCTTCGCGCGTAGCCACGCAAGCTCCTCTCAAGCCGCGTCGAACCCTGAACCTTATTCTGGTTAGGACGGCGCCGCGGACCGCACGTTGCCACCTGTGGTGACCCTCGCGCCGGCCGACGGCTGAATAAGGTTCACCTGGGTGACCCCGTTGTCACGGTCCGGGAAATCCGACCACTCCTGGCCGCTGCTTTCCTGCGGTCGTTTACGTTAACGTGTGCACGTGGCGCCGGTTGCGCACCCTCAGCGGGACATCGCCACCAGACGAGCCCGAAGAGCACCGCGAGGAACACACGATGCCCAAGTCCAAGGTCCGCAAGAAGACCGCGTACACCCCGCCCGCCGACCGGCGCACGCCGGTGAAGGTGCGGGCCGCAGGCCCGACGGGCCTCGCCTGGAAGATCCCGATGTTCGGGCTGATGATCCTCGGCCTGATCTGGCTGCTGGTCAACTACATCGCCGGGGACAAGATCTCCTGGATGGCCGACCTGGGCAACTGGAACTTCGCCGGTGGGTTCGCGCTGATGATCGCGGGTCTGCTCATGACCATGCGCTGGCGCTGATTATTACTCCAAATGGCGGCTTGACGTCGAATTACAGCGGTGTGACTCATCCCCAGTGTGGATAACCCCTGTGGATAACTACCCCACCTCCTGGGCGCCCCGCCCGGCCGTTGTGGTATCGGCGTGGGCGGTCACCGCGCTGCTGCTGGTCGGTGTCGTCGTCGACGCGCTGACCGGCGACCGCGGCGGGCTGGTGCTGTTCGCACTGGCGGCCGTCGCCGTCGGCGCGTTCGCCGGCCACGCCACCGTCGTCCGGCCGCGGCTGGCCGCCGACGCCGAAGGCCTGGTGGCCCGGACGCTCGGCGGCACGCACCGGCTGCCGTGGGCGCAGACGCGCACCCGGCTGCGCACCACCCGGCGGATGGGCCGCGACGGCGTCACGCTGGAGATCGAGCACGACGAGCAGCTGTACGTCTTCGGGTGGCTCGACCTCGGCGAGGACCCGCGGGACGTCCTGGACGTCCTCAGCACGCTGCGCGGCTAGCGACAGGTGTAGTACAGGCCCTCGCGGTACTGGACGAAGTCGCAGGTCGTCGGCGAGGCCTGCGCACCGCGGTAGACCAGCAGGCCGAGCAGCGCGACGACGATGATCCCGATGCCGATCGCCTGCCACCGCGCCTGCTTGACCTGCGGGGCGTAGAGCAGCGCGATGGTCACCAGCGCGCCGGTCACCAGCCCGCCGAGGTGCCCGAAGATCGAGATGCCCGGGATGCCGAAGGTGATGAACGCGTTCAGCGCGAGCGTGATGATCAGGCCGGTGGGGTTCAGGCGCAGCTTCAGCACCGTGACGCCGTACGCGCCCATCAGGCCGAACAGCGCCCCGGACGCGCCCGCCGTGCCCGGGAAGCCTGCCGGGTTGCCGAACAGCAGCACGGCGGTGGACGCGCCGAGCATGGAGACGAAGTAGAGCGCGAGGTAGCGGCCGCGGCCGGTCACCTGCTCGAGCGACCGGCCCATCATCCACAGCGAGAACATGTTGACCGCGATGTGGATCGGCCCGTAGTGCAGGAAGCCGTTGGTCAGGACCCGCCACCACTCGCCGTGGCCCATGGTCGCGTCGCCGTAGAGGGCGCCGTACTGGAAGAGCGACGACAGGTCGTTGTCGTTGAGGCTCTGCGCTTGGAGCACCGTGGCCAGGAAGACCAGGACGTTCACCGCGAGGATGACCTGGGTGACGAGCACGGACTGCGAGAGCCGCGCGCCGAAGACGGTGCGCTGGCCGAAGCCGGCGTCCTGGTACCCGCGGTGCTGCCGGCGCTGCTCCTGGCCACCGGAGTGGACGCAGTCGGTGCAGTGGAAGCCGACCGGGGCTTCGCGGAGGCAGTCCGGGCACGCCGGACGCCCGCACCGGGAACAGCTCAGTCCGGTCGGGCGGTTGGGGTGCCACCAGCACCCGGGCAGCGCGGCTTGTTCGGCGGCGGGGTTCGGCGGTTGGTTCACGATGGCACCAACCTACCGAAACCCACCTGAAGAGGCCGTCAGTGCTCGACGCTGACCTTCTCGATGACGATGTCGGTCAGCGGGCGGTCCGCCGGGCCGGTCGACGTCCGGGCGATCGCGTCGACGACGGTGCGCGACTCCTGGTCGGCCACCTCGCCGAAGATCGTGTGCCGGAAGTTCAGGTGGGTGGTCGGCGCGACGGTGATGAAGAACTGCGAGCCGTTGGTGCCCGGCCCGGCGTTCGCCATGGCCAGCAGGTACGGCTTGCTGAACTGCAGCTCCGGGTGGAACTCGTCGCCGAACTTGTAGCCGGGGCCGCCGCGACCGGTGCCGGTCGGGTCGCCGCCCTGCAGCATGAAACCGTCGATGACCCGGTGGAAGATCGACCCGTCGTAGAACGGGCCGGAGTTCGTCCCCGCCGCGTTGGGCTGGGTGTACTCCTTGGTGCCCTCGGCGAGCCCGACGAAGTTCGCGACCGTCTTCGGCGCGTGGTCCGGGAACAGGTTGAGGTGGATGTCACCCTGATTGGTGTGCAGCGTAGCTTTCACAGACCTCATCGTGCCATCTGCGGGCGGGCGGCGCGGAAAAGGGGCACGATAGGTTACGGGTAACAGAGCAGTGTCAAAACGAATGATGAGGTGAAGCCCATGTCCCGGGCGACAGCCCAGGCCGTCGAGACCGCCGACAAACTCGTCACCGAGGGTGTCAAGCAGGGGCGGCGCGCGCAGAAGAAGCTCGCGAAGAAGACGGAACTGACCCGCAAGGAGCTCAAGAAGAGCTCGAAGGCCGCTCGCCAGGAGGCGCTCGCGCGCTTGTCCGAGCTGCGCAAGCCGGGTCGCAAGGCGAAGAAGGCCGCCATCAAGGCCGCGAAGGCGGCCGGCGAGTCGAAGCGCCGCGGCAAGAAGGACTTCAAGGCGGCGAAGAAGGACTTCTACGCCGCGCTCTCCGAGGCCAAGTCGGCCGCCAAGGGCACGCGCAGCCGTCGCAAGTGGCCGTGGCTGCTGGGCCTGGTCGTGGTCGGCGCTGGTGCCGCCTACGCCCTCCGCTCGAAGCAGGAGCCGCCGGTCGCGCCCGCGCCGCCGAAGGCCACCCCGCCGGCCCCGCCGAAGCCTGAAGCCGCGAAGCCGGCCCCGCAGGCGAACGGCAAGGCGCCCTCCGCGGCGCCGGCCGAAAAGAAGAACTGAACAGCACACGAAGAGGCCCCCGGGGGTGCAACCGGGGGCCTCTTCAGTGTTGCTCGGGAACCGATCAGACGGCCGCGGCGTGCTTGTCGATCAGCTGGCCGAGACGCGGCAGCGCCTCCTCGACGTTCTTCTTGCCGTTCGGGCGCAGCTTCGAGTAGACCTTCTTGATGCTGTCGCGGCTGCTCTTCTCCGCGCGCGAGTCGGTGACGCTCAGCAGCGCGTCGGAAGCCTCGTCCGAGCGGCTGGTCAGGTAGGCGCCGAAGTCGTTGCCGCCCTGGGCCTTGTAGTCGCCGTAGAACGGCTCGAGCGCGGACGCGAAGTCCGGCAGCAGCGTGTCGACGGCCGAGGGGATGATGCCCGGCTTGATCTTCTTGACCGCGGCGAAGCCGGTCTTCACAACGGCACCCGAAACGCCGCCCTTGTCCGAGACCTCGGCGTCGACGAGGGTCTCGAAGTCGGTCACGACCGCCGGGCGACGGCTGGAGTCGAGCAGGATTTCCTTGAGGGTGTCAGCCACGAATCTTGTCCTTTGTCCTTGCAGAGTTGGTGCCCCGCCCCGGGGTGGGGGTCCCCGGTGGCTGCGGTGCGCGAGTCCACGAAGCCTGCGCGTGACGCACAGGGTAATACAAGATCAACATCACTCACCCGTGTGGAGGTCACTACCTAGAGCTTCAGGGCAGCGATAGCCTTCTTGACCACTGTGCGTGCCTTGACGCTCTGTTTCTGGTTGGTGGACGCGATGACCGCCGTCGCCCCCTTGGCGACCGCGTAGACAGCGCCGTCGTCGGACGACAAATAGCCCCCCTTCCAGCCGGAAGGGTCGCTCGCCGGGTTGGACGAGTCGAGCGGCGCCGCCTTGTTGACCAGCGCCGTCGCGGTCTGCGCGTCGCCGACGTACACACGGACGGTGAGCTGGATCTTCCCGTCCGGGCGATAGAAGAAGCACGCCGGGTGCGGCTGGTCGGCGGACACGCGCACCTTCGACACGTGCTGGCCGTTCGACTCGGCCACGAACTCGCTGCCGAGGTACGGGCAGTCCTCCGTCGCCCCCGGTTGCGGGTCCGGGGGCAGGCCGCCGGCGTTGCTCGAGTTCGCGGACGCCGACGGCGGGCCGGGCACCGCGGTGCCGGTCACGATGGTGGCGCCGCAGCCGGCCAGCAGGGCCACGGCGGGCGCGAGAAGTACGAGTCGTCGCATAGCGCGGACAGTCAACCACGAAGCATGTGTGAAAACCGCTGGCTGACGACGGCGTGACCACCGGACGTGCGACGATGACCCCATGCTCACCCCCGAGCAGTACCTCGGCGCGATGGCCGAGCGCATCCAGCGGGCCGGCGGCCGGCTGAACACCGTGCAGATCGGCCCCGCCACGGCCGTCGTCGGGCTGTTCACCGAATCGGTGCTGCTGTCGACGATGAACTACTGCGTGATCGCGGCCGCCGTGCCCGAGGTCAGCGCGGCCGCGCTGTACGACTTCACCGGCCGCGCCACCCAGCACGCCCGCGCGAACCTGGTCGGCACCATGGGCTGGACGGCGGCGTCGGTCGTGATCGCCGGGCTCGTCGGCGGCCGCGTGTACCCGGACGCCGCGCAGGCCGCGTCGGCGAAGTCGGGCAACCAGTTCGGCGGCGAGACGCGGATGGTCGCCGTCGACCTCTCGGCAGGCCAGATGTACGCGTTCGTCGGCGGCAAGCTCTGGGGCGCCGCTGTCCAGGGCTCGGTCAACGCCAAGCTGACGTACTGCTTCCCGCAGCCCGCCGAGGTCTACCAGCAGCTGCAGTGGCAGCAGGCGCAGCAGCAGCAGTACCCCGCGCAGCAGCAGCCGCCGATGGTCCCGCCCGCGCCGCAGGTGCCGCCCCCGCCGTACGCCGGCGGCCCGGCCGGTCCGCAGCCGCCGGTCTACCCACCGCCCGGGCACGCGCCCCAGCAGGGTCCGTACGGTTACTGACATGGTGCAGTTGCGCGGCTGGCCGTCGTTCCCCGAAGAGCTTCCCGTGTTCACGCCGGAGACGGCGCCGCCGGGCCCGCAGGCGCTGTTCCTGGAGTGGCTGGCCGAAGCCGGCGAGCACGTGCTGGCCCCGCACGCCGTCACACTGTCCACAGTGGATGCCGACGGCGCGCCCGACGCGCGGGTGGTGATCCTCAAGGACGTCGGCCCGGCGGGCTGGGCGGTCGCGACCAGCTCGGAGAGCCCGAAAGGCGTACAGCTCGGTAAGGACCCGCGCGCGGCGTTGACGTTCTTCTGGCCCGGCCGCGGCCGTCAGGTCCGGCTGCGCGGCCCGGTCTCCCCCGCCGCGCCCGAGGTGTCGGCGGCGGACTTCCTCGCCCGGCCGCCGGCGTCCCGCGTCGAGGCGTTCATCGGGCACCAGTCGCAGGTGCTGACCGACCCGGCCGAGCTCGACGCGGCGGCCGCGGAGGCGGAGCGCTGGGTCGAGGCGAACCCGGACGTCGCCCCGGAGACCTGGACGCGGTACTTCGTGGACCCGGACGAGGTCGAGTTCTGGCAGGCCAGTCACGACCGGCGGCACGTGCGGCTGCGGTACCGGAAGGCCGGCGGCGGCTGGGTCCGCGAGCGCCTCTGGCCTTGACGGCCCGGACGCGGCGGCGTAGGCAGGAAATCCGACAAAACGGAGGCCCTGATGCGCCGGATCGTCGTCCTCGCCGTCACTGCCGCGCTGTCCGCCGGGTTGCTGTCCGGCGCTTCCGCCGGTGAATTCGCCCCGCCACCGCGGCCCGCCGTCTTCGAGACGGTGTTCGCGTCCCCGCTCGGCCTGGAAGGGCTGACCACCGACGGGCGCGACAACCTCTACACGCCGGCCCGCGGCGCCGATCCCTGCCCGGTCTTCCGGGTCGCGGCCGCCGGTGGTCCCGCGGCCGTCGTCGGCACGATCCCGGTGCCGTGCAACCCCGCCGGGCTGGCGTTCGACCGCCGTGGCCGGCTGTACGTGGCGAACGGCGACACCGTGGTGTCGTTCGTGCCGGACGCGGCGAACCCGCCGTCCGCGACCGTGTTCACCAGCGGCGTCCCCGGCGCGAACGGCCTGGCCTTCGACTCCGCGGGCGCGCTGTGGATCTCCGACGGCACCACCGGGCAGGGCCGGGTGTGGCGCGCGGGCGCGGACGGCGTGGCCGCCGAGGCGTTCCGCGTGCAGCCGATGGTCAGCGACGTGATCCCCGGCGGGGTCGGCCGGGACGTGCGCGGCCTGCCGCCGGGGACGGTGACGATCACTCCCAACGGCCGGACGGCGGCGGACACCGCGGGCTCCCAGCACATCGTCGCGAACGGCCTCGCCTTCACCGCGGACGGCACGCTGCTGGTCGCGGACACCGCCCGGGGCGCGCTGTGGCGCGTGCCGATGGACCGCGCGGGCCGCCCGCGCGCGACGACCGGCTGCGACGTCGCCTTCCCGCCGAACACGCTCTGCCTCGACAACCTCGGCGTGCAGCACCCGTACCTCGAAGGCGCCGACGGGATCGTCCTCGACCGCGCCGGCGGCGTCTGGACGGCGGTGAACGAGCGCAACGCGATCGTCGTGGCCCGCCGCGACGGCCGCGTGACGGAGTACTTCCGCAACCCGGCCGACACGACGTCGAAGCTGCGCAACGGCGGGCCGCTGGAGTTCCCGACCAGCCCGGTGCTGCTGCCGGACGGCCGCCTGTGCGTCACGCAGTCCGACGGCAACCGCCGCGACAACGCCCCGAACACCGCGGGCGAAGCCGCTCCCGCGGGCGCAGTGCGGGCGAAGGTTTCCTGCGTCAAGCCCTGATCGGGGGTAGCCCGCGCGCGGGCGGCTGTGCGCATGATGCAGGCATGCGCTCGAAGATGCTGACCGCCGGGCTGGTCCTGGCGCTGACCGCCGCACTCGGGGGTGCGGCCCCGGCCGACGCGCGTCCTGGGGGACGACCGAAGCTGGCGGATCCGCACCCGTGCCCGGGCCAGCCGGGCTTCACGTGCTCGACCCTGACCGTGCCGTTCGACCACACCGGCCGCGTGCCGGGCACGCTCGCCCTGCCGGTGGCGACCGCGGACAACGCCGACGCGCCCAAGGGCGTCCTGCTGTTCCTCACCGGCGGCCCCGGCCAGGGCGGCGTCGGCACCATCACGCGGATCGCCAGGCAACGGCTGCCGGAAGTCGCGAAGGACTACCGGATCGTGATGCTCGACCAGCGCGGCACCGGGCCGTCGGGGGCGTTGCGGTGTCCCGGACTGCAGGCGGAGATGGGCAGCTCGGACATCGCGACGCCGTCGGTGGCCGCGGTGCAGGAGTGCGCGCGCATCCTCGGCGACACGGCTCCGCTGTACTCGACCGACCAGAGCGTGGCGGACTTCGACCGGCTCCGGCAGGCACTGGGCGTGCCGAAGCTGGTCGTCGACGGCGTCTCGTACGGCTCCTTCACGGCGGCCCGGTACGCGATCGCGCACCCGGACCGCGTCAGCAAGGTGATCCTCGATTCGGTGCTGCCCCACCACACTTCCGCCTCGGCGTCGCTGTACCTGACGGGCTTGACGGCGGAGGCGCGCGTGCTGCGCGAGGCGTGCGCGGTGGCCCCGGCCTGCGGCTACGACCCGGCCGAGGACCTGGCGTGGGTGGTCCGCCACCGCGGCACGGCGGACGGAGTGCGCGTCTTCGACACGATCGTGACGTACGAGTTCGTGGATCCGACGTACCGCAACCCGGCGGCGGGCGACATCATCGGCGCCCTGCACGAAGCCCGCGGCGGCGCCCCGGCCCGCTTGGACGGCCTGCTGGAGGCGTACAAGTCGGGCGGCGACGACCCGGCAGCGTTCAGCTCCGGCCTCCACGCGGCAACGCTGTGCGCGGACGGCCGGTTCCCGTGGGGTTCGGCGGCCACCCCGCTCGCCCTCCGCAGGCCGTTGCTGTCCCTGACGTCCCGCCTGCTCCCGGAGTCGGCGACCTGGCCGTACACGACGGGAGTGGCGACGCAGCAGGGATTCGTCCAGACGTGCCTGCCGTGGCCGGCGGAACGCCCGGGCTCGAACCCGGCCGGCTCGCTGCCGGACGTCCCGGTCCTGCTGCTCAACGGCGACCGCGACCTGTCGACGCCGCTGGAGTGGGCCCGTGAGGAGGCGGCCCAGGCCCCGCGCGGGCAGCTGGTGATCGTGCCGGGCGAGTCGCACTCGATCCAGAACCGCGAGCGCGGCCACGCGGGGAGGGACGCGGTGATCAGCTTCCTGCGGTGAGGGAGGCGAAAGCCGCGTCTCGTACCTCGGAGCCGGACGGAGTCCCTCGCCGCTGTTCGGCGGCGAGCTCGGCGAGGGACGCCATCGTGACGTCGGCGAGCCCACAGGCCGTGAAGCGGTGGAAGGCTGCCATGTCCGGGTCGACGTTGAGCGCGAAGCCGTGGCTGGTGACACCCCGGCGGATCCGCATGCCGATCGACGCGACCTTGCGGAGGTCGGGCGTCCAGACGCCGGCGAGGCTGGACGCGCCTTTCGGCGTATCCCGCCGGATCGCGGGAAAGCCGAGGCTCGCGAGGGCTTCGACCAGACCGTTTTCCAGCCACCGCACGATGTCGACCGGCCCGCGCGCCTTGACGTCGGCAACGAGGTAGCCGACGAGCTGGCCGGGCCCGTGGTAGGTGGCGAACCCACCGCGGTCGACCTGGACGGCCGGGAGATCGGCGGGCAGGTCCGCGGGATCGGTGCGCGGCCCGTAGGTGACGATCGCCGGGTGGCTCAGCAGGAAGAGCCGGTCTTCGGCCAGGCCCTGCTGACGTTCTTCCACCCAGGTGCGCATGTCGGCGAGAGCCTGGTGGTACTCGACCTCCCCGAGGTCGACCCGCTTGATCGGCCATCCCACGGTGCCAAGCTACGCCGCCGGTTCCGTCCACGTGACCGGCAGCTCGTGGACGCCGTAGATGTTCATGTCGGTCCGCAGCTTCACCTCCTCCGCCGGGACCGCCAGCGCCAGCGTCGGGAAACGCCGCAGCAGCCCCTCGAACCCGGCGCGCATCTCGATGCGGGCCAGTTGCTGGCCGAGGCACTGGTGCACGCCGTGGCCGAAGGACAGGAGGCCGCGGGCGTTGCGGTGGATGTCGAGGGTGTCCGGGTTCTCGAAGCGGCGGGGGTCGCGGTTGGCGGCCAGCAGGGAGACCACCACCGTCGAGCCCTTGGTGATCGTCTCGCCGCCGAGCTCGAGGTCCTCCGTGGCGTAGCGGAAGAAGATGTCGGCCACGGACAGGTAGCGCAGCAGTTCCTCGACCGCGCCCGGCAGCAGCTCCGCGTCGGCGCGCAGCTCGGCCGCCTGCGACGGGTGCTCCAGCAGCGCGAACGTGCCCAGCGACAGCATGTTGGCCGTCGTCTCGTGGCCGGCGAGCAGCAGCAGGAAGGCCGCTCCCGTCAGCTCTTCGACGGTCAGTTCTTCGTGCCGGGCCAGGTCGGACAGGATGTCGTCGCCGGGCTCGGCGCGCTTGCTCGTGACCAGCTCGGTCAGGTACGTGTTCACCGCGATGTACGCGCCCATCTTCTCCTCGAGCGTCTGCTCGCGGAGCATGAACTGCGCGGAGTTGGCCTGGAACGTGCCCCGATCCGCGTACGGCACGCCGAGCAGCTCGCAGATCACCAGCGACGGCACCGGGAGCGCGAACTCCTGCACCAGGTCGACCGGCGGGGTCAGCCGCGCCAGGTGGTCCAGCTGCCGCTCGACGATGTCGGCGATGTGCTCCTCGAGCTGCTTCATCCGCTTGACGGTGAAGGCGCCGGTGAGCTTGCGGCGCAGCCGGCCGTGGTCCGGCGGGTCCATGGCGATGAACATGCCGGGCATCTGCGGGGACGGCTCGGTGGGGGCGGGCATGCCCGTCTCGTACGGCACGTGGACGATGTCGAGGTCGAGGCGGGAACTGAAGCGCGTGTCGGCCATCATCTGCCGGACCTCTTCGTAGCCGGTGACGAGCCAGCCTTCGTGACCGTCGGGGAACACGAGCGGGCTGACCGGGCGGGCGGCACGCAGCCGCGTGATCGCCCGCGGCGGGTCGAAGGGCCCGGCGTCGCGGTCCATGGGGAGTCCGTGCGGGACGTCGACCTGGGTCATCGGCTTTCCTTTCGTGGTGTGTGCCGACGACGATCGCCGACCCGGCTGACACGGGCCTGACACGCCTCGGACAGCGCGGTCCGTGGCAAGATCGGCCGGGTGCAGATCGGGATCCTGGGGCCCTTCGAAGTGCGCACGGACGACGGCGCGCTCGCCGATGTGCCGGGTGCCCGGTTGCGCGGCCTGCTGGTCGCCCTCGCGCTCGAACCGGGTCAGGTGGTCCCGAAGAGCACCCTCGTCGACTGGATCTGGGGCGAGCAGCCGCCCGCCGAAGCGGCGAACGCCTTGCAGCGCCTGGTTTCCCGGCTGCGCAAGGCCCTGCCCGATGGATCGGTCGACGGACGGCCGACCGGCTACCGGCTCGTGGTGGCGCCCGACGACGTCGACGCCGTGCGGTTCGAACGCCTCGCCGGCGATCCGAACCGGCTCCGGGAAGCGCTCGAACTGTGGCGCGGTTCGGCCCTGCAAGACGTCGACCTGCCGGAAAGCGCGGCGCTCGAAGCGGCGGTGACCCGCCTCGAAGCCCTGCGCCTGACGGCCACGGAGGAGTACTTCGACGCGGAGCTCAACCTCGGAAACGGCGCGAAGGTGGTCACCGAGCTGACCGATCTGGTCGCCGCGAACCCGATGCGCGAACGGCTGGTCGCCGCGTTGATGCGGGCCCTCGTCGCGAGCGGCCGCGACACCGAGGCACTGCTCGTGTACCAGCGCGCGAAGGACGCACTCGCCGATTCGCTGGGCGTCGACCCCTCACCGGAACTCTCGGCCCTGCACGTCGCGCTGCTGCGGGGCGAGCTGGCGCGGCCCGAGGCGGACCGTAAGACCAACCTGCGGGCCGAGCTGACCAGCTACGTCGGCAAGGACGCCGACGTCGCCGCGGTCCGCGAGCTCATCACCGAGCACCGGCTCACCACCGTGATCGGCCCGGGCGGCTCCGGCAAGACCCGGCTGGCCACGGAGACCGCGCGCCGGCTGCTCGACGGCCGGCCGGACGGGGCCTGGGTGGTGGAACTCGCCGGCATCGGCGCGGACGGCGACGTCGCCCAGGCGACGCTCGGCGCGCTCAAGCTGCGGGACGCGCTGCTCGGCGAGGCACCGGACGCCGAACCGACGGAACGCGTCATCGCGGCCCTGCGCGAGCGCGAGATGCTCCTGGTCCTGGACAATTGCGAGCACGTCATCGAGTCCGCGGCGGCGTTCGCGCACCGGGTGCTCGGCGAGTGCCGCCGGCTGCGGATCCTCGCGACCAGCCGGGAACCGCTCGGCATCACCGGCGAGGCGCTGTGGCAGCTCGCGCCGCTGTCCCTGCCGCCGGAAGGCGCCGATCCCGCCGAGATCGAGGCGGCTCCGGCCGTCCGGCTGCTGCGGGACAGGGCCGGCGCGGTGCGCAAGGAACTCGCGGCCGACGCCGGCGCGTTGCCGACGCTCGCGCGCGTCTGCCGGGCACTGGACGGGATGCCGCTGGCCATCGAGCTCGCGGCGGCGCGGCTGCGCACGATGTCGCTCGACCAGCTCGCCCACGGCCTCGACAACCGCTTCCGCCTGCTGACCGGCGGCAGCCGGACCGCGCTGCCGCGGCACCGGACGCTGCGCGCGGTCATCGACTGGAGCTGGGAGCTGCTGACCGACGCCGAACGCGTGGTCCTGCGCCGCCTCGCGGTCTTCGCCGGCGGGGCGAGCCTGGCGGCGGCCGAGCGCGTCTGCGGCGAGGAAGCCCTCGACCTGCTGACGGCGCTGACCGAGAAGTCGCTGGTGGTGGTCATCGACGGCGACGGCGCGCCGCGGTACCGGATGCTCGGCACGATCAAGGAGTACGCCGCGCAGCGCCTCGCGGAAGCCGGGGAGACGGAGCAGGCGCGGCACGCGCACCTCGCGTACTTCACCGAGCTGACGGAAACGGCGAAGCCGCACCTCCGCCGGGCCGAGCAGCTGGAGTGGCTGGCCAGGCTGGAGACCGAGCACGAGAACATCGCCGCCGCGATGCGCGGGGCCCTCGCGGCAGGCGAAGCCGCGAACGCGATGCGGCTCGCGGCGGGCGCCGCCTGGTACTGGTGGCTCGGCGGCCACCGCGCGGAGGGCAACGAGCTGGTCCTGGCGGCCACCGCCGTCCCCGGCGAGGTGCCGGAGGAGATCCGCGGCATCGTGTACTCGTTCGTCGTGCAGTTCGTGACTTCCGGGCAGCAGAGCGACGAGTCACGGGCGGTGGACTGGATCCGCAAGTCCTACGAGATCAGCCTGCGGGTGCCGGACCCCGGCGTGGAGCTGAGGTTCGCCCCGGCGCTGGAACGCCTGCTGCACGGATCGGACGAGGCGCTCACCGCGTTCGAGCCGCTGCTCGCCGACGAAGATTCGTGGGTCCGCGCGGTGGCCCGGCTGCAGCTCGGCAAGATGCGGATCCAGCTCGGCCGCGGCGGCGAAGAGGTGGACGCCCACCTCGAAACGGCGCTCGCCGAGTTCCGCGCCACCGGCGAGCGGTGGGGGACGTCGTTCGCGCTGACCGAGCTGGCCGACCACCTCGCCGTGCGCGGCGAGTTCGGCCGGGCCTGCGCGCACTACGAGGAAGCGGTCGCGATCGTCACCGAGGTCGGGGCGATCGAGGACGTCGTGCGGATGCGGATGCGCCAGGCCCAGCTGTACTGGCTGCTCGGCGACGAAGCCGCCAGTGCGGCCGCGCTGGCCGACGCGCACCGGTCCGCGGAGCGGGTCGCCTGGCCGAACGCGCTGGCCGATCTGGCGCTGTCGAAGGCCGAACTCGCCCGCTGGCGCGGCGACGCGGAGCAGGCCCGCCGCCAGCTCGACATCGCGACCGCGATGCTCGGCGACGAGGCCAAGACGGCGAACGTCCGCGCGGTGGCCGAAGACCTGCTCGGCTACGTCGCCGACGACCTCGGCGAGTCCCGTGGCCACCGCGTCGCGGCCTTCCGCGCTGCGGTCGAGGCTGGCCACCCGCTGACGCTCGCCCAGGTCATCGTGGGGATCGCGGATCTCGCACTGCGGACCGGCGAAGCCGAGCAGGCCGCCCGGCTGCTCGCGGCGAGCGCCGTCCTGCGGGGCCTGCCGGACCGGTCCCACCCGGACGCGACCCGGATCGCCGAAACCGCACGACGTCGCCTCGGTGACACGCGGTTCACCGAGGCGACGCGGGAAGGGACGGAAGGGAACTGGCAGGAGCTGGTCGAGGTCACGCTCGCTTCGTGAACTTCGCCCGCGCCCAGACGTAACCGATCACCGCGATCCCGGCGCACCAGGCGATCGCGGCGATCGCGTAGCCGGTGGACGGCGCGCCGTTGAGCAGCCCGCGCACGGTTTCGATGATCGGCGTGAACGGCTGGTACTCGGCGAATTCCCGGAGACCGGGGCCCATTTTGTCGGCGGGCACGATCGCGCTGCTGAAGAACGGCAGCATCACCAGCGGCACCGCGCCCATCCCTGCCGTTTCCGGCGATTTCGCGGCCAGGCCCAGTGCGACGGTGAACCAGCCGGCCGCGAAAGCGAGCAGCAGGACCATGCCGACGACGCCGAGCCAGTCGAGGAATCCCGCCGAAGGGCTGAAGCCGAGCAGGAAAGCGACGCCGACGAGAGCCGCGATGGCGACGACGTTGGTCAGCACGCTCGCGACGACGTGTCCGATGAGGACAGCGCCCCGCGAGACGTCCATGACCTTGAAGCGGTTGATGATGCCCTTGGTCATGTCGGAGTTGACCGACGTCGCCGTGGCGCCGAGGCCGTAGCAGACGGCGAGCAGCATCAGGCCGGGCGTCGCGTAGTCGACGTAATCGACGCCGACGTCGAAAGCGTCTCCGAGCATGTACACGAACATCAGCATGAGCACGATCGGCATCAGGACGGCGTTGAAGACCGAGGTCGGATTGCGCGCGATGTGCTTGAAGTTGCGGCGCAGCATGACGGTCGAGTGGGATTTGGTGCTCATTTCGCAGCCACCTCCGTGGTGTGGCCCGTGAGGGCGAGGAAGACGTCGTCGAGGTCGGGGGTGTGGACGGAGAACTCTTCGGCGCTGAGCGCGTATTCGTCGAGCCGGTCGAGCAGCAGGCGCAGCGATTTCGAACCGCCGTCACCGGGCACGCGCAGTGCGAGCGTTTCGTCGTCGCGCGTGGCGTCGGTGAGCACGCGCGCGGCGGCGTCGAGCTCGGCGGCGGTGGCGAACCGGAGCCGGACGTGGGTGCCGGGAATCCGGCGCTTGAGCTCGTCCGCGGTGCCCTCGGCGACCAGCCGGCCCTGGTCGAGCACGGCGATCCGGTCGGCGAGCTGGTCGGCTTCCTCGAGGTACTGGGTGGTGAGGAAGATGGTGACACCGTCGGCGACGAGGTCGCGGATGATCGCCCACATGGTCCGCCGGCTGCGCGGGTCGAGACCGGTCGTCGGCTCGTCGAGGAAGATGATCCGCGGGCGGCCGACCAGCGTCATCGCCAGGTCGAGCTTCCGCCGCATGCCCCCGGAGTAGGTCGACGCGGGCTTCTTCGCCGCCTCGGTGAGTTCGAACCGCTCCAGCAGGCCGCCGACGACGCGCTTGCCGTCCTTCGCGCCGCCGAGGTCGACCATGAGCTGGAGGTTTTCCTCACCGGTGAGCAGCTCGTCGACGGCCGCGAACTGCCCGGTGACGCCGATCGCGGACCGGACTTTCCTGGTCTCGGTCGCGATGTCGTACCCGGCGACGCGAACCGTGCCGCCGTCGGCCTTGAGCAGCGTGGTCAGGACGTTGACCATGGTCGTCTTGCCGGCCCCGTTCGGGCCGAGGAGGGAGAAGATCGTCCCGTTCGGGACGTCCAGGTCGATGCCGTCCAGCACGACTTTGTCCTGGTAGGCCTTCCGGAGCCCGGAGGCGGTGATCGCGGTTTCGGTCATGGGAACACTGTGTTCGGACGGCCTGACACCGACCTGACCCCGACCTGACACGGCCGCTGACAGCAAAACCCCCTCGCTCGGAACCCGAGCGAGGGGGTGGTGTGTGGAGCTGAGGGGAATCGAACCCCTGACCCCCGCCTTGCAAAGGCGGTGCTCTACCAATTGAGCTACAGCCCCGGACGCGGGCGGCGAGCCGCCCGCGGGAAACCTCAGTTGTGGGAAGCGCCCGCCGGCTTGGCGGGGGTGGTGCCGTTGGTGGAGGGGACCGGCGCGGTCGCCTCGCGCCAGAGGTCGGCTTCGGCCTTGGCCGCCTTGTTGCGCTTGACGACGAACAGGACGCCGCCCGCGATGACCGCGAGTGCCAGCAGCTTCTTCACCGAAGCCCCCTTCTCAGCTTGCTTCCCTTACCCCGTGATGTTACTGCACCGGCGCCGGGCGGTGTCGGGTGCCGGTGGTTCCACGTGGAACCACGATCAACGCAGGTAAGCGACGTCACACGCGGCGGGAAATAGCCGGCGCGGGCGGGTCGTTGTACCGAGTGGCCGGTGGACGCCCCGGCCGTGACGGCTCAGCCCTGCCGGCCTTCTCTTCCCGGCAGGGCTGACTCGTTTCCGGCGGCGCTCCACGACGTCAGGATCCGCAGGGCGTCGTGCGACGGGGCTGCCGGCCTCGGCGGTCAGCACCATCAGGCGCTGGCCGGAGCCGTCCGAGCTGGCCCAGGTGTCGCAGTCGAGGGTGAGGTCGCCCACGAGGTGGTGCCGGTAGTGCTTCGTGCCGTAGCCGGCGTTGCTGACGCGGTGTTCGGCCCACCAGGTGCGGAAGTCCGCGTCCCGCACCGACAGTTCCCCGACGAGCCGGGCCAGTTCCGGATCTTCGGGGTCGGCCTCCATCCGCAGCGCGGCGACGGCTTCCCGGGCGTCGTGCTGCCAGTTCCGGTGCAGCTCGCGGAAAACGGGGTGCGTGAACAGCAGGTGCACGTAGTTGCGGCGCGCGAGCGTCGCGAAGTCGACGTAGAGCGCGACCGCCGCCGGGTTCCAGTCCAGGACGTCGAGGTGCTTGCCGAGGACCAGGGCGGGCGTGTGGGTGAGCTGGCCGAGCAGGCGGCGCATGGCGGGCCGCACCCGCTGGGGCGCGCGGCGCCGCCGCGGCCGGTCGTCACCGCGGCCGGCGAGCTCGTAGAGGTAGCGCTCCTGGTCGTCGTCGAGGCGCAGGGCCCGGACGAGGGTGGCGAGCACGGACGCGGAAGCCCGGACGCGGCCCTGTTCGAGGCGCGTGTAGTAGTCGACGCTGATCGCGGCGAGCTGGGCGACCTCCTCCCGGCGCAGCCCGGCGACCCGGCGCGCCGAGTCCGTGCCGGGCAGACCGCAGTCTCCCGGAGCCAGCTGCGCCCGGCGCGCCTTCAGGAACGCGCCGAGGTGGGACGGGGTCGCGGAGTTCATGGCTCCAGTGTGCGGTTTCCGCCGCGGCCGTGCGGGGGCAGGATCTTTCCCAGGCAAGGACTTTCCCTTCTGCCCCCGGCCGGCCACGGCAATGGTGGAGGCATGACCGAGAACCCCATGACCAGGACCACCGTCACTTTCGACAGCGCGGGCATCGAGATCGCCGCGCACCTCTACCTCCCCGCCGAGCCGGCCGGCCCGCTCCCGGCGCTGGTCGTCGGGCACCCCGGCACGGGGGTGAAGGAGCAGACGTCGGGCACGTACGCGCAGCTGATGGCTTCGCGCGGGTTCGTGACGTTGGCTTTCGACGCCGCCTACCAGGGCGAATCCGGCGGCCTGCCCCGCGGTCTGGAGGACCCGGCCCAGCGGGTGGAGGACTTCAAGGCCGCGGTCTCGTACCTGACGACCCGCCCGGAGGTCGACGCCGACCGGATCGGCCTCCTGGGCGTGTGCGCCTCGGGCGGCTACTCCCTCGCCGCCACCGCCGGCGACCACCGCGTCAAGGCCGTGGCCACGGTCTGCACCGCGGAGCCGGCCCGCCAGTTCCGCTACGGCGCCGACGGCACCCAGGACCCGGCGGTCTTCCAGGGTCTTTTGGCGGCGGCCGCGCAGGCCCGCACGGCGGCCGCCCGCGGCGAAGACCCCGGCGTCCTGACGATGTTCCCGGACACCGCCGCGGAAGCCGCCGCCCTGGGCGGTCAGCACGGCCTCGAGGGCTGGGAGTACTACTGCGGCCCGCGCGGCCGCCACGAGCGTTCGGCGAAGTTCCTCGCGTGGGAGAGCGTCGACCGGATGGCGGCCGGCGACGTGTTCCACGCGGTGCCGTTGATCGGGCCGCGCCCGATCCTGCAGGTCCTCGGCGAGCACGCGGTCACGGCCTGGATGGGCTTGGAAGCCCACCGGCGTGCGACCGGGCCTGCCGAGGTCCACTGGATCAAGGGCGCCGGCCACGTCGACCTCTACGACAAGCGCGAGTACATCGACCCGGCGGTCGAGAAGCTCAGCGAGTACTTCGCGGTCAGCTTGGCGAAGTGAGGCGTTCGACGAGCTCGTCGCGGTACTCCCGCGCCGCCGGGAACTCCGGTTCGTCGCCGGCCGCCCGCGTCAACGCGCCTTCCAGGATCTTCAGCGCCTGACGCACGTCGCCGCGCGCATCCGCCTGCCGCGCGGCGTTTTCCATGGCTTTGGCGAGCTTGGTCCGCGCCTCGGGGTCCTGGGTGGCCTTGTTGATCCGGATCCAGTTGCCGCCCGGATCGACGACGGTGAACCCGGTGTACCGGTCGTTGCGCAGCCGCGGCCGGGTCATCCGCGGGATGCCGGAGACGAGCAGTTTCCCGTGCACGGACCGCATTCCGGCGGCGAAGGCCTCGAACAGCTCGCCGGTGTCCTCCACGATGACCAGGCACGTGCTGTACGACTGCGCCGGGTCGTAGCCGTCCATCCCGAAGAAGTGCAGGTTGATGTCTTCCCGCCGCACGGCGACGTGCGGGTTCGGCCGCGTCTGCCGATAGGTGATCTCGAAGCCGAGCATTTCGTAGAACGACGCGATCTCGTCGATCGAAGGACAGGGCAGCAGCGGAATGGTCAGCTCGTTCGCCATTGCCTGAAGCTAAGCCCGAACCGGCCGAAACGACACGGAGCTATTTGCTCGTGCGAACGGCAGGAGCGGGCGGCCGGCCGGCCACCCGCTCCGCCGTGGTCAGGAACAGCAGCCCTCGGGCTGAGCGGCCTTGTCGACCTGGCCGGTTTCCGCGTCGGGCGTGCAACAGTCGGCCGGGGTGGCGAGTGCCGCGCTGTCGGCGCCGAAGGTCGAGGAGTCGGCCTTGACGGTGTAGACCTCCCACGGCTCCTGGCCGGGGCCGTGCACCCACACCTTGTCCTGGACCGCGTAGCAGCAGGTGGTGTTGTCCTCGGTCAGCGTCTCGAGCCCTTCGCCGGTGAGGCGCTTGCTCGCCTCGCTGACCTGGTCGGTCGACTCGACCTCGACGCCGAGGTGGTCCATCACCGTCGCCTGCCCCGGCTCGCCTTCCAGGAGCACGAGCTTGAGCGCCGGTTCGGCGATGGCGAAGTTCGCGTACCCGGGGCGGAGCTTGGCCGGTTCCGTGCCGAACAGCTTCGAGTAGAAGTCGATCGAGCCTTCGAGATCCCCGACCCGCAACGCCAGCTGCACCCGTGACATCTCATCCTCCTTGGATAGACGTTTGTCTAATCAGCGACGAGACTTAGATTGCTCTCTACTTAGAAGACTGTCAAGATAGAGGTATGGCTCACCAGCTGCCGATCGCCACCTGCTGCTCCCCGCTCACCCGCGAGCCGTTGAACGAGGACCAGGCCATCGAGCTGTCGAAGCTGTTCAAGGCGATGGCCGACCCGGTGCGCCTGCGGTTGCTGTCACTGATCGCGTCCCACGGCGGCGGCGAGGCGTGCGTGTGCGACCTGACCGACGCGTTCGACCTGACCGGCCCGACCATCTCCCACCACCTCAAGGTGCTGCGCGAATCCGGCCTGATCACCGGCGAGCGGCGTGGGACCTGGGTCTACTACCGCGTTCACCCCGAGGTGCTGGCCCGCCTGTCGGCGGTGCTGGTCCCGGGCGACACCTGGTGATCGCGGGCGTACTGGGCCGGCGTCCGGCCGTACTGGCGACGAAACATCCGGATGAAGTGGCTGCTGTCGGCGAACTGCCAGTGCGCCGCGACCTCCGAAACCGTGGGGCGGGACGGCGCGAGGAGCGCGCGGCGCGCCTGCTCGAGGCGACGTCGGCGGATGTACGCCGCGACGGGCTCGCCGGTTGACGCGAAGGCCCGGTGCAACGTTCGCAGCGAGACCTTGAGGTGGCGCGCCAGCAGCGCCGGTGTCAGGTCCGGATCGGTGAGCAGTTGATCGGCGAGGTTGCCTGCCGCGTGGACCAGCGGGCCAGCGAGGCCGGGTTCGGTGCCGTCGACATACCCGTGCAGAACCCCGCGGACCAGCTCCACCAGTGCGTTGCGGCCGGCTTGGACGCCGCCATCGCTGAGGTCGCCGAGCGTCGCGTGGACGACACGCGTGTGTGCCAGCAGCAGACGAACCTCCGCGGCGGCGGCCGGGCCGGTCGCCTGCGTGCCGTCGGCGAACAGGCCCAGCGCCTCGGCGGGCAGCCCGATCACCTGGGCGGAGGTGCCCGCGGCGACTTCGTAGCCGGTGACCCCGGTCGAGCGGCCCAGCAGGAATTGGCCGGCGTCGACAGCTATCGAGTCGCGTTCACGCTTGAGGATGTAGGCGCCGCGATGCACCACGTAGAGCCGCAGTTCGCCAGTGTCGGGAAACGCGGAATCGACCCGTACCCGCGTGGCGGTTTCGAAGTCTGTGACGACTGAGTCCCCGACGCGGGAGGCAAGACCACGAACAACGGCTCCGGCGGTGGCTTCGTGGTTGAACGCGGGCAACGTGAAACCGTCGCCGATCTGCGCTTCCCAGCCGTCGCGGAAGGCGTCGACGCCGGCCTGTTCGGTGTCGAGCCGAACCGAGCCGCGCACCGAGTCCATCGAGCCATCCAACCACGCTGGCACGCATCGTCGATCGAGACGGCACGCGTGTCCAAGACCGCGGCGGCACCGGATTCCTAGGGTCGGAACGTGGATCCGAAAACCTATTTGCACCTGTACTTGCAGCAGGTGCGCGAAGTCCTGGTGTGGAAACTCGACGGCCTGTCCGAGTACGACGCGCGCCGCCCGCTCACCCCGACCGGAACCAATCTCCTCGGACTGGTGAAACACCTGACGGGCAACGAGTTCGGCTACTTCGGCGAAGTGTTCGACCGACCGGCCCACGCGGGAGAGTGGCTGGTCGACCGCACGCAAGCAGAGGATTTCCTAGCCCGCCCCGAGGAGACGCGCGAGGACATCATCGCGCAGTACAAAAGATCGTGGGAGCACGCGAACGCCACCATCGCGGCACTCGACCTCGACTCACCCGGCAAGGTGCCCCACTTCCCCGAAGGCATGTGTGACGTGACGTTGCACTGGATGCTCGTCCACATGATCACGGAGACCAACCGCCACGCCGGTCACGCCGACATCATCCGCGAGCTCATCGACGGCCACGCCGGCTACCACCCCACGGTGAGCAACCTGCCCGACAGGTGGTCCGAGTTCCACGATCGAGTCGAGACCGCGGCCCGCGAGGCAGCCCGCATTCCCGGCGACCGACAGCCACCCACGTAGTCACCAAGGTCACGCAAAAGCCCGGCTCGCGAGACGCGAACCGGGCTTGACTTGCGTGGGCCTACCAGGACTTGAACCTGGGACCTCTTCGTTATCAGCGAAGCGCTCTAACCGCCTGAGCTATAGGCCCTTGAACGAGGAGAACTTTACAGGACCCCCGAAGGGGCCCTGCAACCGGGTCACTCCCGTTCGGACAGGGTGACCTCCAGGCCTCCGGCCAGGTCGGCCGAGACGTTGTAGATGAACGCGCTCACCGTGGCCAGTGCCGAGACCAGGACGATGTTGATCGCGCCCAGGATGGCCGCGATGCCGAACACCCGGCCCGCGCTGATCAGGGGTTCTGCCGACGCGTTCGCGCCCTCGCCGCCGACCAGGGAGGAGTACGTTCCGTTCAGCTTGTCCCAGACGCCCATTCCGTCGAGCACCGTGTACAGGACTCCGACCGCCACCAGCCAGACGAAGAACATCGCGACGCCCAGGACCAGGGACAGCTTGAGGACCGACCACGGGTCGAAGCGCTTCACCTGCAGGGACGCCCGGCGCGGGCCGCGGCCCGGGCGGCGCAGGGCGCTCGGGCGAGCGCGCTGCGTCGATGCCGAAGGGACCTCGCTGGTGGGCGCCGGCGGGGTGTCGCCCGCTCCGAACAGGCGGGGGGCCGCGCTGCCCGTCACCACCGGACGCTCGGTCGCGGTGGTGGCGGCGGGCTGCGCTTCCTCCGTGGCCAGCTTGACCGTCGCTTCGGAGTCGCCTTCCTTGTCGACCCGCTGCCAGGGTGGGCTCGCCGGAGTCCCGTTCGAACCCGCTGCCTCGGGATTCTCGGATGGTGTCACGAAGAGTCAGTCCTTACCCGTGCCGTGGGGGCGCTGTCCGTAGCCGAACTTACTGCGCCGTCGTTTCTTCACCCGTCTCAGGTGCTTCGGGAGCCGGAGCGTCCTCGGGGGTGTCACCATTGGCGACGTCCGAGGGCTCGTCCGCGTTGCGTGCGACCGCGAGAAGAGTGGTGCCTTCGCCGAGATTCATCAGCCGGACCCCCTTCGTCTGCCGTCCCGCCTTGCGGACGTCGCCCGCCGGCGTGCGGATCACGCCGCCGCTCGAGGTGATCGCGTAGAGCTCGTCCTCGGCGTCGACGATGAGCGCACCCACCAGCCTGCCACGTTTGCGGTCGTGCTGAATGGTGAGCACGCCCTTGCCGCCGCGGCCCTGGACCGGGTAGTCCTCGATCGGCGTGCGCTTGGAGTAGCCGCCGTCCGTGGCGACCAGCAGGAACTTGCCCTCCTTGACGACGCTGATGCCGAGCAGCTCGTCGCCGTCGTTGAAGCGCATGCCCATGACGCCGGACGTCGGGCGGCCCATCGGCCGCAGCGCCTCGTCCGTGGCGTGGAAGCGGATGGACTGGCCCTCGGCCGACACCAGCAGCAGGTCGTCCTCGGCGCCGGCCAGCACCGCGCCGACCAGCTCGTCACCTTCGCGCAGGTTGATGGCGATGAGGCCGCCGGAGCGGTTGGAGTCGAAGTCGGTGAGCTTGGTCTTCTTCACCAGGCCGCGCTTGGTGGCGAGCACCAGGTACGGCGCGACCTCGTAGTTCTTGATCTCGATGACCTGGGCGATCTGCTCGTCCGGCTGGAACGCCATCAGGTTCGCCACGTGCTGGCCGCGCGCGTTGCGGTTGGCCTCGGGCAGCTCGTACGCCTTGGTCCGGTAGACGCGGCCCTTGTTCGTGAAGAACAGGATCCAGTCGTGCGTCGAGCAGACGAAGAAGTGCTGGACGATGTCGTCCTGCTTCAGCGTCGCGCCCTGCACGCCCTTGCCGCCGCGCTTCTGCGAGCGGTACAGGTCCGTTTTCGTCCGCTTGGCGTACCCCGTGCGGGTGATGGTGACGACGACGTCCTCGACCGCGATGAGCTCTTCGTCGGTGACGTCGCCGCTGAAGCCGATGATCTTCGTGCGCCGGTCGTCGCCGTACTTCTCGACGATCGCCATCAGCTCGTCGCGGATCAGCGCGCGCTGCCGCTCCGGCTTCTCGAGGATGTCCTTGAGGTCGGCGATCTCGAGTTCGATCTCGGCCAGCTGGTCGATGATCCGCTGGCGCTCCAGTGCGGCGAGGCGCCGCAGCTGCATGTCGAGGATCGCGGTGGCCTGGATCTCGTCGACGTCCAGCAGCTCCATCAGGGCCGGCCGGGCCTCGTCCGCCGAGGGCGACCGCCGGATGAGGGCGATGACCTCGTCGAGCATGTCGAGTGCCTTGACGTACCCACGCAGGATGTGGGCCCGCTCCTCGGCCTTCTTCAGGCGGTACCTGGTCCGCCGGACGATGACCTCGACCTGGTGCTTCACGTAGTGGCGGATGATCTGGTCGAGCCGCAGCGTGCGCGGCACGCCGTCGACCAGCGCCAGCATGTTGACGCCGAAGTTCTGCTGCAGCTGGGTGTGCTTGAACAGGTTGTTCAGCACGACCTTCGCGACCGCGTCGCGCTTGATCGTGACGACGATCCGCATGCCCGAGCGGCTGTTGGACTCGTCGGCGATGTCCGCGATTCCGGTGAGCTTGCCGTCGCGGACCAGGTTCGCGATGTTCTCGACCAGGTTGTCCGGGTTGACCTGGTACGGCAGCTCCGACACGACCAGGATCGTGCGGCCCTTCGCGTCCTCTTCGACCTCGACGACCGCGCGCATGCGGATCGAGCCGCGGCCGGTGCGGTAGGCGTCCTCGATGCCGGAGGTGCCGAGGATCATCGCCTTGGTCGGGAAGTCCGGGCCCTTGATCCGGACCAGCAGCGCGGCCAGCAGCTCGTCGTCGGTCGCGTCGGGGTTCTCCAGCGCCCAGACGACGCCCTCGGAGACCTCGCGCAGGTTGTGCGGCGGGATGTTGGTCGCCATCCCGACCGCGATCCCGGAACCGCCGTTGACCAGCAGGTTCGGGAACCGCGACGGCAGGACGTCGGGCTCCTGCGTGCGGCCGTCGTAGTTGTCGGAGAAGTCGACGGTGTCTTCTTCGATGTCGGCCAGCATCTGCATGGCCAGCGGCGCGAGCCGGGACTCGGTGTACCGCATGGCGGCCGCGGGGTCGTTGCCCGACGAACCGAAGTTGCCCTGGCCGTCGATCAGCGGGTAGCGCAGCGACCACGGCTGGGCGAGCCGCACCAGCGCGTCGTAGATCGCCGAGTCGCCGTGCGGGTGGTAGTTGCCCATGACGTCGCCGACGACGCGGGAGCACTTGTTGTACCCGCGCTCCGGCCGGAAGCCGGAGTCGAACATCGAGTACAGGATGCGGCGGGCGACCGGCTTGAGGCCGTCGCGCACGTCCGGCAGCGCGCGCGACACGATCACGCTCATCGCGTAGTCGATGTAGGAGCGCTGCATCTCCTGCTGGATGTCGACCGGTTCGATCCGGTCGTTCTCCGGAGCCGGCGGCAGGGTTTCCGTCATGAGGTCCTTCTCGGGTGCGGGTGGTCCAGGCGGGACAAGAGCGGGGGACGCCTACACGTCCAGGAAGCGCACGTCTTTCGCGTTGCGCGTGATGAACGAGCGGCGGGCCTCGACGTCCTCGCCCATCAGCACCGAGAACAGGTCGTCGGCCTGGGCGGCGTCGTCCATGGTGACCCGGCCCAGCAGGCGGTTCGCCGGGTCCATCGTGGTCTCCCACAGCTCTTCGGCGTTCATCTCGCCGAGACCCTTGTAGCGCTGGATCGCGTCGTCCTTCGGCAGCTTCTTGCCTGCTTCGACACCCGCCTTGATGACGGCGTCGCGCTCGCGGTCGGAGTACGCGTACTCCGGTTCCGTCCGCGGCCACTTGATCTTGTACAGCGGCGGCCGCGACAGGAAGACGTGGCCGTGCTCGATCAGCGGGGTCATGAACCGGAACAGCAGGGTGAGCAGCAGCGTGGTGATGTGCTGGCCGTCGACGTCGGCGTCGGCCATCAGCACGATCTTGTGGTAGCGCAGCTTCTCGATGTCGAACTCGTCGTGGATGCCGGTGCCCAGCGCGGTGATCAGCGACTGGACCTCGGTGTTCTTGAGGACGCGGTCGATGCGGGCCTTCTCGACGTTGATGATCTTGCCGCGGATCGGCAGGATCGCCTGGTACATCGAGTCGCGGCCTTCCTTGGCCGAGCCGCCTGCCGAGTCACCCTCGACGATGTAGAGCTCGCACTCCGCCGGGTTGGTCGAGCGGCAGTCCTTGAGCTTGCCGGGCAGGCCGCCGATCTCCAGCGCGCCCTTGCGGCGGACCAGGTCACGCGCCTTGCGCGCGGCCATCCGGGCCTGCGCCGAGGAGATCGACTTGTTGATGATCGTCTTCGCCTCGGTGGGGTTGCGCTCGAACCAGTCGGCCAGCCACTCGTTCGACTGCTGCTGCACGAACGTCTTGGCCTCGCTGTTGCCCAGCTTGGTCTTGGTCTGGCCCTCGAACTGCGGCTCGCCCAGCTTGATCGAGACGATCGCGGCGAGCCCCTCGCGCACGTCGTCACCGGTCAGGTTGGCGTCCTTCTCCTTGAGCAGCTTCTTGTCGCGCGCGTACGCGTTGACGACGCGGGTCAGCGCGGCGCGGAAGCCCTCTTCGTGGGTGCCGCCCTCGTGGGTGTTGATCGTGTTGGCGAACGTGTACACCGACGGCGTGAACCCGGTGTTCCACTGCATCGCGACCTCGACCTCGAGGCCGGTGCCCTTGGCGTCGAAGGAGATCACGCTGGGGTGGATCGGGTCCTTGCTGCCGTTGATGTGCTTGACGAAGTCCTCGAGCCCGCCCGGGTAGCAGTAGACCTTCTCCTTGACGCGGGCGACCTTGCCCTCCGCGTCCTCCTCGGTCTCCTCGTCGGCGACGCGCTCGTCGCGCAGGGACAGCGTCAGCCCCTTGTTGAGGAACGCCATCTCCTGGAGCCGGCGCGAGATGGTCTCGAAGTTGTACGTCGTGGTCTCGAAGATGTCGCCGTCGGCCCAGAACGTCATCGTCGTGCCGGTCTCGGTCGCCGGGCCGAGGTCCTCGAGCGGGCCGGGCACCTGGTTCGTGTACTCCTGGCGCCAGCTGCGGCCGCCGTACTTGACCTCGGCCAGCAGCTTCGTCGAGAGCGCGTTCACCACGGAGATGCCGACGCCGTGCAGGCCGCCGGACACCGCGTAGGAGTCGCTGTCGAACTTGCCGCCCGCGTGCAGCTGGGTGAGCACGACCTCGATGGTCGGCTTGTTCTCCTTGGGGTGCATGTCGACCGGGATGCCACGGCCGTCGTCGACGACGCGCACCCCACCGTCGGCGAGCAGGGTAACCTCGACCTTGGTGGCGTACCCCGCCATCGCCTCGTCGACGGAGTTGTCGACGACCTCCTGGACGAGGTGGTGCAGCCCGCGTTCACCGGTGGAACCGATGTACATGCCGGGGCGCTTGCGGACCGCTTCGAGGCCTTCGAGCACCGTGATCGACGACGCGTTGTACTCGCTCTTGTTCTCGGTCACCGGCGTTGTTTCTCCTCGTCTCGCCCGAGCGGACGCTCGCTCCCTCCCAGTGTACTTGGCCGCGTCCGCTGACATGCGGCAAGGACACCCCTGAACGCGTCACAGACGAACGAAATCGGTTCGAGCCGACTCTTGACGTATCTCGGGAGGTCTGGATGCGTTCTCGGGGCATTCAACCGAGCATCGCGCAACCCGGGTCAGCCGTACGTGTCACGCGGGCCGCGGCCCGGCACGTGCCGGGGTCCTTTCCGCCAGCTCGGGGCGGTCGGGCCCTGGATCCGCATCCGCTTGACGACGCCGTTGCCGACCCCCGCCGCGATCTTGGCCAGCAGCTTTCCCTGCAGCAACCGCAGCTGGGTCGCCCACGCCGTGGAGCTGGCGCGGACGGTGAGCTCGCCGTCCTTCAGCGCGACCGGCTGCGCGTGCTCGGCGACGTCTTCGCCGACCAGCCGCGCCCACTGCGCGAAGACGCGGGCGCTCGTGACGCTCTCGTTCCACCCGCGGTCGCTGACCAGCCGCGAGACGAGGCGGCCGAGCGGCTGCGGGTCGCGCGGGTCCGCACCCGGCCCCGACCAGCGGCGACGCCGGGGGTTCTGCCCCCCGCCGACCGCGGTACGACGGCGCCCGGGCGGCACGCCCCGCTCCTTCGCCTTGGCCTTCGCGGCCTCGAGGGCGGCGTGCGCCAGGTCGCGCCCGGTCAGCGGAGCCTCGTTCGGCCCAGCGTCGCCATCACGTTCGGTGTCCGCCGGAGGCTTGGCGCCGTTTTTGGGCGCTTTGTGCCACCCATCCGGCCGCAAGGTCACAGGCAGCGATAACTCATTCACCGTGTTATCCACACTGTCCACAGGTTTGTCCCCAGATCGGGTGCGGTTTGTGCTGCCCGTCACACGGGGTGCCCGGTCGCCTTGCTCAGCCACGCGTGATCTCACCGTCCGCCACCACGAACCGGTGCCCGGCCAGCTCGCCGGGCACGTCTTCGTCGACCGCGGCGGTCACCAGCACCTGTTCGGCGCTCGCGGCCACCTCGGCCAGCCGGGCCCGGCGCTTGCGGTCCAGCTCGGCGAACACGTCGTCGAGCAGCAGCACCGGCTCGCCCGCCTCCGCCCGCAGCAGCTCGTAGCTGCCGAGCCGGAGCGCGAGGGCGAACGACCACGACTCGCCGTGGCTCGCGTACCCCTTGGCCGGCGCCTGGCCCAGGATCAGCTCCAGCTCGTCCCGGTGCGGGCCGACCAGGCTGATGCCGCGCTCGAGCTCCGCCTTGCGGGCTTCACCCAGCGCCTTCAGCAGGACGTCCTTGAGGACCTCGGGTTGCGCCCGTTCGCCATCCGGTACGCCGTACGTCTCCGGCAGGGCCGCGCCCAGCGACGACCGGTAGGCGATCTTCGCCGGCCGCGAGTCCGGCGCGACCCCCATGTACGCCGCGGCCGCGTACGGCGCGAGGTCGGCGACGAGGTTCAGGCGCGCGGCCAGCAGCTCCGCGCCGGCCACTGCCAGGTGGTCGTCCCAGACCTCGAGCGTCGACAGCGCGTACGGGTCTTCGCGGCCCGTACGCCGTTTCCCGGCCGTCTTGAGCAGGGCGTTCCGCTGCTTCAGCACCTTCTCGTAGTCCGCCCGAACCCCGGCGTACCGCGGCGCGCGCAGCACCAGGAGCTCGTCGAGGAACCGTCTTCGCTCGCCGGGGTCGCCCCGCACGAGCGCGAGGTCCTCCGGGGAGAACAGCACCGTGCGCAGGATCCCGAGCACGTCACGCGGACGGCCGACCGCACCGCGGTTGACCCGGGCGCGGTTCGCCCGGCCCGCGGTGATCTCCAGCTCGACGGTCAGCTCGCGGTCGTCGTTGACCACCGCGACCCGCACCAGCGCACGCTCGCAGCCGTGCCGGATCAGCGGCGCGTCCGTCGCGACTCGGTGCGAACCCAGCGTCGCGACGTACCCGATCGCCTCCAGCAAGTTGGTCTTGCCGCGGCCGTTCTGGCCGACCAGCACGGCCGGCCCCGGTTCGAGCGCGAGATCGGCCTGCGGCCAGGAGCGGAAGTCGGTGACCTGCAGGTGTCGCAGATACACCAGCTGCTCCTTATCCGCCGGCCTTCTTCACGGCGTGCCCGCCGAACTGGTTGCGCAGCGCGGCGACCGCGCGCATCGCGGCCGAGTGCTCCTGCCGCGAAGCGAACCGCGCGAACAGCGCCGCCGAGATGACCGGCGCCGGCACCGCGTTGTTGATCGCCTCTTCCAGCGTCCAGCGGCCCTCGCCCGAATCCTCGACGTAGCCCTCGAGGTCGTCCAGCTCCGGGTCCTCGTCGAGCGCGCGCACGAGCAGGTCGAGCAGCCACGACCGGACGACGGTGCCGCGCTGCCAGCCCTTGATCACCGCGGGCACGTCCTTGACGACCTTCGCGGCCTCGAGCAGCTCGAAGCCCTCCGCGAAGGCCTGCATCATGCCGTACTCGATGCCGTTGTGGATCATCTTCGCGTAGTGGCCCGCGCCGACGTCGCCGGCGTGCGAGAAGCCTTCTTCACGCGGGCCGTCCGGGCGCAGCGCGTCGAAGATCGGCATCGCCTTCTCGACGTCGGCGGCGGCGCCGCCGACCATCAGGCCGTAGCCGTTCTCCTTGCCCCACACGCCACCGGACACGCCGCAGTCGAGGTAGCCGATGCTCTTCGCCGCGAGCAGGTCGGCGTTCAGCTTGTCGTCGGTGTACTTCGAGTTGCCACCGTCGATCACCATGTCGCCGGCGGAGAGCAGGTTGCCCAGCTCGGTGACGGTCGCCCGGGTCGGCTCGCCGGCGGGCACCATGATCCAGACGATCCGCGGGCCGTCCAGTTTGGACACCAGGTCCTCGAGCGAGGTCGTGTCGCTGACGTCCGGGTTGCGGTCGTAGCCGACCACCTCGTGACCGGCCGCACGCAGCCGCTCACGCATGTTGAAGCCCATCTTGCCCAGGCCGATCAGACCGAGCTGAACCATGAGATCCCCTTACGTGCTGAAGAAAATGCGGGTCAGCCCGGCAGGCGGACCGGCATCAGGAGGTACAGGTAGCCGGGGACGACGTTGCCCTCGGCGTCGGCGGGCTTGATGAGCGCGGGGCGGTTCGGCGTGGTGAACGTCAGCTCCGCCCGGTCGCTGTGGAGCGCGCCGAGGCCGTCGACGAGGTAACCCGGGTTGAACGCGATCGTCACCGGCTCACCTTCGTACTCGACCTGCAGCTCCTCTTCGGCGCTGCCCTCGTCGTCGCCGCCCGCGGACAACCGCAGCGTGTTGTCCCCGAACTCCAGTCGTACCTGAGTCCCCCGCTCCGCCACCAGCGAAACGCGCTTGATGGACTCGGTGAGAGCCGACACGTCGATGACCGCGCGCGAGGTGTGCGACGCGGGCAGCAGCTGCCGGTACGGCGGGAACTCCGCGTCGAGCAGGCGGGTCGTCGTGTAGCGCCCGGAACCGGACAGGCCGAGCAGGCCTTCGCCGCTGGCGAGGGCGAGGCGGATCGTGGCACCACTCGCGCCGAGCGTCTTGGCCGCCTCGGCGAGGGTGCGCGCCGGGACGAGCACCGCGGCGTCGGCGAGGCCCTCGGCCGGCTGCCAGGTGAACTCGCGCATGGCGAGCCGGAAGCGGTCGGTCGCGACCAGGGTCAGCGAGCTGCCGGAGATCTCGAGCCGCATGCCGGTGAGCATCGGGAGCGTGTCGTCCTTGCCCGCGGCGACGACGACCTGGGTGACGGCCTGGCCGAACGCGTCGCCGGCGAGCTCGCCTGCGAAGGCGGGCTGGGACGGCAGCTGCGGGTAGTCCTCGACCGGCATGGTCGGCAGGGAGAACCGCGCGCTGCCGCACGTGATGGTGGCGCGGGCGCCGTCGACGGAGATCTCGACCGGCTGCGCGGGCAGCGCCTTGGTGATGTCGGCGAGCAGGCGCCCGGACACGAGGAGGCGGCCGCCGTCGGCGATCGTCGCCGGGACCCCGACCGTGGCCGAGACCTCGTAGTCGAAGCCGGAGACCGTCAGCGCGTCGGTGTCGCCGTCCGAACCGGCGTCGAGCAGGACTCCGCCCAGCACCGGCACCGGCGGCCGGGAGGGGAGGCTTCTGGCCACCCACGCGACGGCGTCGGCGAGCCCGTCACGCTCGACGCGGATCTTCATGCGCGCATCCTTTCGACGATCGAGCCCCGTGCGGGCTCGGGCCAGGCCTCTTCTCGCAGGACAGTGACCGGCTGCCCCCTCCGGCCGGTCCGCCCTCCGCGTGAGCGGCCGGAGCGCGGACCAGGTGCAGGCGTCCACGTTAGGCCGTCGCGGGCGCCGCCGTCACCTCGGCCTCCCCTTGACTTTGTCGACATGACGACTCGATCTCGCGGCTGTCCCCAGATTCGTCCGCCGCCTGTTTTTATCTTTTTCTCTCTTAGAAGAGATCTAAAGGCAGTAGCAGTAGTAGGTGCTGTGGATTGTGTGGATCGAGCTCGTTCGCGCAGGTCGGACGGCGCGGCGGCGTGTGGAGAACCGTGGTGGCAGACCTGTGGGTAGTTCGGGCGGTCCGTGGATGGTTTCGGCTGTCCCCGGATCCATCCACAGTTGTCCCCAGTTGTCCCCACGGTTGTCCCCAGGTGTGGGGCGATTTGTACCCAGGGTCTGGGGGTGCCGGACGGGGTCCGAACCCCTCTTCCGAGTGATCGGCTCCTCCTGTGCACAGCATGTGGGCAACCTGTGGAATCAGCGTGGACAAGGGTGTGGATGCGCTGTGGATCGCCTGTGGGCGGGGTGTGGAGGGAATTCGTGTCTGCGCTGGTGGGAGATCCGTTGGCACTGTGGGCAATCCGCCCACACGGTGGGGAAAACCCCTTGTGTACAAACAATTTTCGCGAGTTTGGCGAAGCACGCGTACGCGCCTTCGCTGCTTCGCGCGCGTACACGTGCTTCAGGGGTCCACAGACGACTGTGCCCATGAGAAAGGGGCGTCCACATTGAGCGGACGCCCCGAAGTCGTTGGGAGGTAAGGGATGTGCTACTGGCGGGCGCGCTGCTTGATGCGCGACGTCAGCTCCTGCACCTGGTCGTAGATGCGCCGGCGCTCGGCCATCTCCTTGCGGATCTTCTTGTCCGCGTGCATGACGGTCGTGTGGTCGCGGCCGCCGAACGTCTGCCCGATCTTCGGCAGCGACATGTCGGTGAGCTCGCGGCAGAGGTACATCGCGATCTGGCGGGCCGTGGCGAGCGCCTTCGTCTTGCCGGGGCCGCACAGGTCGTCGAGCGTGACGTCGAAGAACTCGGACGTGACGCCCATGATGGTCGGGGCGGTGATCTCCGGCGCGTGCGAGTCGGGGATCAGGTCGCGCAGCACGATCTCGGCGAGCGCGCTGTCGACCGGCTGCTGGTTCAGCGACGCGAACGCGGTGACGCGGATGAGCGCGCCTTCCAGTTCGCGGATGTTCGCCTCGACGCGCGACGCGATGAACTCGAGGACCTCGCCCGGCACCGCCAGCCTGTCCTGCGCCGCCTTCTTGCGGAGGATCGCGATGCGCGTCTCGAGCTCGGGCGGCTGGATGTCGGTGATGAGGCCCCACTCGAACCGCGTCCGCAGCCTGTCCTCCAGCGTTTCGAGGCGCTTCGGCGGGCGGTCGGAGCTGACGACGATCTGCTTGTTCGCGTTGTGGAGGGTGTTGAAGGTGTGGAAGAACTCTTCCTGCGTGCCTTCCTTGCCCTCCAGGAACTGGATGTCGTCGACGAGCAGGATGTCGATGTCGCGGTAGCGCCGCTGGAAGGCGACCTTGCGGTCGTCGCGCAGCGAGTTGATGAAGTCGTTCGTGAACTCTTCGGTCGAGACGTACCGGACGCGCATGCCCGGGAAGAGCCGTTGCGCGTAGTGGCCGACCGCGTGCAGCAGGTGCGTCTTGCCGAGCCCGGACTCGCCCCAGATGAAGAGCGGGTTGTACGCGCGGGCGGGCGCTTCGGCGACGGCGACCGCGGCCGCGTGCGCGAAGCGGTTGGACGCGCCGATGACGAACGTGTCGAAGGTGTACTTCTCGTTCAGCTTCGTCTTCGACGTCTGCGGCTGCGCCGGCGCGGTGTACGGCTGGCCGGCGATCGGCTGGCCGGAGAACGTCGGCCAGATCTCGTGGACCGCGGCGAGCGCCTCGCCCTCTTCGTCGACTTCCTCGTCGGTGTCGTCGCCGTCGTCCGGCTTCGGCGCGACGGCCTGGTGCGCCGGCATCGGCGGCGGCATTTGGGGAGGCAGCTGTGTCGGCATCTGGGCCGGCATCGGCTGGGCCGGTTCGGCGGGGCGCGGCGGCGGCATCATCGGCGCGCCGTTGCCCGGCATCGGCGGGCCGGGTTCGGGGCTGGCGCCGTTTTCCACTCGACCGGGTGACGGCGCGTAGCGCGGCGCGGGCGACGGGGCGACGGCTTCGGCGCTGTCGACCTTCACCGCGAGGGAGATGGCGCGGCCGAGCCGCCGCGAGAGCGCGTCGGTGATCGCGCCGCGCAGCCCGCGTTCGATCGCTTCCTTGGCGAAGTCGCTGGGCGCCGCGAGGAGGGCCGTGCCGTCGAGGAGGCCGATGGGCCGGGTCACGCGCATCCAGGCGCGCTGCTGCGGGGACAGGGTCCCGTCGGACAGTTCGCGTACCACCTGTTCCCAGATGACACCCAGATTGTGCTGGTGATCCGACACCTGTCTGGCTCCCCTCCCCTCGTCGGCGTGGACGGCCGAACCCCGGCGACCTGCGTGCGCGTCGGCACAGCGGATATCCACATAGTTGTCCACAGCTGTGCACTAATGTACGGCGACCCGCGGCGCCGCCACCTGCGGGCTCGTCGTACGCCGGTGGGCACTCCACCACTCGGAGACTGGGCACCGCGACCGGTGACCCGGAAGAGGCACGCTAACAAGCCCCGTCCGCCGCCACAAGGCATCCTCGGCGGCCAGCATTTCACGGTGTACAGGACGTGGCCATTCGGTGTCCCGGCGTCGACCGCCACGGCCGCGCGCGCCGGTCGCGGACCGTGGCCGAGGGGGTGCCTACGAGCCGCCCGAGCGGGGTGCGTACCCTCGTAAGGTCTCCCGTATGCGACGGGTGCGTTTCGCGTGCCCACGTTGTCGTTGCTCGTCGTGACGAGGCCACACGTTGGTAGGAGACACCAGAGACTGCCGTGCGCCCGCACGACACGCCAGGCGACGGGGAGGAATTCCCGCGTCGGACGCGACACACAGGAGAAGCAGTGAGCAAGGGTAAGCGCACCTTCCAGCCGAACAACCGCCGCCGCGCGAAGACCCACGGGTTCCGCCTGCGCATGCGGACCCGCGCCGGCCGGGCCATCCTGGCGGCCCGCCGTCGCAAGGGCCGCGCTGAGCTGTCCGCCTGATCGCACCCGATCGAGGCGCGCCGTGCTGCCGGCTGCCGCACGCCTGCGGCGGAGTGAGGATTTCCGCGTGGTTCTCCGTCGCGGGTCCCGGGCAGGCAGGCGCCGCCTCGTCGTCCACGCGCTGACCACGGACCCGTCCGCGGCCGCCGACGCCGTGCAGTCCACCACTGCACCGCCGGCGGCCAGGGCGGGTTTTGTGGTGAGCAAGGCCGTCGGCAATTCGGTGGTCCGCCACCGCGTCAGCCGCCGGTTGCGTCATCTCGTTTCGGCCAGGCTCGGAACACTGCCCGCCGGTACTGCGTTGGTCGTACGGGCATTGCCGCCGTCGTCGACCGCGTCCAGCGCCGAGCTCGGGTCCGATCTCGATGCTGCGTTGCGTCGGCTGGGGCTTCTGTCGTCGCGCCGTCCGGCCGGGGATGTCCCCAGCCCGACGCGTCCCGCGGACGCGGCCCCCGACCACGGATCAGCGGTGTGACCGGCATGCGAGCCACCCCCGAGCACGACCACGAGCACGATGTAGCGCCCGAGCCCCCGAAGCCCGGCCCCGTCGCCTGGGTCTTGCTGCTTCCCGTCAAGCTCTACCGCAAGGCGATCTCGCCCTTCCTCCCCCCGGCTTGCCGGTTCTACCCGAGCTGCAGCGCGTACGCAGTCGAAGCCCTCACCCGGCACGGTGCCGGTCGCGGCTCCTACCTCGCGCTGCGCCGGCTGCTGCGCTGCGGCCCCTGGACGCCACCCGGCCGCGACCCCGTGCCCGAGACGTTCTCGTGGCGCCACCGACGACCTGATACACCGATCGAGGAGTAGCAGCAGTGCTCGATTTCATCTACTACCCCGTGTCCTTCATCCTCTGGTGTTGGCACAAGGTCTTCGGGTTCGTCTTCGGGGAATCGACCGCGGTCGCGTGGATCCTCGGCATCATCTTCCTGACGTTCACGGTCCGCGGCATCATGTTCAAGCCGTTCGTGAACCAGGTCCGGTCGATGAAGAAGATGCAGGACTTCGCGCCGGAGATGAAGAAGATCCAGAAGAAGTACGCGAACGACCGGCAGCGTCAGGCCGCGGAGATGCAGAAGCTCCAGCGCGAGCACGGCGTCAACCCGCTGGGCAGCTGCCTGCCGATGCTGCTTCAGATCCCGGTGTTCATCGGCCTGAACCACGTCCTCCGCGCGTTCACCATGCCGCCGCCCGGTGGCGGGCCGAAGACCGAGAACTACTTCTTCAGCCAGCACGACGTCGAGTCCTACGTCAACGCGAAGCTGTTCGGCGTCAACCTCGGTGAGGCCGTCTACAACGGCGTCGGCGTCGTCAGCGGCGGCGCGACGAACATCGGCTGGCACTGGAGCGTGCTCCCGGTGGCGCTGCCGCTGATGATCGTCGCGTCGATCGCCACGCACCTCACCGCGCGGCACTCGGTGGCCCGGCAGAACGCCGCGTCGGCCACCCCGCAGACCGCGATCATGAACAAGCTGACGATGTACATCTTCCCGCTCGGTGTGCTCGTCTTCGGTGCGCTGTTCCCGCTCGGCCTCCTCTTCTACTGGCTGGCGAACAACGGCTGGACCCTGATGCAGCAGCGCCTCGTCTACACGAAGATCGACAAGGAAGAGGCGGCCCGCAAGGCGGAGGCCGCGGAGAAGCGCTCGACGCTCGGGCCGAAGCCGGGCCAGAAGCCGACCGCGCCGAAGGTCGGTCAGAAGCCGGTCCAGCAGAAGAAGAACCAGCCCGCCCAGACCGGCTCCCAGAAGAAGGTCACGAAGGCCGGCTCGGCCCACGGCTTCGCGCAGACTTCTCCGGCGGCCGCCGCCGGCGACGGCGACGGCACCCAGACCCCGGCCGACACGAGCGGCCAGAACGGTTCGAAGGACAACGGTACGGGCGTGCCGGGCCTTCTCAAAGACTCGACCAGGAAGTCGGGCCGGAAGCGCCGCTGAGGCGCGACCGGTTCGGAGAGGAGACGAATGATGTCGGAGACGATCGACACGATCGACGCCGATAAGGACGACGTGACCCCGGAGACCGCCGCTCCCGCGGAGGCAGCGGAGACGGCGGACGAGCGGAAGGCGGGCGGTGACGACATCCTCGTCCAGGAGGGTGACATCGCCGGCGACTACCTCGAGCGCCTGCTCGACCTGCTCGACTACGACGGTGACATCGACCTCGACGTGGAAGCCGGCCGCGCGATCGTGAGCATCGACGGCGGCGAGGACCTCGAGAAGCTCGTCGGCCCGCGCGGCACGGTGCTCGAGGCGCTGCAGGAGCTGACCCGCCTGGCGGTCCAGCAGGAGACGGGCTCCCGCAGCCGCCTGATGCTGGACATCGCGGGCTGGCGCGCGGACCGCCGCGAGGAACTGAAGGAGCTCGGCCGTTCGACGGCGGAGTCGGTCCTGAAGAGCGGCGAGCGCGTGCGGCTGCAGCCGATGAGCCCGTTCGAGCGCAAGGTGGTCCACGACGCGGTGGCGACGGTCTCGGGCGTCACGAGCGAGAGCGAGGGCGAGGACCCGAAGCGCCGTGTGGTGATCTTCCCGGAGGCGTGAGACCCGGTTCGCCTTGAGAGCGGCCCCACTTGACTCGGTCAGGTGGGGCCGCTTCTTTGTGTCCATGCGCCCGGCGGTGGCGGGAAGCGCAGCGGCGATTGCCCGCCATCATCGGGTCCGGTGCGGGTCAAGGTGATGCGGGCGGCCCGCTGTTCGCGCACCGGCTTCAGCGGGATCCGCTTAGGCAACGCGGCGCCCCGGCCGAACGAATTACACGCGTGATGTTTCACGTGGAACTCTCCACAACGGCGGCCGGCTGAGTGGAGTTGTCCACATCTTCGGACTGTCGGCTCGTCTTCTCCGGTTCATCGGGGACAATCGAGCGAGCGCGGTTTCACGTGAAACCGGCGGACGAGGAGTAGACGGAGTGAGCTTGGAGCAGGCCGCGGGGGCGGTGCGGGCCGCGGCGGGGCGGGTGTTCGGTGAGCACGTCGACCAAGCGGCTGGGTACGTCGAACTCCTGGAGCGCCACGGGGTCGAGCGGGGGCTGATCGGCCCGCGGGAAGTCGAGCGGCTGTGGGAGCGGCACGTGCTCAACTCGGCGGTGATCGGCGAGCAGATGCCCGAGGGCGCCCGCGTCGTCGACGTCGGGTCCGGCGCGGGGCTTCCGGGTGTACCGCTGGCGATCGCGCGACCGGACCTCGATATCGTTCTGCTCGAACCGATGGCCCGCCGGGTGGACTGGCTGGCCGAGGTGGCCGAGAAGCTGGAACTCCCGATCACCGTCGTCCGTGGACGCGCGGAGGAGCGGCCTGTGCGTGAGCAGCTCGGTGGTGCCGACATCGTCACCGCTCGCGCGGTCGCCCCGCTCGCTCGTCTCGCGGACTGGTGCCTGCCGCTGGTCCGTCCCGATGGCTTCCTGGTCGCCCTCAAGGGCGCCAGCGCGGCGGACGAGATCGAGCGGGACGGTGCCGCCATCCGGAAGGCCGGCGGGGCCGATCCGCTGATCGTCGAGTGCGGTGTGTCAGTGCTCGAGGTCCCCAGCACGGTTGTGAAGATCCGTCGCCTACCGACGGCCAGCAAGCCGAAGGCGCGGAGCAGGAAGCGCTAACGAGCCGCGATGTTCCACGTGAAACGAAGCGACTCGACCACCGACCAGACGTCTAGATGGAGGAGGTGTCGAGACCGGTGAATCCCCCGCCGTCCGACTCCACGGAGACCAGCCACGACGTGGGCTGGACCCCGATCGCCGAAGAAGCCGCCCGCGCCGCGCGTCTGCTGCACCCGAAGGAAGGGTCGCTTCCCCGGCCTGCACGTCGCCGCGTGATGACCGTCGCCAACCAGAAGGGCGGCGTCGGCAAGACCACGAGCACGGTCAACCTCGCGGCCGCCCTCGCGCTCCACGGGCTCAAGACGCTCGTCGTCGACCTCGACCCGCAGGGCAACGCCAGCACCGCGCTCGACGTCGACCACCGGTCCGGGACGCCCTCCATCTACGAGGTGCTCATCGGTGAGGTGACGCTGGCCGAGGCGGCCCAGCCGACCGAGCAGTCCCCCAACCTCTTCTGCGTCCCCGCGACGATCGACCTCGCCGGCGCCGAGATCGAGCTGGTCTCGATGGCGTCCCGCGAGTCCCGGCTCAAGGAGGCCATCTCCTCGGAGATCCTCGACGAGATCGGCGTCGACTACGTCCTCATCGACTGCCCGCCGTCGCTGGGCCTGCTGACCGTCAACGCGATGGTCGCCGCGCAGGAGGTGCTCATCCCGATCCAGTGCGAGTACTACGCGCTCGAAGGGCTCGGGCAGCTGCTGAGCAACATCGAGCTCGTGCAGCAGCACCTCAACCGCGAACTCCGCGTCTCGACGATCCTGCTCACCATGTACGACGGCCGGACCAAGCTGGCCGACCAGGTGACGAACGAGGTGCGGAACCACTTCGGCGACACCGTCCTCAAGACGGTCATCCCCCGCAGCGTGAAGGTGTCCGAGGCGCCCGGGTACGGCCAGACCGTGCTCGCCTACGACCCCGGTTCGCGCGGCGCGATGAGCTACGTCGACGCGGCCAAGGAGATCGCCGAGCGCGGCGCACAGATGGAGAAGGGTAGTTCGACATGACCGAGCGTCGAGGAGGGCTGGGGCGCGGCCTCGCCGCCCTGATCCCGACCGGCCCCACCGGCGGTGGTCCGCTGCCCGCGCCGGCCGACGGCACGGCGGCGGACAAGAAGGCGGCCGAGGACAAGGGCTGGTTCGCGGCGAACGGCCAGGCGACGCCGCAGCACGGCGGCGAGGTCGCCGGCGCCGTCTACCGCGAGATCCCCGTCAGCTCGATCAAGCCGAACCCGAAGCAGCCGCGCCAGGTCTTCGACGAAGACGCGCTCGCCGAACTCGAGCACTCGATCCGCGAGTTCGGGCTCATGCAGCCCATCGTCGTCCGCGAACTCGGCAACGACGAGTACGAGCTCGTCATGGGCGAGCGGCGGCTGCGTGCTTCGCAGCAGGCGGAGCTCGAGGCGATCCCGGCGATCGTCCGGCAGACCGCCGACGAGTCGATGCTGCGGGACGCGCTCCTGGAGAACATCCACCGCGTCCAGCTGAACCCGCTCGAAGAGGCGGCGGCGTACCAGCAGCTGCTCGACGAGTTCGCGGTCACCCACGAGGAGCTGGCGAGCCGGATCGGCCGCAGCCGCCCGGTCATCACCAACACGATCCGGCTCCTCAAGCTCCCCCTGCCGGTGCAGCGCCGGGTCGCGGCGGGCGTCCTGTCCGCCGGGCACGCGCGTGCGCTGCTGTCGCTGGAGGACGCCGAGAGCCAGGAGGAGCTCGCCGCGCGCATCGTCGCGGAGGGCATGTCGGTCCGGGCGACCGAGGAAGCCGTCACGCTCAAGAAGAGCGAGAAGCCGGCCAAGCCGAAGCCCGCGCCGCGCAAGCCGATCCAGACGCCGGGGTTGCAGGAGCTCGCGAACCGGCTCTCGGACCGCTTCGACACCCGGGTGAAGGTCGACCTCGGCCGCCGCAAGGGCCGGATCACGCTCGAGTTCGGCTCGGTCGACGACCTCGAGCGGATCGTCGCGATCATCGACGCGAATGGGACGAATCAGACACCGAAAACCGATTAGGGATCACCCCGGGGTGTTTCGTCACGGTGATGATTGCGGAGGGATCACTCCGCCGCGACGCTGAGCAACAGGGGGAAACGTGTGGGATCCGACGGGCTCGATCGGCCGCGCGCTCTGGATCGGCGGTGCGCAGTGGGCGGGGAAGTCGACCGTCGCCCGGCTGCTCGCGCTCCGGCACGGGCTGACGGCGTACCACTACGACTTCCACGACGCGCGGGCCCACAACGACCGCCTGCTCGCCGGCGGCGCGCCCGCGCGTGATCCCGAACGGCTGTGGGTGCGCTCGACGCCGGCGGAGATGGCGGCCGCGACGCGCGAGGTTTTCGCGTTGCGGTTCGAGTGGGCGCTCGATGACTTGCGCGCGCTCGTCTCGGGCCGCCCGATCATCGCGGAGGGCTGGGGGCTGCGGCCGGAGTTCGTGGCGCCCCTGCTCGACTCACCGCGCCGGATGGTGGTCATGGTGCCGACCGAGGAGTTCCGGCAGCACCAGCTGGCCACCCTGCCGCGCGCGGGAATGATCTCCCCGCGCGTCAGCGATCCCGTCCGGGCGCAGCAGAACCGGATCGCGAGAGACCGCCTGCTCGCCGAGGACGCCGTCCGCAGCGCGCGCGAACACGGCATCCGGGTGCTGGAGATCGACGGGACGACGGACGCCGAAGAAGTGGCCGACACCGTGGCCGGCCACTTCGGCCTGGACTAGCGGGTGATCGCCCGCGCGATCAGTTCGGCGAACACCGCGCCGAGCGACTTGCCCGCCGCCTCGATCGCCATCGGCACCGTCGACGTCTCGGTGAGGCCCGGCGACGGGTTCACCTCCAGGAAGTGCACGGTGCCGTCCGGCGTCACGACCGCGTCCGTGCGGGAGATGTCGCGCAGGCCGAGCACGCGGTGCGCGGCGACGGCCAGCTCGGCCACCGCCTTGGCCGCGGCGTCGTCGAGCCGGGCCGGGGTGAAGAAGTCGGTCAGGCCGGCCGTGTAGCGGGCCGTGTAGTCGTACACGCCGCTCTCCGGGACGATCTCGACCGCGGGGAGGGCCTCGGGCCCGTCCTCGCCCTCGATGACCGTCACGGCCACCTCGACGCCGTCCACGAAGCGCTCGGCGAGGACCGTGTCGCCGTAGGCGAAGCAGCCGACCATCGCCGCCGGCAGTTCGGCCGCCTCGCGCACCACCTGGGTGCCGAGCGCGGAGCCGCCCTGGTCGGGCTTGAGGATCAGCGGCAGGCCGAGGCGCTCCACCATCGCGTCGAGCACCGCCTGGGCACCGAGCTCGCGGAACGTGCTGTGCGGCAGCACCACCCACTCCGGCGTCACGAACCCGGCGTTCTGCAGCAGCGCCTTCGCGGTCGGCTTGTCCCACGCGCGGCGGCAGCCCTGGGAGCCGGTGCCGACGAACGGCACGTCCAGCATCTCCAGCACCGTCTGCACCGAACCGTTCTCGCCCTCACCACCGTGCAGCGCGACGACCACGGCGTCCGGCCGGTGGGTGCGCAGCCGCTCCAGCAGCCCGCCGTCGGTGTCCCACTCCTCGATGCCGAAGCTCTCGGACTTCAAGGCCGCGGACAGCCGTCGCCCGGACCTCAGCGAGACGTCGCGTTCGTGCGAGAGCCCGCCGGCGAGCACGGCAACGGTACGGTCGACCACCGTGGAAACTCCTTAGCTGGAACGAATCTCAGAGCGTGTCCGGGGACGGGTTCTGCGGCCCCTGGATCCGGCGCGCGCTCACGCTACCGAAGGTGCGGGCGAGGTCCATTTCGGACTCCAGCACGACCGCCAGCCGCCGCACGCCCTCACGGATGCGCTCCGGGGTCGGGTAGCAGTAGGAGAGCCGCATCTGGCGGCTGCCGAACCCGTCGGCGTAGAAGCCGGTTCCGGACGCGTACGCCACCCGTGCCGTCACCGCGCGCGGCAGCATCGCCTTCGTGTCGACGCCTTCCGGCACGGTCACCCAGACGTAGAAGCCGCCGTCCGGCTTGGTCCACGAGCAGCCCGGGGGCAGGTACTGGTCGAGCGCGGACAGGATCGCGTCCCGCCGCTCGCGGTAGTTCTCGCGGAACTTCTTGATCTGGCCCTTCCAGTCGTGCGTGGCCAGGTAGCGCGACACGATCATCTGGTTGAACGTCGGCGGGCAGAGCGTCGCCGACTCCGCGGCGAGCACGAGCTTCTCGCGCACGGCGTGCGGCGCGAGCACCCAGCCGACGCGCAGGCCGGAGGCGAACGTCTTCGAGAACGAGCCGAGGTACACGACGTTGTCGGGGTCGGTCGACCGCAGCGCCGGGTACGTCTGCCCGTCGAAGCCGAGCAACCCGTACGGGTTGTCTTCGACGACCAGGACATTGTGCTCGCGGCAGATCTCGAGGATCTCCGCGCGGCGCTCGACGGCCAGCGTGACGCCGGCGGGGTTGTGGAAGTTCGGGATCGTGTAGAGGAACTTGACCCGGCGGCCGGCCTTCTTGGTCTGGTCGAGCGCTTCCCGCAGCAACGAAGGCACCAGGCCGCGGTCGTCCATCTCCACGTGCACGACCTGCGCCTGGTACGCGGCGAACGAGCCCAGTGCGCCGACGTACGAGGGACCTTCGGCGATCACGACGTCACCCGGGTCGCAGAACAACCGCGTGACCATGTCCAGGCCCATCTGCGAGCCGACGGTCACCACGACGTCGTCCGGGTGCGCCTTGATGCCTTCCAGGGCCATGATTTCGCAGATCTGCTCGCGCAGCACCGGGACGCCGTGCGCCGAGCCGTACTGCAGGGCCACCATGCCGTCTTCGGCGATGATCTCGGCCACCTGCGCCGACAGCGTGTCGAGCGGCAGCGCCGCCAGGTTCGGCATGCCGCCGGCGAGCGAAACCACCTCGGGCCTGCTGGCCACCGCGAACAGCGCCCGGATCTCCGAGGCGGTCATCCCCGCGGTGCGCGCGGCGTACCGCTCGAGGTGCGGGTCGAGGTTCTGGCGGCCGCTGGGGCGCTGGCTGGGGCGGTTCTCGGTCATCGACGTTCACCCGGGGCTCGGTGGACACGGTCACTCCCGCGGGAGCTGTAGATCCCATCGAGTGTAACCGGGCACCCATCAGGACCCCCTGGCCTTTCGGTGCTCGTCACATCGGCCTATCCTCGACCCTGGCTCCCGTGTTCGTGCCGTGGATCTCGCGCGGCTTGACGGGCGGGCAGCCCGTCGGGAGCGCAGGTCAGGGAGGTCGCGGGTGTCGCGTCGCGTCGTGGGCGTCACACTGGACAACCTGGAGCACCTGCCGAAGAGCTGCCGCAGGTGCGTGTACTGGGAGCTCGCCCCCCACCTGAAGCACCAGGCCGAGGAGTTCGGCGCGACCGAGGTCGAGAAGGAAGCCTGGGTCTCGAGCGTGCTGCTCGAGTGGGGTTCCTGCGGCCGCATCGTCTACAGCGACACGCTGCCGGTCGGGTTCGTGCTGTACGCCCCGCCGAACGCCGTCCCGCGCGCGCTGGCCTTCCCGACGTCGCCGCCGAGCGCGGACGCCGTCCTGCTGACCTCGTTCCAGGTGCTCCCGGAGTTCCGCGGCGGCGGGCTCGGCCGGATGCTCGTCCAGGCGGTCGCCAAGGACCTCACCAAGCGCGGCGTCCGCGCCATCGAGGCGTTCGGCGACGCGAAGCCCGACGAGCCGGACCCGGACGGCGGCCACAGCTGCGTGCTGCCCGCCGGCTTCCTGCAGAGCGTGGGCTTCAAGACGGTCCGCCCGCACCCCAAGTGGCCCCGGCTGCGCCTCGAGCTGCGCTCGGCGATCACCTGGAAGGAAGACGTCGAGGCGGCCCTGGAACGGCTGCTCGGCCAGGTGACGATCACCACCGCCGAGCCGAGCCTCGGCCGCGCCTGAACCCTCACCGCAAACGTTTGCGCCGGTGCTTCGGCATGCCTGGAACCGAGGTGTGCACAACTGTGGAAGAAGTGCCGAGTTATCCACAGAGCGCTGCTAGGAGCGGTGGAAAAGCTGTGGAGAACTGCCCGTGAACCTGGGGACGCGCGCTTCGCGTCCCCAGGTGTGGTGGGGCAGGTGAAGGAGAGCCGCTAGGGGTTGTGGTCGGCCCTATTCGGCCTTGGCGAGCTCGTGCGCCAGGACGTCCGCGAACGTGAACGTGCCCGTCGGCTGGTCGCCCTCGCCGAGCAGGTACAGGCGCTTGACGGCGATCAGGATGCCCTCCGCGACGATGTCGCGGAACGCCGGGTCGCCGAGCTTGCGGGCGTCGTCCGGGTTCGTCAGGTAGCCGATCTCGACCCGGACCGCCGGGCAGCGGGTGCGGGTGAAGATGTCCCACGACTTGTAGTGCGTGCGGCAGTCGAGCATGCCCGTGCGGGCCGCGACCTCGCGCTGGATGAAGCCGGCCAGCAGCTCGCCGACCGTCGACGTCGTGCCGTTGCCGTTGCCGAAGTGGAAGCTCGCGACCCCCTGCGCGCGCGGCGACGGGTTCTTGTCGCTGTGCAGGGACAGGAACAGGTCGGCGCCGGCGTCGTTGGCGAACTTGGCGCGCTCCAGCTCGGTGGGGCTGTGGTTCGGGCCGCGGGAGATCAGCGCCTCCATGCCGGTGGCCTTCATCCGGCCTTCGAGGCGGCGGGCGAGGTCCCACGCGATGTCGGCCTCGCGCAGCCCGCCGGCGACCACACCGAGGTCTTCGCCGCCGTGGCCAGGGTCGATCACGATGCGCTTGCCGCGCAGGCGCGGACCGGCCTGGCGCACCTGCTCCTGCTCGCGCAGGAACACGGGGCGTCCGCCCCGGGCCCGCGGCGAGGACAGGCGGTGCAGCTCGCGGATGGTCGCCGGGCCGCACATGCCGTCCGGGGTCAGGCGCATGTCGCGCTGGAACGTCTTGAGCGCGCGCTCGGTGGCGGGGCCGAAGTAGCCGTCGGGGCGGCCGGCGTCGAAGCCGAGCTCGGTGAGCCGCTCCTGCAGCGTGAAGACGTCGTCGCCGTGGACGGGCGACGCGATCATGTACGACAGCGGGCGGCTGCCCAGGTGGTAGCTGGCGCCCTTGAGCGCCTGGAACGTCGCCGGACCCACGATGCCGTCGGTCATCAGCCCACGACGCTGCTGGAAGGCACGGACGGCGTGCTCGACGGCGACGTCGAACGCGTCGTAGCCGTCGGTACCGGTGACCGGCGGGAGCAGGTCCATCCCGGCCAGGATGGACCTGATCTCGGCGACGTCCGGACCGGCGTCACCGCGGCGGAGTACCCGCATGCACTCCTCGCTCTTTCCTCAGGCACCGAATTCGGGGGCTCGGTGCGTGGCAGGACTTTCGGAAAACCTTCGCTGGGATGAGCCCAGGCCCTCTATTGTGCCTTGCCAACTCTGGGTGACAGCGCAGGCCCGGTAGGTGCGTCAAGAACCCGTTAGTGGAGTACCCGGCGTGGTCGCGATCACGCACTGATTGACCCACCGGCGGCAGATTCGCCCGAACGAAGACGAACCCGGGGCCGCAGGAGGATTCCCGCAGGCCCCGGGTTCGCCGGGCTGGTTCGGTTCAGAGGACGTCGGCGAGGTCCGACAGCAGCGCGGCCTTCGGCTTCGCGCCCACGATCTGCTTCACCGGCTTGCCGCCCTGGAACAGGATCAGCGTCGGGATGGACATCACCTGGTAGTCACGCGGCGTGTTCGGGTTCTCGTCGATGTCGATCTTGGCGATGGTCAGCTTCTCGCCGTTCTCGGCCGCGATCTCCTCGAGCACCGGGGCGACCATCTTGCACGGGCCGCACCAGGTGGCCCAGAAGTCGACGAGGACCGGCTTCTCGCTGGTCAGGACCTCGTCGACGAACGTCGCGTCGGTCACCTTGACGGTGTTGGCCATGGTTTCTCCTTCGAGTGGGTTGAACGCCGGAAAGTCAGTTGGTGCCCGCGCCGTAGCCGCCGCCGACCAGCTCGGCCGCCTCGTGGGCGTCGGCCTCGCCGTGCTCCGCGAGCCATCGTTCCGCGTCGATCGCCGCGCTGCACCCGGAGCCCGCGGCGGTGATCGCCTGCCGGTAGGTGCGGTCCACCAGGTCGCCGGCCGCGAAGACGCCGTCGAGGTTCGTGAAGGACGTCTTGCCCTTCGTGACGACGTAGCCGTCCTCGTCCAGGTCGACCTGCCCCTTCACCAGCTGGCTGCGGGGGTCGTGGCCGATCGCGACGAAGAAGCCCGACACGTCGAGCGTCGACTCGGAGCCGTCCTTGGTGTCCTTCAGCTGCAGGCCCTCGACCTTGCCGTCGCCGAGCACCCCGGTGATCTGCGAGTTCAGCTGCCACTTGATCTTCTCGTTCGCGCGGGCGCGCTCGAGCATGATCTTGGACGCGCGGAACTCGTCGCGCCGGTGGACGATCGTGACGGACTTCGCGAACTTCGTCAGGAAGGTCGCCTCCTCCATCGCCGAGTCGCCACCGCCGGCGACCACGATGTCGTGGTCGCGGAAGAAGAAGCCGTCACAGGTCGCACAGGCCGACACACCGCGGCCGAGCAGCTCCTGCTCGCCCGGCACGTTCAGGTACCGCGCCGCGGCACCCATGGCGAGGATGACCGCGCGGGCGGCGTAGCGCTTGCCGTTCGCGTGGACGTACTTGACGTCCCCGGTCAGCTCCAGCGACTCGACGTCCTCCGCGCGCAGCTCGGCGCCGAAGCGCTCGGCCTGCTTGCGCATCTCCTCCATCAGGTCCGGACCCATGATGCCGTCGCGGAACCCGGGGAAGTTCTCGACCTCGGTCGTCGTCATCAGCGCGCCGCCGAACTGCGTGCCCTCGAACACCAGCGGTTCAAGCTGGGCCCGCGCCGCGTAAACGGCAGCGGTGTATCCGGCAGGACCCGACCCGACGATGATCAGGTTCCTGATTTCCTCGGCAGCCACCCGTGACCTCCGCTCGTAGTGACCCGTGTACCAGGCTCAACACGATCGTAGGTGGCCATGTTCCCAGCCGTGACAGCCGCTACTTCTCCCCGACGACCTTGTCGAAGAGCACAGCCGGATTTCCCGGTCCGCAGTCGGCGCCGAAGGCCACCAGCCGGAACTGGGCCAGCTTGCCGGTGGTCAGGATGATCATCACCCCGGCCTTGCCGCCGACGTTCACCGGGCGGATGCCCTCGGGCCGCACCTTCGGGTCGAGCCCGGCGGCCGCGATGCACGCGTCCAGGCGGTCTTCGTTCTGCAACGGGCCGAAGTCGCGGACGCCGATCGCCTTGCCGACCAGCGCTTGCGCGCCGGCGCCGTCGTTGCCGACCGACGGGCCCGTGGGCGCGGCGACGTTCGGGGTGCCTGTCTGCTGCGAAGTGTTCGGGATCGCGACGGTCACGGCGACGACCGCCGCCGCGGCCGCGGTCAGGACGCCGGCGGCCCAGCCGAGCCGCTTGTTCCGGCGCCGCCGGGCCGCCGCGAGGTCCACCACCGGGGCGTTCCCGGGCCCGGCCTGCCGCGGTGCCGCCTGCGCTTGTCCGGGAAAGGCGGCGGCCGCTTCGGCGGCCAGCGCCGCGTCCAGCCGGGCGGCGAACTCCGCGGGCATCGGCGGGGCCGGCGCGTCGGCGAGGGCGGCCAGGTCGGCCTGCGTGGCGTCGAGGGCGTCCAGGATCGCCCGGGCTTCGGGATCGGCGTTGACCAGCGGCCACAGCTCCGCCGCCCGCGTGTCGTCCAGGACACCGGCGTGGAGGTCGGCGAGCACGTCGACAGACCAGGGCGGACCGATGGTCCCCCCGATCCCCCGGCTTTCGTCCGTCATCGTCCCTCCCCGCTACCCGGCTGACGCCCGGCCCGTTTGCTTTCGTGAGTTGGGACGTTCGCAATCGCATCGGGGTTCCGCAGGTGCCCGAGAACCTTCGCGAGTTTCCCGCGGCCCCGGGCGCACCGGCTCTTCACCGTGCCTTCGGCGATGCCGAGCATCTTCGCCGTCTCGGCCACGGAGTAGCCCTCGACGTCGACCAGCACGATCGGGGCACGTTGCTCCTCGGGCAGCTGGTCGAGCGCCTCGCGCACGAGCAGGCTGGTCTCCCGCTCGGCCATCGAGTCGCGGGGCGTGGCGGGCTCGTTGAACCCGGTTTCCGGCAGCGGCACGGTCGGGCGCGCCTGGCGGCGGCGGATCCGGTCGAGGCAGGCGTTCACCACGATCCGGTGCAGCCACGTCGTGACCTGCGACTCCGCTCTGAAGTTCCCGGCCGCGCGGAACGCCGAGATGAACGCGTCCTGCAAGGCATCGGCGGCCTCTTCCGGGTCGCGGACCGTGCGCAGGGCCACCGCCCACATCCGGTCGCGATGTCGCTGGACGAGTTCGCTGAACGCATGAGGGTCCCCCGCGGCGTGAGCCGCTATCAGATCCGCATCCGTGGGAGCTGCAGCTGTCACCCGGCAGAGCCTACTGACCCTGTCGGGTGCGTCACCCCGCAGGCAGGAAGGACAGGTCACCTATTTCGGTCATGAACTGCCCGTCGGCGCCGCCCAGCTGGGTGATCCAGACGATGAAGTACTCACCCTGGGTCGGCTGGGCCAGCGGGATCGTCGTCTCGCCGTCCTTCAGGTCGCCGTTGCCGACCACCTTCGTGTCGGCCAGGTCGGGGTTCTTCCCGGTCGCCGAGCGGATCTCGACCTTGGTGCCCGGGGTGCCGCCGGTGATCTTCACCTGGCTGAGGTTGATCGGGTCCTTGAAGGTGACGACCAGCCCCACGCCCGGCTTGATGACCGGGAACTGCTGCTTGTACTTCTCGGTGCGCCACTCGGTCTCGGGCTTGCCGTCGATCGCGTTCTTCGCCCGCCCGGTGTTGTCACCCGAGCCTTCGGGGTTGTAGACGGCCGCCGACTGCGGGGCCACCGGGGCGCCCACGGCCGGCGTGGGCGGCGGTGCCGGAGCCGACGACGACGCGGGCGGCTGGGTGCCGTTCTGCTGGCTCGACGCCGGCGGCGCGGCGACGTTGATCGTCGGCCCGCTCGCCTTCGAATCGCCCTGGAAGACGTTGATCAGCATCAGCCCGCCCCAGGCGAGGATGACGACGGTCGCGACCACCAGCACGGTGACGCCGAGCGCGAGCTTGCGCCGCCGGGCGACGTCCTTGACCGGCTTCTTCGTGGTCCAGACGGTGCCTTCGCTCTCGGCCGGGTCGCCGCCGACGGCCTTGATCAGCTGGGTGCGCTCCTCTTCCTCGGCCACCTGCTCGAGCATGCGGAGGATGGCCGCGCTGGTGCGGATGCCACCGTTGCCGCCGTCCTCGATCGTGCGCACGGCCAGCGACGACAGGTCGGCCGGGACCGTCGGCACCAGCTGGCGCGGCGGGACCACCCGGCCCTGCGGCGTCATCGGCGCCGCCGGGATCGCGGGCGGGCCGCCGGGCAGTGCCCAGCGGCCGGTCAGCAGCAGGTAGAGGACCGCGCCGAGCGCCTTGACGTCGTCGCGCAGCGTCGACTCCGGCAGCGGGCCGGGGAACGCGAGCTTGAGCGCGCCGTTCGGCGTCAGCCGCAGTCGCTGGGGGTGATCGAGGCCGAGCACGAGGCCGTTCTGGTGCGCCTGCTCGACGGCTTCGGCCAGCGCCTGCACCATCCGCGCGGCCGCGGCGGGCGCCACCGGCCGCTGCGCGACGAGGTCGACCAGGTCACTGCCCTTGGTCCACTCCGCGACGACGACACCGAGCAGGCCTTCGCTCGAGGTGATGCCGCTGCCGAGGGCGAGCACGTCCAGCACGCGGGCGACACCGCCGTGGCCGAACTTCGACGCGTGCGTGGCGCGCTCCAGCGTCCGCCGGGCCAGCCGGGCGGCTTCGGGATCCGCCGGGTCGCCGACCAGCAGTGTCAGCGCGACGTCCCGCTTGAGCTGCCCGTCGCGGGCACGCCAAAGGTGCGCGTCGCCCCGCTCGTCCACGCCGAACTGCGCGAGGAGGCGGTAGCGGCCGTCGCCGACCACACGCCCGGGGGCCAGCGATCCGACCTGGGCCTTGCCCACGTGGTTCGCACCCCCCGCCTGTTCGCTCCGCCTCGTGTCCACCCGCACTCTCCCGCTAGCTCCCCGCTCCAAGGTTACCCAGAATACGACGCGGGAGTCGTCGCTTTCCGTACCACAATCGTTACCCGCGCTTGATCAACCGGGTGAACCTCGAAGTGGCCGGCTTCAGCTCCTCGACCTTCAGCGCCATGAGCACGCCGAACGAGACGACGATGCCGACGATGCTCTGCAGCAACAGCTTCACCCAGGCACCCAGCCGGGGGCCGAAGAAGTCCGGCACGAGCTTGCCGGCGACCCACGCCGCGGCCACCCCGAGGACGCTCGCCACCACCGTGAAGAGAATCACGCCGATCACCCGCTTGCTGCGCAAGTTGCCCAGCGTCACCCACAGCCAAACCTGGCCGAGGATCGCGCCGACCACGAACGTGAGCGCGTTGACCATCATCACGCCGAGCACGACGTTGTCCGGCGCCAGCAGCACCGGGCACAGGTACAGCAGCGGCACCTTGACCAGCGTCATCACGATCATGATCAGCGTCGGCGTGCGGGCGTCCTTCATCGCGTAGAACACGCGCATCTGCAGCATGACCAGCGCGTACGGCAGCAGGGCGAAGGCCGAGATCGCGAGCGCGTCGCCGAGCCGCTCGGCCGTTTCGAGCGTGCCCTTGCCGAAGGTGAACAGCGCGATGCCGATCGAGCCGCCGACCACGGTCATCACCGCGGAGATCGGGACGAGCATCACCGTCGAGATCCGGGACGCGTAGGACAGGTCGCCGATCAGCTTCTTGTGGTCGCCGTCGGCGGCCGCGCGGCTCATCCGCGGCATGATCGCCGTCAGCAGCGAGACGCCGATGACGCCGTACGGCAGCTGGAAGAGCAGCCAGGCGTTGCTGTAGGCCGTCACACCACCGGGTGAACCGCTGGTCAGCACGCGGGTGTTGATCGTGTAGCCGATCTGGCTGACGGCGACGTACCCGAGGATCCACAGCGCGAGGCCGCCGA